>JAAYAC010000068.1 GCA_012719535.1 Syntrophomonadaceae bacterium | reverse complement strand
CTTATCCTGACCAGTTCCGCGAAGGTCCGGGGACGGGTAACCTCGAGCATCTGCCGTACAAAGCGGGTACCGAATTCGGGAACCCCATAAGTACCAACCTGGGAATGGAGTTCCTCGGGGGAGACTCCCAGGGGTTCAACTCCGGAAAACAATCTCATGGTCTGCGGCTCGTTCAAGGGGATCTCCACAGCCCGGCACGCGGTCATGTCCTCCAGAACCTTGATCATGGTCGGGTCATCATGTCCCAGAATGTCGAGCTTTACCAGCCGTTCACTGATGGAATGGTAGTCAAAATGGGTAGTAACCACCCCGCTCTCTATCTTGTTCGCCGGGTAATTCAGCGGAGTGAACTCATGGATATCGTTCTGCCGAGGCACCACGATCAACCCTCCCGGGTGCTGGCCGCTGGTTTTCTTGACCCCCGCAATCCCGGCTGCCAGTCGCAGGACTTCGCCCTTACGCAGTCGCATCTGGTTCTTTTCGGCGTAGTTCCTAACCATACCGATGGCCGAGGCCTCGGCCAGGGTATTGATGGTACCCGCCCGGAAAACGTGCTCCCGCCCAAACACCTCTTCTACATACTGGTGGGCTCGGGCCTGGTACTCGCCCGAAAAGTTTAGGTCGATGTCCGGTACCTTGTCTCCCTCAAATCCCAGAAATGTTTCAAACGGTATGTCGAAGCCGTCACGGGTCAAAGATGTACCGCACCTGGGGCAGGTAAGCTCGGGAAGGTCAACCCCGCACCCTACGGAGCCATCCTCAACGAACCGGGTATAGCAGCACCGTGGACAGCGGTAATGAGGAACCAGCGGGTTAACCTCGGTGATACCGGTCAAGAAGGCAACCAGCGAAGAACCAACCGAGCCACGGGAGCCTACCAGGTAGCCGTCTTCATTGGATTTTCTGACTAATTTATGAGCGATTAAATATAGTACGCTGAAGTTGTTGTTGATTATGGCGTCAAGTTCACGCCGCAGGCGCTTGTCCACCAATTCCGGCAAAGGGTTTCCGTAAATCCGGTGGGCATTCTCCCAGGCAAGTCGCGTAATCTCCTCCTCGGCTCCTTCGATGGTAGGAAAATAGTTCCCGTCGGGGACCGGCTTCAGTGTCTCGATTTCCGCCGCAATCCGCCGGGGATTTTCCACCACCACCTCGAAAGCCTTGTCCGGGCCGAGATAAGCAAATTCGGCCAGCATCTCCTCAGTGGTACGAAGGTACAAAGGGGCCTGAGCCTCAGCGTCCTCGTATCCCTTGTTGGCCTGCAGTATTTTCCGGTAGACCTCGTGATGCGGGTCCAGGAAGTGTACGTCTCCGGTAGCGACTACCGGCAGCCGCAGTTTTTCTCCCAATTCTACTATGTACGCATTCATTTTTTTGAGGTCTTCCCGGGACGATACCCGGCCGTCACGTACCAGGAATTCGTTGTTTCCCAGGGGTTGTATTTCCAGGAAATCGTAAAACGAGGCTATGCGCTGCAGTTCATCATCACTCCGCCCTTCCAGGTAGGCGGTGATAAGTTCTCCCGCCTCGCAGGCGGTGCCCAGTATCAACCCTTCCCGATGCCGCGCAATATCCTGGCGCTGAATCCGCGGGGTGCGGTAGAAGTTGTCGAGGTGGGAGATGCTCACCAGGCGGTACAGGTTTTGCAGTCCTTCCTGGTTACGGGCGAGAACTATAATGTGGTAGGCATGCCTTTGCTTCAACTCATCTACCAGGTAGCCTTCGAGCCCGTATATAAGTTTAACCCCTTTTTTCCGGGCAGCTTCGTAAGCTTCGGGAAAAGCCTGAACCACCCCGTGATCAGTAATGGCCACTGCGGGGTGTCCCCAGGCGGCCACCCTTTCGACCAGCTCCTTGACCTTGACCACTCCGTCCATAGCGCTCATCACGGTATGCGCGTGTAGTTCGACCCGCTTTTCCGCCGCCCCGTCCCGCCGTTCAGGGGCGACGGTTTTCTGCCAGGCATTAATGAACAAGACGGTTTCTTTCTCAAATTCATCAAACCTGACCACCCCTTGAACCCTGAGCCAATCACCAACCTTAATGGCATCTTCCTCATCAGGTTCACAAAAGTACTTGCAGGTCAGGGTATCGCTGTAGTCAGTTACATACAAGGTAATCAACTGCCGGCCTTCTTTAAGCACGCGCTTGTCCAGGTTGATTACCACTCCCTCCACCACTGCCTGGCGCATACCCTCCTCAACCTCGCCCACCGGAATGGGAAGGCCTTTGAGCTGGTTGTCTATTGCCTTTTCTTTCCGGCGCTGCCCGGTTCGCTTGCGCCGGGGCGGCGCTGCGCGCAGCAGGTCCCCTTCCAGGCCCCGCAGCTCCGGGACAACTCGCGGCCTGGTAACCGCGGCAACCGTGTCCCCGGGGCAGGTACTCTTGACCAGGATATTGAGACGGTATTCATCCCAGAACCAGTGCGCCAGCCGGGAACAGGCACCTGTCTCCAGAAACTCCTCCCACTGGGACCGGTCACCTATAACCAGGTTGACCGAGTTCCTTTCCGGCCGCCACTCGACAAGACCCGCCCACCGCTCGTTGGGGGGAGAAAATAAATAGGATGACAAATCATCCTTTCTGTGCTCGAGTATCTCTTTTATTCCATCCTCGGGGTACATGAGCTCCAACTGCACCCTGACCCCCTGTAGGGGATTGACCCGGTTGGCCAGAGCCGCTTCCACCCTGCGCAACTCTTCACCGGGAACAGGACGCGGGGACAACAAGCAGATATCCCATAGCCTTTCCTGCCGGTTGACCTTTACCTTCCTGACACGGGTCCCGTGCCAATAGTGGTTATTCTCAATTCCAAATTCGCGTAACAACTGTTTCCAGTCCATGGGATATCTTGCCTCCGGTATGGTACATTCGCAACTAGGACAGCCCGGCACTCATCCAGTCAACCGCCTGGGCCGGCCATCCACTCATCAATGCCCTCTTCTTTACCACGGCAGCCCGGCACTCATGCCGTCAGCTTGCCCCAGCCACCTTTCCTTCTGTTCACTATCTCAAGCCTGCCCGGGCTGCTGACCCCATTCATTCGTGGTTGGAAAGCCCATATCTAGTGGGCAACGCTGAGCCCTCCGGCGAATGTAGAAGTTACAACCCGAGCAAAGATTCTTTGGGTAGTGTGCTCATGCGAGCACAAACCGCAGCACTCCGTGCATCTCCGGGCCCATCTAGCCTACATTAGTTAATCCTTTCTACTTCCCGGCAACCCGGCACCTTGGATAGTTCTTCCATGACCATACTTGGGGGTAAGGTAGGCGGCATCTGCAGCAACAGCTCAACCTCCAGGCCTTCGTCTCCCTCCAGGCGTTCCAGCTGAATATTCTTGATTAACACTCCCATATCACCCAGGATAGAACCGATCCTTCCTACCTGACCAGGTTTGTCTTCCACTACCAGTACAAAGCCTTTGTATTCACGGAAGGCAGTGATCTTTTCTTCAAATTTAAAGAAATAAATGAGCACAAACAGGATAAGGGCGGTGGTAACTACTGCCGGAACGTACATCCCGGCTCCAATGGCCAGCCCGATACAAGCCACGACCCACAGGCCGGCCGCGGTGGTCAGTCCCCTGATATTGGCCCCCTCCCGCATGATGGTCCCGGCCCCAAGAAAACCTATACCGCTAACCACCTGGGCCGCGATCCTCCCCGGGTCCGCATTGACCGTATGATGGTATTGATAATACATATCCAAGGAAACGATCATGGCCAGGGCGGACCCCATGCAAACCAGGGTGTAGGTCCTCAAACCAGCCGGCCGGTTTAGGCTTTCTCTTTCCAGGCCGATCAGTGCGCCCATAAAACAGGCTAGGGCTAACCTGAGAATAATCTCCCACTCAGACACTTGCATCACCCTTGCTAGGAAGGAACGGCAGCATTCCTCTCCCCGTACTTCTCATGGTTTTCTAAGGCTATGCTTGCACTGCAGCAGCACTAATAATGGCTCTGACCTTCGCCAGGGCCTGGTCGATCTCCACCATTTCGAAGTCCTTTTCCCAACGCTTCTTTACTTCCACCTGGCCCGCCTGCAATGACTTGGGGCCGATGGTAATCCTTATCGGGATGCCTATAAGGTCGGCATCCTTGAACTTGACCCCGGCTCTCTCATCCCTATCGTCCATTATAACCTCCAGCCCGGCTTTCTGCATCTCGCTGTACAGGCTCTCCGCCACCTGCATCTGCTCCCGGTTTTTCACATTGACCGGAATGATGATAACCTGGAACGGTGCAATGGCTATGGGCCAGATAATACCGTCCTCATCGTAATTCTGTTCAATGGCTGCTGCCATGGTGCGGGATATCCCTATCCCATAGCAACCCATCACCATAGGTCTCTCCTTACCTTTTTCATCCAGGAAGGTAGCGTCCATCTTCTCCGAATATTTGGTACCTAATTTGAAGATATGGCCGGTCTCAATCCCCCGCGTTTGTTTTAACCGGCCTTCCCGGCATACCGGGCACAGGTCACCCTCCTGGGCGTTGCGCAGATCGATATAAGCCGCCGGCTGAAAGTCTCTCCCCGGGTTGACGTTAATATAGTGATAGTCATCCTCGTTGGCACCACATACCAGGTTGCTCATCAACGCCACTTCCCGGTCAGCGTATACCTGCAGATTTAGCCCCACCGGCCCCAGGGAACCGAACCCCGCTCCAGTCAACTCCCTGACCACACTCTCACCGGCCATCTCTACCTGGTTAGCTCCCAGATGATTCTTCAGCTTGATCTCATTGACCTCGCGATCTCCCCTAACCAGTGCCACCACGGGCCGCCCGTCGGCCACGTAAACGAGGGTCTTGACTTGCCGGTGTTGCGGCAGACCCAGAAACGCGCAAAGGTCCTGAATCGTCCTCTGACCAGGTGTATGCACCTTCTGTACGGGTGAAGCCTCCTCACGGTCACCCCTGGGTTCGGGAACGCTCTCAGCCTTCTCTACGTTAGCAGCATACTGGCAGGTATCACAGAAGACAACTGTCGACTCGCCGGTGTCGGCCAGCACAATAAACTCATGGCTGACATTGCCACCGATGGCACCGCTGTCAGCCTCCACCACGCGGTAGTCCAGGCCCAGGCGGTCGAATACCCGGCAGTAAGCCTCATACATCTTGCGGTAGGACAACTCCAGTCCATCCTCATCAACATCGAAAGAGTAAAGATCCTTCATTATGAACTCCCGCCCGCGCATCAGGCCGAACCGGGGCCGAATCTCATCGCGGTACTTGTTCTGAATCTGGTATAACAGCAAGGGCAGGTTACGGTACGAGTGCACCTCGTGATTGACTATATCCGTAATGACCTCTTCATGGGTGGGCCCCAGGCAGAAATCCCGCTGGTGCCGGTCCTTCAAGCGAAACATCTCGTCCCCGTAAACCAACCACCGTCCGGACTGCATCCACAGCTCGGCAGGTTGGACAATAGGTAACCCTACTTCCTGACCCCCGGCGCGGTCCATTTCTTCTCTTACGATGTTGATTATCTTCTTGATGACCCGGTAGCCCAGGGGCAGGTAAGTGTATATCCCCCCGGCGGTCTTTCTAATCATCCCGGCCCGAAACAGCAGGCGATGGCTGATCGTCTCCGCCTCGCTGGGTTCTTCTCTAAGGGGGGGAAAAAACAGTTCCGTAGCTCTCACTGGCTGTCCTTGCCTCCTTGAAGGATTTTGTCTATTTCCTCTATTAAGGTATCCACAAGTTTACCTTCTTCTACTTTCCTTACAATTTCCCCTTTTTTGAACAGAAGCCCAAACCCCCGGCCCCCGGCGATACCGATGTCGGCCTCTCTAGCTTCACCCGGGCCGTTCACCACGCAACCCATAACCGCGACTTTCACCGGTTCTTTCACCGTCATCAATCGCTTGTCCACTTCCTCCGCGATGCGGATGATATCAATCTCCGTTCGCCCGCAGGTGGGACAGGAAATGAGTTCGGCCCCGCAATCTCTTAAACCAAGCACCTTCAGGATCTGGAACCCCGCCCACACTTCATAGACCGGGTCAGCCGTCAGGGATACCCGGATTGTATCTCCAATACCCTCGTACAAAAGCAGCCCTATTCCCAGAGCCGACTTAATCAACCCACGCTCCAGGGTGCCGGCCTCCGTAACCCCCAGGTGCAGGGGGTAGTCAACTTTTTGCGCCATTAACCGGTACGAATCGAGGGTTAATTGCAGAGAAGAAGCCTTGAGCGACACCTTGATGTTTGCAAAGCCCAGGTCTTCCAGAATGGCAACATGACCAAGGGCACTTTCCACCATCGCCTCCGGACATGGCTTCCCGTATTTCTCCAGCAATGACCTCTCCAGTGAACCGGCATTAACCCCGATCCTTATCGGTACACCCCGGTCCTGCGCCGCCGCCACGACCTCCCGGACCTTGACCCGCCCTCCAATGTTGCCGGGATTGATGCGCAGGCCGTCGGCGCCGGCCTCCAGGCTCAATAGGGCCAGGCGGTGATCGAAGTGAATATCGGCCACCAGCGGAATATTGATGCGGCTGCGAATACTCCTGATGGCCCGGGCGGCGTCCTCGTCTACAACCGCTACCCGTATTACCTCGCATCCGGCCTCTTCCAGCCGGTGAATTTGCCGCACTGTGGCCTCTACATTCCGGGTATCGGTGGTGGTCATGGACTGCACCACCACCGGGTTATCGCCCCCGATACATACCCCACCAAGCTTGACGATCTTGCTCCTTCTTCTCATCGCACACTATCCCCTGACCAGCCGGGCAATATCATTATAGGTTACCACCAGCATCAACAGGATCAGAAACACGAATCCCAGAAAGTGAATAAAATTCTCCTTCTCGGGTTCCAACGGACGCCCCCGCAAGCTCTCTATCCCGGCAAAGATAATTCGGCTTCCGTCCAGAGCGGGAATAGGTAACAGGTTCAGGATACCCAGGTTTATGCTGAGCATCGCCGTAAAACTGGCCAGATATACCATTCCGCCTGCCGCCGCATCCCCTATCATCTTGGTCATTCCTACCGGACCAGCCAGATCAGCGGTGGAAGCGGCCCCGCTGAGCAGCTGACCCAGCCCCATAATAAGCATGAGGGTGATCTGGAAGGTCTGTAAGAAGCCCAGCTTTATGCCTTCCCATATACCAATCTTCCGGAACTCTATTTGCTGCCTGACCCCGATGACCGGAACCTTTCTGGACTCGTCCATTTCGGGGGTGACCGTGGCATGGAAAACCTGCCTTCCCCTTGCCACCTTAAGAACGAGAGGCTCACCCGGCCTGGATTTCTTTACCTCTTCAACAAAACCGGCCCATGTGGATACCTTTACCATGTTGACGGACAACACCTGGTCACCTGGCTTCAGGCCTGCCAGGTAGGCAGGCTTCCCTTCTATCACATCCCCGATGATAGCAGCTTTAACCGGGTGGGGTGAGCCAATTATGGTGAAGGTATATACAAATATGAGGGCCGCCAGGACAAAATTCATCCCCGGACCGGCAAACAGAACCTTGATCTTTTGCCAGGGAGTCTTCTGGTTGAATCCCCGGGGGTTAGGTTCTTCTTCCTCCTGTCCTGTCCCAGCCATCCTGATATATCCCCCCAAGGGAAGCAGGCGCAGGGAGTACTGGGTTTCTCCCTTTTTAAAGCTGTAGAGCCTGGTGCCAAACCCTATGCTGAACTCCTCAACCTGGATACCCTCGCGCTTGGCCGCCAGGAAATGCCCCAGTTCGTGAACCAGAATGATGAGGGCAATCACCAACAACGAAGTTAGAATATTCATAAAGCTCTGAACCCCTTTTTGTTTTCTTTACAAGCCGACTAACCGGTGGTACACGCAGGATGGGCGTTGTAACAGCATCTGGCTTTAAAGTTGCGACTTGAAGCACTCCCGGGCCCAGGCATCCGCCTCCAGTATTTGCCTCAGATCCGGGTGGTTGATGACCCGGTGCAATTCCATAACCCTGGCCACTTTCTCCGGGATCTCCAGGAAGCCGATCCGGCCCCGGAGAAAACAGTTTACCGCTTCTTCATTGGCCGCGTTCATTACTGCCGGCAAGGTTCCCCCTTTTTTTCCGGCCGCAAACGCCAGCTCCAGAGCAGGGAACCTTGAAGTATCAGGTTCCTCGAACTGCAGTTGGCCCGCGGCCACCGGATTCAGGGATAGAGCAGGTGAATCCCATCTTTCCGGGTAGGTAAGGGCATATTGAATAGGAATCCTCATGTCCGGAACCCCCAAATGAGCAATAAAAGCCCCATCAATGAACTCCACCATGGAATGTATAATGCTCTGCCGGTGAATGACAACCCGGATACGGTCATAATCAACCCCGAACAGGTGATGAGCCTCTATTACCTCCAGCCCTTTGTTCATCAAAGTGGCCGAGTCAATGGTTATCTTTTTTCCCATATTCCAATTGGGGTGCTGCAAGGCCATATCCGCTGTAACCGCCGATAATTCCTGGGGCCGGTAATCTCGAAAAGGTCCTCCCGAAGCGGTCAGCCAGATATTCTTGAGATACTTTCCTTCGTCGCGGATGCACTGGAATATGGCGGAGTGCTCGCTGTCCACGGGAATGATGGCCACTCCGTGAACACCGGCCAGCTTCATCACTAGGTCACCGGCTGCCACCAGGGTCTCCTTGTTAGCCAGGGCTATTGTCTTGCCGGCCTTAATGGCCGTTGTAGTAGGCAATATTCCCACAGCCCCGCTTACTGCCACGAGAACCAGATCGGCCTCTTCCAGACTCGCCAGGTAACAGAGGCCTTCCTCGCCTGCCACCGTTTCTACGGACCCGGCCTGTTGCCTTAAGTGCGGGTAATGACTCTGCTCACCTATGGCTACAGCGCGGGGTCGAAACTGGCGCGCCTGTTCGACCAGCCGCTTGACGTTCCTTCCCGCCCCGAGACCTACAACTTGAAACCGCTCGGAATGGTGACTGATAACCTCCAGGGCCTGTTCCCCGATCGAACCTGTCGACCCGATTATTACAACCTTGTGCTTTATCACCTGTATCGCTTCCTTAATCACTCATTTGGAAACAAGGGCCTGACCCCTTTGATATTTTTCTGACACTTCAGAACGAAAATCTTCTGAACACACCGGCTCGCTGGCAAGCCAGGTAGAGGATTACCACCACCGGTCCCAGTATCAACCCGGCGGGTCCGATGAGTTTCAAGCCAATATAAAGGGAGATCAGAGTTGCCAGGGGGTGCAGGCCGATGCTGTCCCCCACTACTTTTGGTTCCAGTACCTGCCGCACCGCCACCAGGACGGCATATAGTACGAGCAGCCCGGTAGCAAAGCCGGTGCTGCCTGTAGCATAAGAAAAGACAATCCAGGGTATAAACAGTATACCCGGGCCCAATACAGGCATGATATCAAGCAGCCCGGTAACGATGCCTAGGGTCAGGGCATACTCCACCCCGAGAAGTCTAAGGCCAATTATAGTCTGCAGCCCGGTCATTAGGACTAGAAAGCTGTATGCTTTGAGAAAGCCCACGAACACGCCGAATAGGTCATTAATCACCGTCCGGGTGGTAACTTTCCAGTTTTCTGGTATAATGGCAAAGAAATACTCTCTGATGAGAGCCCGGTCGCGCATAATAAAGAAGGTGGCAACCGTTACGATAAGGAAAAAGATAAAAAACCCCGGCAGGGCCGCCATAATTCCCATCAGCAGGTTGGCAGTATTGTTCAGTACCTGCTCCAGGTTGCGCAAATACTGGAATAGACTGTTCTGTATCGAAAGCTGTACATCACGAGGCAGGTTCAACTGCAGATAGAAAAGTTCTGCCCGCCCCAGCAGCCTCACAACCATGTTACTGATCTGCACGGAATGCTCGGCCAGCACCCGGTATAAACCTACTAGCTCGTCAATCAGCCTGGCTATGAGAGCGGTCAGGAGAAAACCAGCTGTTCCCCAAACCAGAATCAGGCTGAGAAACACCGACCACCCTCTGTTGAGCCGTAAGCGCCGTTCAAACACGCTTGCCAGCGGTTCAATCAGAACGGCTAGCAGGAGTGCCACAATAAAGGGCATGATATATCCCGGAATCGCTACCAGCATCCTGCCGGCCAGCGGGAGAACATAAGTAAACAACAGGTACACGGCCAGCAGGCCCAGAACCAGGATAGCTGTTTTAACCAGGAGTTTCAGACTTCTGGCCAGTTGCGGATCCAACCAATTCCCTCCTAAACCACCTTTAACATGAACCGTTCTTAGAAGTATTTGCAGAAGTAATACACCAGGGGCATCACCCACATAAAGCTGTCAAACCGGTCAAGCACGCCCCCGTGACCGGTAATTAGCGAGCCGGTATCTTTGACTCCACAGTGACGTTTCATAGCCGAAACGACCAGGTCACCCACCTGGGCTGTGATACTACCTGCAACCCCCAATAGTACCGTATATGCCACGGGGTACTCACCCCATCCGTAAAGCACAGCTACCATAACCGCCAGGAAAATACCCCCGGCAGCTCCCGCCCAGGTCTTATTGGGACTTATGGTCGGGGCCAGTTTCCGGCGACCGAGCCACCGACCGACAAAGTATCCACCGCTGTCGCTGGCCCAGGTTAGCAGGAAAGCCAGGAGCAGGATGCCAAACGATCCGTCCAGTTCACCGGTAATAAGGGCGTAGCTAAGGAATACGCTGAGGTATAACGGGCCAAACCAGGTTACGGCAAGATCGGTCAGATTGTACCGGGGGAAAAACAGGAGCAAAACCAGCCCGGTCACCATCATGCCCAGTAATAGCGACGCGGGGGATTGCCGGGACAGTACCGCGGGAATGCCGGTGAACCAGGCTAGTAACAGCACCACCAGCAAGTACCCCAGTACTCTGATCGGTCTATGCCCCCCAGCACTCACCATGGCATAGAACTCAAACAAACCGGCCATCGCCAGTAGGAGTACAAAAAGCTGCCAATAGGGCCCCCCCAGGTATGCCAGGCCAAGCATAGCCGGTATTCCCACCAGGGCAGTCAAGATACGAGTCTTCAACATTGACTCACCTGCCCTTTCCCACGTCTATCGCTCCAAAACGCCGTTCCCTCTTTTGATAATCTATTATGGCCCTGATAAGATCATCCTTTGAAAAATCTGGCCATAAGACCTCGGTGACCCATAGTTCGGTATAGGCAATCTGCCACAACAGGAAGTTGCTGACCCGCATTTCCCCGGCGGTGCGGATGAGGAGGTCAGGATCCGGGAGTCCCTCGGTGAACAGTAGCCGGGAAAATGTCCCTTCATCAATACCGTCAACCGTCAGCTCTCCTTGGCTCACCAGCGTAGCCGCGCGCCTGGCCGCTTCGATGATCTCGGCTCTCCCTCCATAATTAAGCGCTATATTTAACACCAGTCCGGTGTTTTCCGCCGTAACCCGCGTTGCCCGCTTTATCTCCTGCTGGATACGTGGTTCCAGTTGCTCAACCATGCCCAGGACCCTGATACGAACGTTTTTGTCTTGCAGCGCCCCAAGCTCCCGGTTTACGTACTCCACCAGCAGGTTCATAAGAAAATTTACCTCTTCCGAGGGCCTCTTCCAGTTTTCCGTGGAAAAGGCATACACCGTTAAGATGCGGACCCCTAGGTCCGCGCAAACCTCGATGATCCGGCGCAAGGCCTCCATCCCGGCACGATGCCCGTAAGGCCTGGGTCGGTGACGCTTTCTGGCCCACCTGCCGTTACCGTCCATTATTATAGCAATATGCTCGGGTATGCGGGCACAGTCTATACCGTTGTAGTCAAGCTTATCCACTGCGTTCCCCTTCACAACCATAATTAACAAAACCCCCACAAGAGGGGGCCTGTTGTTGGTTAGACTTCCATGATATCTTTCTCTTTGGCCTGAAGAACTTTTTCTATTTCTTTGATAGTATTATCGGTTAATTTCTGTATCTCATCAAGTCTTTTCTTACCTTCATCCTCGGATATCGCCTTATCCTTTTCCAGGGCCTTTATGGCATCGTTGGCTTCGCGCCTCAGGTTTCTTACCGCTACCTTCGCCTCCTCAGCCCTCTTCCTCACCACTTTCACTAGATCCTTGCGCCTCTCCTCGGTAAGGGGAGGAATGGCGATGCGGATAACGTTCCCGTCATTGCTCGGGTTGACTCCCAGGTCGGACTTTATAATGGCCTTCTCAATTTCTGGTATGGCCGTCTTGTCCCAAGGTTGAATCACCAGCAGCCTCGGCTCGGGAACCCCAATGTTACCCAGCTGGTTAACCGGGGTAGGCTGCCCGTAGTAATCGACGGTAACCTTGTCCAGCAAAGCCGGGTTGGCACGGCCCGCCCGTAAGGAAGCCAGATCCTTTACCAGGTGTCCAACCGCTCCTTTCATACGAGCTTCAATATCACTCATGATCTCCTTGACCATATTACGCCCTACCTCCCTATAAAGGTACCTATGTTTTTTCCCATTACCGCTTTCACAATGTTAGTCTCCTGGGTAAGATCAAACACTATGATGGGTAGATTGTTATCCATGCACAGTGAAGCCGCGGTGGCATCCATAACCCCCAGTCCCTGGTTTAGCACATCAATAAACTGCAAATTGTCATACCTCTTGGCCTCCGGGTTGGTCCGGGGGTCCGAATCATAAACCCCGTCCACCTTTTTCGCCATAAGGATAACCTCGGCCTCAATTTCAGCGGCACGCAAGGCAGCCGCAGTGTCGGTGGAAAAATAGGGGTTGCCTGTTCCTGCAGCAAACATGACTCCCCGCCCCTTTTCCAGATGTCGGATGGCGCGCCGCCGGATGTACGGTTCAGCGACCGACCTCATTTCAATAGCTGACTGAACTCTGACCGCCAGTCCCTCCGCCTCCAGGGCATCCTGTAACGCCAGAGCGTTGATGACCGTAGCCAACATACCCATATAATCAGCAGTTGCCCGGTCCATCCCCTTGGCACTACCCGCAACTCCTCGCCATATGTTACCGCCTCCTACTACAATGGCCACCTCCACCCCCAGTTCAGCGACCTTCTTGACTTGGCGGGCGATGCGGGTAAGGGTGTCATGTTCAATGCCGTAACTGCACTCACCCGCCAGTGCTTCACCGCTAAGTTTCAGAACAACCCTTTTATACCTGGGTTTTTCCACCCAAATTACCTCCCCGGCCCCCATGCTATGAATTAATCTGCGCCATTACCTCGCCGGCAAAATCGGCACACTTCTTCTCGATTCCTTCTCCCACTTCATACCGGGCAAATCTCCGTACGGTAATGTTTTCCCCCAGTTTAACTATCTTTTCGTTAATAACATCCTGGATGGTCTTGTCGGTATCCTTTATGAACGGCTGTTCCAACAAGCAGGCCTCCTTGTAGAACTTTTCAATGCGCCCTTCGACCATCTTTTCGACAACCTTTTCTGGCTTGCCTTCATTGAGAGCCTGTTGCCGCAGGATGTTCTTCTCCTTTTCTATTACTTCCGGCTCAATCTCTTCTCGGCTCACATATTCCGGCTTGGAAGCCGCGATCTGCATGGCTATGTCCCGACACAACTGGCGAAAGTCGTCCGTCTTGGCGACAAAATCGGTTTCACAGTTTACCTCAACCAGTACCCCGATACGACCTCCCATGTGAATGTATGCCTCTACCACACCCTCGCTGGCAATCCGTCCCGCTTTCTTGGCGGCCTTGGCCAGCCCCTTGGTTCGCAATATCTCTATAGCTTTTTCAATATCCCCATCGGCTTCAACCAGGGCGTTCTTGCAGTCCATCATCCCGACTCCGGTTCTCTCACGCAATTCCTTAACCATAGCCGCGGTAATCATTTGCCATGACCTCCTTAATTTTATATATGTTGTTGAATTCAAAAAAGGGGTGATAAAAAGGCATTACCCTTATCCACCCCGTTGGTAAACCACTCCGTGTTGCAAAAGCGGCAGGCAGGCTCCTTCAGGCCTGATTATACACTGGCTTGTTCACCCTGCTTGCCTTCCAGCACTGCATCGGCAATTCTTGAAGTTATCAACTTAACAGCCCTGATGGCATCATCATTGCCCGGGATAATATAGTCTATTTCGTCCGGGTCGCAGTTAGTATCAACGATGCCTATCACGGGAATACCAAGCTTTCTGGCTTCAGCTACCGCTATTCTTTCCTTGCGGGGATCTACCACATAGACCGCTCCTGGTAATTGATTCATGTCTTTGATACCCTTCAGGAAGCGTTCCAACCTTTCCAGCTCAGCCCTGAGACGGGCTACTTCTTTCTTGGGGAGAACGTCAAAAGCGCCTTCCTCCTGCATTTTCTCCAATTCCCTCAGCCGGTATACCCGCCTGTGAATGGTTTTAAAATTGGTAAGCATGCCTCCCAGCCAACGCTGGTTGACATAGAACATACCACAACGGGTAGCCTCCTCACGGATAGTCTCCTGCGCTTGCTTCTTGGTGCCCACAAACAGGATGCTTTTCCCCTCGGCGGTAATTTTCCTGACGAAATCATAGGCTTCTTCGAATTTCTTGACCGTTTGCTGCAGATCGATGATGTAAATGCCGTTGCGCTCCATGTATATGTAGGTAGCCATCTTGGGGTTCCAACGCCTGGTTTGATGGCCGAAGTGAACGCCAGCCTCCAACAACTGCTTCATAGTAACAACGGACATCACTGCACCTCCTTCCTCAAGTTGTTCCTCCGCTGCTTCATCCCAGGGGAAGACTCACCGAGCACCCTTCCTCCCGGTCGGACAGCGTGAGTAATGTCGGACCTTGTAGCCCGAATAACCGGAAATTAGTATAGCATAAAATAAATAAGGCTTGCAACCGACTTCAACTGCAAGCTTCTTTTTTTTGGTATAGATTGAGAATCAATTTTATTTCCCCTTTGCCCCGGTTCAACAACTCCGCGATCTCCGGGACAGTGAAGCCCTGCTGGTATAAACGCGGCACCACCAGGTAAGGATGCGCTTTACGCAGGTCCTCCAACTCAAATGGCAGGGCAGACCTTAGCCTAGCCTGCCCGGGCCCCCTGCTTGCTGCTGAAACCAGTTGCTCGCCTGCCTCTTCCACCAAAGCCAGTTTCTCTTCCAGGTCGTTCACTATCTTCTCCGATATTAGTAAGGCATTATCCATGGCCGCCTGCAAATCCTGCTTAACCAAAACCGCCTCATCCAGTACCTCTCTGAGATCCGCAGTAAGCTCCCGGGCTAACCTTTCCTGCTGGCATATACTATAAATGGCGGTTCCTACCAGGATTACCGCCATGACAGCAGTGATCCAAGCTACTGTCACACCTGTCACCTCAAACCTTTAAATCGATTTTTCCACCTAGAAGCCCTTTTTTTAGTTCACCAGCTTCTTTCTTCTCTTTATCATCTGTTAATCCTTCTTTTCTTACCAATTTTTTTCGATTTTTTTCTTTTTCTCTTCTTTCACGGATAAGTACATTTTCACTGCCGGGCAATTGACTGATCGAGGTGTCGTTCCTGGCGGTTGATTGAACCATTTGGGCCATTAATTCCTGCTGCCGGTTGTTGTTTTCCTGTTGTTGAACCTGTTGTACCCGCGCTACCTCACTGAGTTTCGGAATAAGTACCTGCATATCGACGGTTCTGACGGTCACGGCAATCCCTCCCGGATGTGACCAGCTCCTACCGCACTGATGTTATCTTAACCTCACCGTCTTCCAGAATAAACATGGCATATTTGATAGGATCATTTACCACATAAACAGCCCGGCCGATGGTGATGTGCACCCCGGGGTATACGATGTCCAGGACCTTGATTCTTCCCCCCTGAAGACGGTTGAACTCCTGTTCCAGAAATGCCCGGCGTTCTTCCATTTGTTTGAGCTCTGCACTCAGGCTTTTATATTCTTCCAGGAGTTTGATCAGGGCCATCCGCTGTTTCCCCGAAAGGTTATCCGGTGAGGTGACCGACCTCTGCAGCATCTGCAGGTTTTGGGCTACCACGTCGAACGCCTTTTTCTTCTCCTTATACCGGGTTACGATTGACCGGTACTCCTCGCGAACCTCGGGATCAACCCCCACCTCCAGATGGGTCTGGGTAGCAAAAGTTGAACCGATCACCCGAGCGGATATTTCGTCCCGCGCCTGGATTAACCCCCCCACAATTGTGCCTCTCCGCCCTTCGACCTGAACGGAGCTATTGCTGCGAACGAAGGACTGAATAATCGCATCCGGGACTGTAACCTCACTACCCGCTATCACCCGGGCGTTCTCAATAAACCGCGCCACAACCTTGCCTCCGGCCTGGATCATCCCTTTGTCCCCACCGGCTATTCCTTTGCGTATCGTAATGTTACCCCCGGCAATAAGCTGGGCTGCTTCAACACCCCCGTTAATCTCTATGTCCTGGCCGGCTTTGACAACAAAACCGCTGGTAACCTCTCCGCCTACTATTACACTGCCTACGAAATCTATGTTACCGGTGCTGAAATCGACATCTCCCCGTATTTCGTAAACTGCTTCAACTACAATCTTATCATCATCCATAACCACTCGCCCATCGGCCGCACTGTACAGGCAATGACCGGTATCGTCAAGTACGGTATTTTTCCCCCGCCTAAGCACAACCTCTTTCCCCATACGGGGCGGTACCGGATTACCGGTCACCGCCATCCCCGGCACCCCCGGCTTGGGGTCAATCTTTACTGCTAGCAACGCCCCTTTGTTAACATTACATATCAGGTTAAGGTTACGGTAGTCCACCTTACCATTGGCGGTTTCTGCCGGGCCCACTTTCTGCCCTGGCAGGGAGAACTTGTATTCTACCCGTCCATCCTCCCCGTGCACAGGGGGGGTTCCTTTGGCAACAACAATGGAACGGTTCCAGTTTCTTTCTTCCAGCGCTTCACCAACCCTGGCCACATCGATACCGTGTACTACTCCCGCTTTCTCCAGGGCATCCATGGCCTGCCTGAAGTCCACGGGCCTACCGTCTCCACAAGGAGGGGAAACGGTAAGGTAGGCCTCCATGCCATCCCGAGTGATATATACCTTGGTTTGGCCATCCTGTGATTCAGGTGCTTTGTTTGCCATGAACCACTCTCCCTCCCCGGCTACAACACTAGACGCTTTTTCTTGCTCAGCCTTCCCCTCAACCTTAAGATGGACTTGGTATGCAGCTGGGATATTCTGGATTCAGAAAGCCCCAGTACCTCACCGATTTCTTTAAGAGTCAGACCTTCGTAGTAGTAAAGGTAGACAACCTTTTTTTCTTTTTCCGGTAGCTTGGCAATAGCTTCGGCCAGAAGTTCTTTGGCTTCGTTGAACTCCACCATCTGCAGGGCATCTTCCGCGCTGTGGTCCCTGAGTATGTCTGCTATCCGTTTATGCTTGTCGCTGGTTTCTTCTCCGGGTAAAAAATCCTCTAAGTAAATTATCGTAGCCAGGTTGACATCTCTTAAGAGATTTTGAAAATCTCTGGTCTCCAGTCCTAAGGCCGCCGCCATTTCCTCGTCAGTTGCCGCCCTGCCCAGTTGCTGTTCCACCAACATATAAGTCTTTTCCAGTTCCTTGGCTTTCTGGCGCAGGGAAACGGGAATCCAGTCCATCGACCTGAGACCATCTATCATAGCCCCTTTAATGCGAACCAGGGCATAAGTTTCAAACTTAATTTTCCGCCGGTGGTCGTACTTATGTATCGCGTCGATCAGACCTTCTATCCCGTAGGAAATCAGTTCATCAAGCTCCACCAGCGAAGAAAGGTTCGCAACCAGTCTCCCCGCTATGTATTTCACCAACCCCGCATAGTGAAGGATGAGTTCCTCACGGGCCTGCGGGTCGTTGTGTTCTTTGTAGCGTTCCCATAAAACCGCCGGGTCTTTTCCCATCTAAATGATTCTCTCCCCGTGTCCAATGGTCTTGACGGCCAGGTCTCCAGTTTCAATGTCAAAGACTATAGTTCGGCCGTAGTTACCTCCGGTATCGCTGGCCACAAGCCTTATTTCCAACCGCTTGAGGGTTTCCCTGACGGCCAGGGCATTGCGTTCACCTATCTTCATGATATCACTCTCCCCGGCAAAGTTGAACATTTGTGCCCCGCCCGCGATCTTGGCGGTCAACCGGTTTCTCTCCGCCCCCGCTTTGATCATCTCGGCTACTAGCATCTCAATGGCGGAGTCGGCAAATTTGGCCGGGTTCTGGTTATTCCTGGCCTGCTGGCTGGAAGGTAGCATTATATGGGCCAATCCCCCCAGTTTCGGTACCCTGTCATAAAGGCAAACGCCCACACACGAACCCAAACCGGCGGTCATTAGCTTGTCCGGTGTCCTGGCCACCTTCAAGTCAGCCATCCCGACCTGGATTACTCTCGCCATCAATTACTCACCCCAAGTGCAGATAATATGGTATCCAGAGAACCCGGTTCGGGCAGCAAGAAGAATTGACCCACCACGTCCTGTCTATCCTTCCGGAATTTCGTCTCCAAGACCAGCACATAGTCTCCCACCTCGCCGAACTGAGCCAAGATCGCGTCCAGTATGGCACCGGCCATGTCAATTCCCAAACCCGGCACCGACGGTACCATTTTCAGTTGAGTAAACATCACCATCGCGTTCAGGTAGGTCGCGGCAACGATATTTCCCACCTCTTGCAGCGCTGACAGCTCTATCTCGCCGAAATCCCTGGTGCTACCCGATGGCACTGCCATCAGCATGTCTACCAGGAGCCGGGCATTGTCTATGGGCAGGACAAACAGAATATTGGCCCCGATTGACCCTTGGACCCGCAGGTATATGCCCACTACGTGGGAATCAGCCCCGCCCAGCAACTCCGGTACATCCGTCAGCGACAAGATGCTAACCCGGGGCACAGTCATTTCAATCTTGGCGTTTACCATCTGAGCCAGCGCAGTCGCTGCATTACCCGCTCCAATATTGCCGATTTCCCGCAAAGCATCCAACTGTAAACCCGATAACTCGCCAAAGTCTTTCATGAAACCATCACCTCGAAACAACATCACACTTGCAGCAAATTGTGGAGGTTCAAAAGAATAACCAACCGGCCGTTCATCTTGCCTACACCCTGGATAAGCTCACTGTTTATAGAACTGTAAATCTTCGACGCCTCTTCGATCTCCGAGGTTTTGAGTCGCGAAACCTCAGACACCTGGTCCACTATCACCCCTGCCCTGATATCATTGTGTTGTAGGACAATAATCCGGGCATCATCGGTGTGCCCCTGCGTGCCAAGCCCGAATCTCTTGTACAAGTTTAAAATAGGAATTACATTACCCCTGAGGTTGATGACTCCTTCAATATAACTCTGCGCTTTAGGTACGCGCGTGATATTCAAGAGTTTATTGATTTCCTGGACGGAGAGTATATCCACCGCGTACTCCTCTTCGCCCAGCTTAAAAGTTACCACCTGAATTTCGTCCGGGGCACCGACCTCTGCTCTGCCGTTTGCCATCTCCATTCTCCCACTCCTTTCACTACAGCAGCGTTCCCACGTCCAGAATTAGCGCAACCTTGCCATCTCCCAGAATGGTTGCCCCGGCCAGACCGCTGATTCCGGTCAGGAGTTTGCCAAGCGACTTGATGACAACCTCCTGTTGCCCGATCAGGGAGTCGCATACGAGACCTATCTGCCTGTCGGCCCTTCTCACCACCACCACATAAGTTGTTTCCTGGTCACCGGATTCGCCAGGTACCTGAAGCAGCTGGCGCAACCGGGCCAGGGGCAGGATGTTACCACGTAACAAGGCTACCTCCTGGTCTTGTACCATCTTGATCTCTTCCCGGTCGAGCATGGTGGTCTCATCTACCGAACCCAGGGGTATGGCATAAGTCTCGTCTCCCACCGCCACCAGGAGTGCCTGGATTATGGCCAGGGTAAGGGGAAGCCTGATCTGAAAGGTCGTCCCCACTCCCGCCCGGGATTCCACGACAACCTCCCCGTTAAGGGATTCAATCTTGTTCTTAACAACGTCCAACCCGACTCCCCGGCCGGAAATATCAGTTATGTTGGTAGCCGTACTGAATCCTGGTTTGAACAAAAGCCGGATTGTCTCTTCATCACTCATCTGCTCCGCTTCCCGGGCGTCGACCAGTCCCTTTTCAACCGCCCTGGCTCTTATCTTGTCGACTTGGATACCCTGGCCGTCATCTGTCACCTCAATAAACACATTGTTGCCTTCGTGGCGTGCCGAAAGTTTGACCATTCCCTTTCTGGGTTTGCCCAGCTTCTCTCTTTTCCCGGGTGGTTCCAAGCCATGGTCGATGGCGTTGCGCAACAGGTGGACCAAGGGATCCCCTATTTCATCAATTACCGTTCTATCCAGCTCGGTTTCTTCCCCCTCGATGATAAACTCGATTTCCTTGTTCAGTTCCCGGGCAAGGTCCCTTACCATGCGCGGAAAACGGTTGAAAACCTGCTTGATAGGCACCATCCTGACTTTCATTACCACACTCTGCAGATCGGTGGTAATACGGTCAATTTGTTCAATGGTTTCATTTAACTCGGGCAGTTTCTGGATATCCCCTATCTGCTCCAATCTGCCCTTGTTTATGACCAGTTCACCCATCAGGTTCATCAGGTTGTCGAGCTTCTCGATATCCACACGAACCGTCTGCCTGAACCTCTGGGTACGGTTGATTTCTGGTACACTCTGGCCATCCGGCTCATCTTCTGCCGACGCCCGCTGGACGGTCTTCTCTGCCGGCACTCCCGAACCGTGTCGGTAACGGTTAAGGTCCAGCCTGGTGATTTGTCGGATACTTATCTCGGAAATAGCGTTAAGCCTTGAAACAATAACCCGTTCATCAGCACTGGTGACAAGAAGCAATTGAAAACCTTCATTGAAGCGCCCCTCGTCGAGGTCCTGGGCAGCTGGTTCGGACTTAATGATCTCACCATCCTCTTCCAGGGCCTTGAAAACCATAAAAGCACGAACCGATTTCATCATACAACCCGGGTCGACCAGTATACTAATGGAGAAAACGTTCATATTGCGGCTGAGGGCTTCCTCGACCATGGTCAGATCAAACTGGTTGAGTTCCCAATCGGCCGCGCCCGGCAGTTCCACCTCATCAGGCACCTGAGAAACAGGCATGGCCAAAGCCACCGTCTCCAGCCTCGCTTCCACCGGTTCGCCGCTCTTGATATGGTCGAGTAAATCAATAAGGTCAGAATTGTCCACGTTTACCGGCTGTCCCTCACGGATATTGTCAATCATCAACTGGAGGCGATCCAGGCACTTGAGAAGTACATCGATGGTAAAGGTATTGACCTGTAGTATACCTTCCTTTAGATCCTCCAGCACATTCTCCATATGATGCGTAAGATCCGCCATGTCTTCAAAGCCCATAGTGGAAGACATTCCTTTCAGGGTATGGGCTGACCGGAAGATCTCATGGAGAATGTTAAGCCCACCAGGGTTCTTTTCCAGCTCCACCAGCTTCTGGTTAAGGTTTTCCAGGTGTTCCCCGCTTTCAACCAGGAAAATATCCAGGTACTGCGACATATCCATGTTCACCGATATCCACCTCCAAGACTCTATAGCATTTTCACAATCTCCTGCGCTACATCGGGTAAGGGAACGACTTTGTCAACACTTCCCGTCTCTATTGCCATCTTGGGCATACCAAATACAATACAGGTCGATGCATCTTCAGCTATAACCCTGGCTCCTTTCTTCTTAATGGCCACCACCCCTCGGGAACCATCCTGCCCCATACCGGTCAGGATAACCCCCACGATTTGCCCGGCAAAGTCGAGAGCAGCCACCGACTCAAACATTACATCCACTGACGGCCGGTGACCGGAGACCGGCGGAGCCTTAGTCAAGTTTATCTGTAGCCGGTTATGGCCCTGGCGGCCATCCCCTTGTACCGTTAAATGATAGTCACCCGGGGCGACATATGCGAATCCGGGCAGTACAGGTTCCCCATGTTCAGCTTCTTTCACCATAATGGCCGAAATAGTGTCCAACCTCTCCGCGAGCGACCTGGTAAACCCCGGTGGCATGTGCTGAACAATCAAAATCCCGGCGTTAAGGCCGGCGGGCAGTCGGGGGATGACTTCATGGAGCGCCCTCGGTCCCCCGGTGGATGTACCGAGCAATATGAGTTTGTCAAGATGTAACGAACCCGGCGGTTGCCGCATGGAAACGGCTTGGCTGAAACCACTTCGGGCATCGGTCATTCTTTTCGCCGGGAAAGCCCTTCTTAACTGGGGATGGGTTGAAGCGGCCACCCTTATCTTGCGGGTTATCTCTTCGCCCACTTTATTGATATCCAGCGAAATGGTACCGGAAGGCTTGGTAATAAAGTCCACTGCACCAAGCTGCAGCGCTTGCAGAGTAAGTTCAGCCCCGTTTTGGGTCAGGCTACTGAGCATGAGTACCGGAAGGGGGTCCGTCTCCATGATGTTTTTCAGGGCGGAGATACCGTCAACTACTGGCATTTCTACATCCAGGGTCACAACGTCAGGTTTATGCTCCCGAATTCTTACCAGAGCCTCCGCACCGTTGCGTGCAGTTCCTACAGCCTCCATGTCCGGCTGGGAATTAATGATGTCGCGGATGACTCTCCTCATGACGGCTGAATCATCCACCACCAGAACCCTAATTTTCTTCATCTCTTGCTTCCCTCCCCCACAGTAACCCTTTCTTGATTAGTTCTCTCTGTCTTTCAAATATAAATTTGATGATGGTATCCCGTTGGCCTTCGCGCAGGTCTTCGAACTTGCAGGCTACCTGGTTATAAACAACCCCGGAAATTCTATTTTGGCCCACCCGTATGACCCGGGCGATGCACACAACCGGTTCGAGTTGGGGCAGGTCTACTCTCACCCGGAGCAGATGATTGGCCCGTATCCACCCGGCCCGGGTGGTGAACAGCACCCCCCCACCGCTGATATCCACGGTCCTGCCTTCGCCGATTTCGCCAGTTTCTTCCTCCAGAAGCTGAAAATATATGGGCAGACTGGCTTCAATCCTTACAAAATTGCGGCGCTGAATTCTGGTAATCGTCTGGGGGCGTTCTACGATCAGCACCGGGATAGGGTCTATTTTTCGTCCCAGGACACGGGTCACAAAGGAATACGCATTGTCCTTGTCCACATAACTGACCCTGATGGTTTCCCCGGTCCGCAGTGGCACCAGTTCTCCGGAGCGGATGGGAACCGCCAGGTAAAGAACATTTCCGGTTATCTCTTCGATGCGACTGGGATAGGTCCCACGATAAAGCATGCCATCGGTTTTAATCTCAACTAGCTGGTTAACTTTTAAGGTATCGTTCACGACTGTCACCCCGGCTAGCGCATAAAACTGGTCAAATTGCGGAAAAATGACCTGAGACCTGAAGCCCTGGGCGCCGTCTTTTCTTCGAAACAGACCTCGCATATTTTACGGGCAATGGCCCTGATATTGTTAGCGGCCTGGCTATTGGGATAGGCCAGTAAAAAGGGCTCCTGGTTTTTAACCGCGCGCTCAATCGCCGGGTCTTCCACCATATGCCCCAGTGGCCTTACTTCAACTCCCAGAAACTTTTCGGCAACGCTAACCAGTTTCTGGGCTACCAGGATACCTTCGGTCTCCATACTCACCCGGTTGACTACTATGTAGATCAGTCCCCTCGCCCGCCGGCTGGAGGCCGCCTTGATTATCCCGTACGCGTCGGTGATGGAGGTCGGCTCTGGCGTGGTGACCACAATGATGTCATCTCCTGCCAGCAGGAAACTGACGACACTATTCGATATACCGGCACCAGTGTCAATGATCATAAGGTCGCACTCACCATCCAGGCGTTCCAGCTCACTGATGACTCGCTTTAGGGTCTCTTCGGGCAAGTTGGCCAGTTCCTGTATGCCGGAACCACCCGGTATTATTTTCAAGTCATAGGGGCCCTTTATCACAATTTCCTTGATGGTTTTCTCCCCCAGAACAACGTGGTACAGGTTGTACTTCGGCACCACCCCCAGGATGATGTCCACATTGGCCAGACCCATGTCGGCGTCAAGAAGAATGGTCCGAATCCCATTCTCCGCCATGGCCAGGGACAGGTTCAAGGCCAGGTTAGTTTTCCCTACCCCCCCCTTACCGCTGGTTACCACAATTACCCGGGTGTGGTTCATTCCCTTGACCATGTCGTTCTCGATCCTGGTCTTCAAGTTTTTGGCCATTAACCTGAGTCTTTCTGCCTGGTCCTTCATCAGCCGACATCCTCTCCCAGTATGGTTTTGGCCAGATAAAAGGGGTCAGGTACTTCAATATCGTCCGGGACATTTTGACCGTTGGTTATGTAAGCCAGGCTGGTCCTTGTTTTGTGGACCGTGTTGAGTATCTGTCCCCAGGTGTTGCTTTCGTCCAGCTTGGTAAATACCAGTTTATCTATTCGCACTACGTTGAAACGGCGATAGATATCCAGGAGATCCGCCGTATGGGTGTTGGTACTCAAGACCAGCATGATTTCGTCCGGACGGGCTGCCTTCAGGAATTCAGCTAATTCTGATATTTGTGGCTCATTCTTGGGGCTTCTACCAGCAGTATCAATGAAAATTAGGTCTTTGTGGCGGAATTTATCAAGGGCCGGCATCAACCCTTCCGGTCGAAACACGACCTCCAGGGGAATCCCGATAATCTCCGCATAGGTCTTGAGTTGTTCCACCGCGGCAATACGGTAAGTGTCAATGGTAATAAGACCTACCTGTTTCTTCTCCAACAGCGTAAAATTGGCAGCCAATTTGGCAATGGTAGTGGTCTTACCTACCCCGGTGGGCCCCACCATGGCTACCACCCGGGGTTTATTCTTGTTAAACTCTATGGGCCGGGGTTTTCTTATCAGGTTTTCAATACCCTGAATAAACAGCTCCCGACACCTTTCCTGGTCCCGGGTGTTTTCACTTTCCAGTTGTTCTCCAACCGACCGAACCAGGCGCAGGGCCAGCTTTTCATCGACATTGTTTCTGAGCAGTCTCTTGTACATAGCCTGGGTGCTGCGTGGCAGGCCTTTTAGCTTGTCACGTTCTCCGATCTTTTCATTCAGCTGGGTTACCAGTTCCTTGACGGTTTTGAGTTCATAGAGGAGATCCGCTTGCCCATCGCTATCGGCCGGGGCTTCACCCTGAGAAGCAGCAGCCGGTGGGGCTGACAGGACCTCAGGGGGCACCAACCCGGTCTCAACAACCCGGGGGACCTCGTCCAGAGCCACCGTAATTTCCACGCGGGGTTTGCCGAACAGGCCCATAAACCCTCCCTGCTTGAACTTACGGGTATGAGAAGAATAATGGCATCCTGCCCCAGTTCGATTCTGGCCTGCCTGATTGCCTCCTGAAGGTTATCCGCAATGAAACGGCGTATCTTCATATCGCTACCATCCCAACTACTTCCACCTCTATTCCTGTCTCGACTTCATTATAGGAAAGCACCGCCAGGTGGGGAATAAATCTTTCCACCAGGCGTTTGAAGTAGAAACGCAGGACCGGTGCGCACAGCACAACCGGGGTAGTTCCTTTCGCCAGCAAGCTGTCATACTGGTGCCGCAGCTTGGCAACCAGTTGCTGGGCGGTCTCCGGGTCCAGAGCCAGGTAAGACCCGAATTCGCTTTGCTGTACCGCATCACGCAGGTGTTCCTCGAGACTCGGGTCCAGGGTAAGTGCGGCCAACTTCTGGCTCGTCCCGGTATACTGCTTCATGATGTGGCGTTTAAGCGCCTGCCTGACGTATTCAGTCAGTACATCCGTATCCCGGGTAATCTTGGCATAATCGGCCAGCGTTTCCAGTATGGACACCATATCCCGAATAGGAACCTGCTCACGCAGCAAGTTGGCCAGTACCTTTTGAATGTCGCCGATTGTCATCAGCTCCGGGATGAGCTCGTTGACCACCGCCGGGTTTTGCTCCTTTATGTAATTAACAATGTTCTGGATTTCCTGACGGCCCAGAAGTTCATGGGCATGTTCCTTGATGATCCGGGTAAGGTGAGTAGCTAAAACTGACGGGGGATCCACTACCGTATAACCCTTCGATTCGGCGTCCTCACGCTGGTCCACCTCGATCCATTTGGCAGGCAGGTTGAAGGCGGGTTCAACTGTCAATACCCCTTTTAATCCTTCGTCTTCTTCCACCCCCGGGCCAATAACCAGGTAGCTGTCCAACAGCAGTTCCCCCCCGGTTATCTCCAGCCCCTTGATCTTGATGGCGTACGCATTCGGCTTCAGCTGCATGTTGTCCCGAATACGAATGGGTGGAACAATGAATCCGAGCTCTACAGCACACTGCCTGCGTATCATAACTATACGATCGAGCAGGTCCCCACCCTGATCGGCGTCCACGAGGGGTATCAGCCCATACCCGAGTTCAAGTTCCATTTTCTCTACTTGTAGTAGTTCCACTACGTTTTCCGGTTTCTTTATCAGTTCGGCCTCCTGTTCTTCAGGCAGTATCTCCTCCTCTTTCCCGGTAGGCATATTCTTGCGCATAACCAAGAACAACCCCCCAAAGAGCACAGCCATCACAAACATAGGGCCCTTGGGCAAGCCCATGAGGCCCAAAGCAAAAAGTACCACAGCCACGATACCCATAACCTTGTAGTGGGCAAACAACTGCCCGGCCAACTCTTGGCCCAGGTTAGCCTCGGAGGCGCTCCGGGTTACGACGATGCCGGTAGCCGTAGACAACAACAACGCCGGTATCTGGGTTACCAGCCCGTCTCCTACGGTCAGAATGCTGTAGGTCCGGACGGCATCCGCCAGGGGCATTCCCATGCGGAGCATGCCTATAATCAAGCCGCCCGTTATATTAATAATTAGTATGATAATTGCGGCAATAGCATCACCTTTAACAAACTTGCTGGCCCCGTCCATGGCTCCGTAAAAATCCGCCTCCCGCTGAATTTCTTTTCTCCTTTCCCTGGCCTCTTTCTCGCCAATAAGCCCCGCGTTAAGGTCGGCGTCAATCGCCATCTGCTTACCGGGCATAGCATCCAGGGTGAAACGGGCCGCTACCTCCGAGACCCGCTCGGCGCCCCTGGTGATAACGATAAACTGGATAACTACCAGAATAAGGAATATAACCAGCCCGACCACCATATCACCGCGGACCACAAAATCACCAAAGCGTTGAATGACATTACCCGCAAAAGCGTCAAGCAAAATAAGCCTGGTAGACGAAACATTCAACGCCAACCGAAACAGGGTCATAATGAGCAAGACTGACGGCAACACCGAAAACTCCAGGGGTTTCAAGGTAAAAATGGCCACCAGAAGTATGATCAACGAGAAAGCGATATTGAATGTCAAGAGAATATCAAGCAGAGGATAAGGGAGGGGCAGGATCATCATCATAACAACAGAGATAACCCCTAGCGATACCAGGACATCACTGTTATTCAGTACACGACTCAAACCCCTGGCAAACAACTTCTTTCTCCCCTGCTTTCGACTGGTTGCGTCAGGCACGGCTCGCCTCTGCTTCGCTGCGGCTCGTTGCCAGACCCCAGAAGTATTCTTTCACTTGTTGCGTTCGGGGTCAGGCACGGCTCGCCTCCGCTTCGCTGCGGCTCGTTGCCAGACCCCAGATAGATCCTACTTCTATCGATGTATGGCTTTTTGCTTCTGGCGGTAGACAAAGGCCAAGACCTCGGCCACGGCCTGGTACAAGCTCTCCGGAACCATATCCCCTATTTCGGTGGAGTAATAAAGGCTTTGCGCCAGGGGAGGATTTTCCACAATAGCTACACTGTTCTCCATGGCTACCGACTTGATGCGCAAAGCCAGAAAATCCTGGCCCTTGGCTACCACCACCGGAGCAGACATCTTGTCTGCATCATATTTCAACACTACCGCGAAATGGGTAGGGTTGGTAATCACGACATCCGCTTTCGGCACTTCCGCCATCATCCGGCGCATCGCCATCTCCCGCTGCTTTTGTCTCTGCCTGCTTCGGATCTGCGGATCCCCCTCAGTCTGCTTGTACTCCTGTTTGACTTCCTCCTTACTCATCCGCAGGGCTTTCTCGTGCTCCCACCACTGGTAAAGGTAATCGAGAATACCGATAATAAGCAGTACGATCCCCGTTTTCACCGCCATCTCAAAAATGATTTGCCCAACTGCGTGCAACATGGCTACCGGTGCCATGTCCGTGAAGCGGGGAAAAAGGTCCAGGTACTTGACCATGACCGTGTAAACAACATACCCCACCAGGGTAATCTTCAATAAGGACTTGCAGAACTCTGCCAGAGCCCGTTTGGAGAATATTCGTTGGAAACCCTCTACTGGATTGAGCCTCTCCAGTTTCATAGCCAGCGGCTCCCCCGAAAAGACAAAGCCGACCTGAAGTAGAGTAACCGCCAGACCAGCTACAACTACCGCCCCCAGAACGGGAAGGCACACTTTAACCATGACCCAAACCGCATCCAGCAGCATTTCATGAACAAAGGCAGGGGTGAAGTCCTGGAGCGCCCGGTCAATGAAGTAGCGGACCATAAACTCCTGCATATAGTGAACCATGCTGGGCGTGGTGAAATACAGCACCGTAAAACCGACCAGCAGGATGACTGCCGAATTAAGGTCTACACTCTTAAACACCTGGCCTTTCTTCCGAGCTTCTTGCCTGCGCCTGGGTGTAGCCTTTTCGGTTTTTTCCCCTCCCTCAGCAAACAACTGCAAATCGAACGGAAACAGGATAGGTTCGTCCAATCCACGCCACCTCATCCGGCAAGTACACTCACAGCTTGATCCAGATACCCGAAAAACCTGGCAAACAATACCTGCAAGAACCAGATATATACTGGCAAGAACACCAGCAACATCAAAATGCCGCCCAGTATCTTAAGCGGAATACCGACCAGAAAAACATTCATCTGCGGAACGGTTCGGGCCATGAAGCCCAGAGCAACGTCGGCTACGAAAAGTGCCGCGACCACCGGAGCGGCAATTTTCAGTCCCACCACAAACATGTAGGCACCGAGTTCAACGACAAAGCGGGTAAAACCGGGAACAAAACTCACCCCCAGCACCGGTACGAACTGGTAACTCTGATGAAGTGCCAGCAACAGCAGGTGATGCCCGTTAATGCCTAGAAAAACCAGCAGCGCCAGCAGGTAGTTGAAGTTGCCTATCAGCGGGACTTGGATACCTGACTGGGGATCAACCACATTGACTATGCCAAACCCCATTTGCATGTCCATTAGCTGTCCGGCCAGCTGGATGCCGGCGAAAACCATATACGCCACCAAACCCAGCGCATATCCGGTGAGCATCTCCTGCAGCAAGGCCAGCAGAAACAGGCCGGTATTACTGATATTTATCTCATAACGCGGTACACCAGTTGACGCCATTACCGCCGCCAGCAAGAGCGCGAACAACACCCTGAGCTGCACCGGAATCTGGCGGCTACTGTATACGGGGGCAGAGAGAAACAACCCCGACACCCGTCCAAAAACTAGTAGAAACCCATCTAAACTGAATGGCATATAACTACTTCCTTATCACCGGAAAGTAATCAGGTGAGGTATATTTATCAGCAAGTTGTTGGTAAATGTAATCAGTATATCCAGCATCCAGGGGCCAAAGATAATTACCACTACCAAAACCACTACTATTTTGGGTACAAAGGTAAGGGTTTGTTCCTGAATCTGCGTGGTGGCCTGCAGAATGCTGATAAATACACCTATAAGCAGGCTTCCCGCCAGAATCGGGGCTGAAACCAGCAACACGGCAAACATGGCTTCCTTGGCAATTCCCAGTACTGCATCCTCAAACACGGCCAACCACCTACCCGAAACTCATTATCAGGGAACGGACCACCAGGTTCCAGCCGTCCACCAAAACAAAAAGCAGTATCTTAAACGGCAAGGAAATCATCATGGGGGGTAACATGAGCATCCCCATGGACATCAGCGCACTGGAAACTACCATGTCAATCACCAGAAACGGGACAAAGATGACGAACCCTATCTGAAAGGCGGTCTTTAGCTCGCTGATGACGAAAGAGGGGATGAGAACATAATTCGGAACATCAGCGCGGGTTCGGGGCCGTTTGAGATCTGCCATCTTGACGAAGAGGGCCAGGTCCTTTTCCCGAGTCTGTTTGAACATAAAGCTCCTTAAAGGGGCCATACCCCTGGTAAAGGCCTGTTCCTGGGTAATCTTACCCTGCAGGTACGGCTGCAGGGCCTCGCGGTTAATGTCCCGCCACGTGGGAGCCATGACGAAGAAGGTCAGGAATAGGGCCAGGCCTACCAGCACCTGATTGGGCGGCATTTGCTGGGTCGCCAGCGCACTCCTAACAAAAGCCAAAACAACAATGATACGCGTAAAGGAGGTGACCATTATCAGTATGGCCGGAGCCAGAGACAGTACCGTAAGCAGCGCCAGAATCTGCAGGGCCTGGGATACCCCTTCCGGGCCCTCAGCCTGTCCACCGATCTGTAAATTAACCTCCGGAATTTGCAGAGGTTGCGCCAGAACGCGGGGTGCGTACAATCCGGCCATGCCCAGTATTACTACTACCCCCAAAGCCAAGCAGAATATCCTTGTCCGTTTACTCATTGTCCTCGCTTCTTTCCCGCTTGATACTGGAGTTGGTCTTCTGGCGGAACGCAAGGTCCTCCAGTTTGCTGACCTGTTCTCGCATAAGGCTGTGGAAATGTCGCCCCGGTTTGGTATGCCGTCTTACCGGTACAACCCCGCTGACTCGTTCCCATATCGCCGCCACTCCCGTCGCCGGCGGACCTCCCCGGTCCTGGTACCCCTTCTTAAGCATGTCTTCAATCAGCTTTTCATCCTCTACCTCGAATAGAGCGCTAATCTGGTGATCGGTCACCCCGAGAGCATAAACCTTCCCGCCAATCTCGCACAGAATAATCCCCCGGTTCTGGCCGAGTATCACTTCATCCAATACCTGAAGCCATTGCCCCTGAAACTTGCGCGCCACCTGCCGGCCAAAAACCTGAATGGTTATCCAGGCCAACCCAATAATGAACACCAGGCTGAGCACCAGCCGCAGCAGCAATCCGGCCATGCTCGGACCTTCCTGCATCTGGGGATCATCATAGTTCAGGTTCAGTCGCTGTCGTTCACTGTCGGCTGCCATGGCCAACGCGTTGATCGCCAGCACCAATAGGAGGGTCAAGACCAGTATGTAGCGGTATTTGCGGCGCAGGGTGTACAACACACTCACTCCCACCTACCCAATGGCCTTGGTTACCGCCTCGATAACTCGCTCCGGTTGAAAAGGCTTAACCACAAAGTCCCGGGCCCCCGCCTGAATGGCGTCGATGACCATAGCTTGCTGCCCCATGGCGCTACACATGATTATCTTGGCGTCAGGTTCCATCTTCTTTATTTCCTTGACCGCGGTGATGCCATCCATCTCGGGCATGGTTATATCCATGGTAACCAGGTCGGGTTTGAACTCTCTGAATTTTTCTATCGCCATTAACCCGTTTTCTGCTTCCGCCACCACTGTATACCCGTTCTTGGTTAAGATATCCTTTATCATCATTCGCATAAACGCAGCATCATCAACTACCAGGACGGTCTTTCCCATAATCTACCTCCCCCAAGTTATTGCAGTTTGCTCATTCTATCCATAGGACTTATGATTGCAGTCACCCTGATACCATAGTTCTCGTCTATCACTACCACCTCTCCCTTGGCGATAAGTTTGCCATTAACCAGTAAATCGACCGGCTCACCTGCCATCTTCTCCAGTTGGATTATCGAGCCAGGTCCTAGTTCCAAGATTTCTTTAATGGTCTTCCTGGTTTTACCTAGTTCGACCGAGATATCCAGGGGAACATCCAGGATAAGGCCGATATTCTGCGGTTCGCTGAATCCCGGTTCCGGTGCCAGCGGTGCAAATTGGACCGGTTGAACCGTGACCTGTCCTTTCTTCATCGCGGGACCTGCGCTGTATGCACCCGCCTGTCCCGACCACTGGTTATCCATCATTGGGGGCGGCGGCATCGCCGGAGCCTGCCGGGGGGGCTCCTCCGGTATGGAGAAACCAGCCTGCGGCACCTCTACTGCCGGCGGACCGACCTGGGGTTCCGGTTGTGCGACAAACGAATCGCCGGCTTCCGGCACCCCGCCCATCAGATTGGCTACCATGCTTTTGGCGGAATCGACCGGCATTATCTGCATAATCTCGCTGTCCAGTAAGCCTTCAATCTCCATTTTAAAAAGAATTTGCACCATCTGGTTGTATCCCACGCCTAGAGCGGCCTCGAACTCCTGCTTGCCGAAATCCACTACCGTCATACGGGGAGGCGCTATATCGATGCGCCGGTCAAACATGGACGACAGGCTGGTCGTAGATGAACCCATCATCTGGTTCATAGCCTCGCTAACCGCACTCAACTGCAGTTCGTTGAGGTCGGGGCTGACATCTACTCCGCCACCGCCCATCATCAGGTCGGCAATGATGGCGGCGTCATGTTTTTTTATCACCAGGAGGTTGCTTCCGTTTATGCCGTGGGTATACTCCACTTCAATCAGCAGGTACGGCAGCGGATACTCGGTCTGTAACTGGCTGCGGGTGGTTACTTTCACCTTGGGAGTAGTAATACTGACCCGGTGCCTCAACAGCGTTGAGAGCGTAGTCGCCGCGGTCCCCATGGAAATGTTGCCGATCTCCCCCAGAACGTCTTTCTCCATTTCACTCAGAGCTTCTTCAGCACCCCTGGGTTCTGCCGCCAGACCCTCACCTCGTAAAAGAGCATCTATTTCCTCTTGAGATAGTATACCGTCATTCATGTTCGTCCTCCTCTTCCATAACCCGGGATATTTTCACCGACATCCGGTTGCTGACTATCCCGGGGACACCCAGAAACTTGGTCTTTTGCCCGATCACCACTTCAAAATCCTCATTGACCCCTCGTTCCAGAGCAATTACATCACCTACCGATAGCTCCAGCAATTCCCTTACGGTTATGACCGCCCGGCCCACCACTACCTTAACCGGCAGGACCGCGTTCTCTAGCCGGCTCTTGATGGCCTGCATGTGGTCGCTCGACTTTTCCTTATTGGCCGACGAGTAGTAGTAGTGGACGGTCAGCTTGTTAACGACTGGCTCCAGCACCAGAAAAGGTATACATATGTTCATGATGCCTAAAACGTCACCTATTCTTGACTCCAGTGAAATAATAACCACCATCTCGCTGGGGGAAACGATCTGGGTAAACTGGGGGTTGGTTTCGATATGGTCCAACACCGGCTCAATCTGAATGATGCTGCTCCATGGTTCCTCCAGGTAGCTGAGCATCCTCTGTCCAAAACGTTCAATTACCGTTTCTTCAATTTCGGTCAGGGCTCTAATCCGGTCGGAGGGCAATCCCGGCCCTCCCAGGAGCCGGTCCAGTATGACGAAGCCTAGATTCGGGTTGATTTCGAATAGGGCCGTCCCCTCAAGCGGCAGCATCGAGAAAATGCAAAGTATACTGGGATTCGGTAGCGAGCGTATGAACTCGTCATAAGTTAATTGCTCCACCGAAAGAACCTCGATCTGAACCGGGGCCCTCAGCTGGGCCGAAAGGTAGGTTCCCAGCGTTCTGGCATAGTTCTCGAAAATAACCTGCAGGGTATGTACTTGATCCTTGGAAAATTTGTTGGGCCTGCGGAAGTCATAGACGCGGACTTTTTTCTTGCTCTGCTCGCGTCGCAACTCCTCGGCATCGATCTCGCCCTTGTTCAAGGCCGACAATAAGGCGTCGATTTCTTCTTGAGATAGTATTTCAGACACCCGAACTCCCTCCAATAAGCCCTTAAATCGGGACTACATTTGTAAGGCCCAATGGGACACTACTGGATTATAAAAGTGGTAAAGTAAACCCCGTTCACCTTTTTGTCCCCGCCCAGCCGTTTGGAAAGACGGTCCTTGATCTCGTCGCGCAGGTTCTCCCGGTTTCTCACATCCAGGTCGGCCACGGTCTGCGAAGAAAGGATGGATAATATCTCATCTTTAATCACCGGCATGAGGGCCTCAACTTCTTTCTTGGTGCCTTCATCGCCCACCTCAAGATATACCTCCGCTTTCAAGAAGCGGGTACCGGACACGTCATTGATGTTGGTAGTAAATTCCCCTACCTCTACCAGTACCGCTTCAGTTTTTTTGCTCTTTTCAGCCTGTTCGGGGGGCAGCAAAGGCGCCAGCAGGCTTCTGAGCATGAAGTAAGACCCCCCCATACACATCAAGAAAACCACCAGGCCTATAATAATGATCTGCAGGTCAAAAACGGCTCGAGTCTTCTTTTCCTTGTTCTCGGTTTCCTCTGCCAATACCTCTACCTCCCCACACGAGATCGATGCCGGAAGCCGGCCGCCCAGTATCCAGGCTGGCTACACCCGGCTTCCGGCTACCACTCCACCGTCACTTTTTACGCTGGGAGAAAACTCTCCGCTTGTATTTAACCATTTGGTCGGATATATGCTTTATCGATTCCCGTACCAGGAACTTTTTCCCGGTAGTCAAAGTCACCACGGTGTCTGGGGTTTCCTCCAGGTACTCAACCAGATCCGGGTTTACAAAAATCTTCTCCCCATTAAAACGGGTGAGCTTGAGCATAACACCAGCTCCCCACTACCGCTTGAGATTAACCAGTTCCTGCAGCATCTCGTCGGAGGCGGTGATGATCCTGGAGTTGGCCTGAAATCCCCGCTGGGTGACAATCATGTCGGTAAACTCTTCCGACAAGTCCACATTGGACATCTCCAGGTTGCTGGGCAGGATGACTCCCATGGCCTCCTCGCCCGGGGCCCCAATCTTGGCATCTCCGGAGTTGTTGGAGGCCTGGAAGACGTTCCCCCCTTTGGCCAGCAAGCCGGCAGGGTTCTGGAAGGTGGCCAGGGCCACCCGCCCCAGGACATCGGTCACCCCGTTGGAGTAAACCCCTAGGATAACCCCGTTCTGGTCCACCGTAAAACTCCGCAGATCCCCTTTGGTGTACCCGTCCTGGTACTCCGCCCAGCCGGTAAAGGTTGCATTCCACTGTGTTAGGTTGGAGAAATCAAGAGTTATGGTCTGGGTCGAGGGTACACCTTCATTGGTGTACTGGACAGTGATGCTCTGCGTGGCGGGACTGTCACCGGCCGCAAAGGTCATGGTATCCACCGCGGGCTCGGCCCAGTCCGACGGCGCAGCACCTGTGGTACCGTTGTCATTCTTGGCCCTGAGCAGCTTTCCCTCCTGGTCAAAGAACAGGTAGAAGTCCTGGGACTGGGTAGTGCCACTGGTAGGCGCCGGGCAATCGGGCTGGCTGCTCACCCGCACCCGCCATATGCTGCCGTTCATGGTAACACCAGTGTCGATGGTAACGTTATCCCTGTCCATTATCTTCTCGAACTTGAAGTATTCCGTCCTCTTGTTGCCCAAGGTGTCGTAAAACTCTTTGGATGTTATCCTGGAGTCCGCTCCAGACGGGTTGAGAACAAAGTCGCTGGTAGCATCATCCCACAACCACTCTGGCTGCAGGGTAGAGTCCAGGTTACCGGCAAACCTCATCCGGCTGGTAGCCTGAGGCTCGGTGGTCTGTAAAGCGGAGATGTCTATAGGGACGATACCTTTGGTAGTATCTATCTTGCGTTTCCCGGTGGCATCCGTAATCCAGGCCCCGTTTTGATCCTTCTCCGGCATGTAACCCATTACCCGGAGGCCGCCCGAGGCCACGTAGTTCCCTAGAACATCGAAATCAAAGGCCCCCGCCCTCGTATAAAACCGTTCTCCCCCGCTGTCCAGAATAAAATACCCGTTGCCGTCTATGGCAAGGTCGGTGTTCTTTCCGGTGGGTTGCGCACTGCCGGGGG
>JAAYAC010000067.1 GCA_012719535.1 Syntrophomonadaceae bacterium | reverse complement strand
GGTGATGCATCCTGGGTAGCGGTTAGCCGGGACAGCCGGTAATGGTGCATAATCAGGTTTGATTCCTCTATGGTTAGCTCTTTGCGCAGTACCCCCAGGACCCGGCCGACAATCTCCCGGGCTTTTTCGCGGTCAATGTCCCGTACAATCTGGCTTTCCAGGCGGTACAGGGCCCTGCCAATAACATCCGGGGTCAGCCCGCGAATGTCGATACGCAGCTTCCCGGTGCGCCCGGAGGCTTCCACTTGCAAAACCAACCCTTTCTGTTTGTACTTACGTCTTTCGATATCTCGGACACACCGGAAAGTCACTTCAAATACCTCATAGATCTTGCGCAAGACAACCACCTGCTCTCCCTTGAAACAGCACCCGGCTCACCGGCCGGTTCCACCCCTATATTGTAGTGTACCACACCGGCCAAGGGGGCAGTGCACCAACGATATAAAATCTCGGCTAACACCAGCGGCGGCGCCTTAACCGGAGCCCCCTTCCCCCTGGCCACCCGTCTTGGGCCGGGCCACCAGGGAAATGGTAAGCTGCCGGCCGGTTACGTTAGCTATTATCTGCACCGGAAAAGGTTTGGTATTTCTAAACTTGAAGTCGGCCGTCCCGTAGTTGACGGTGGCATCCCGACCCCGGGGGACGTACTTTACCGGCAATGAATGCGGGTACCGTTCCAGGATACGCATACTGGCATTCAGTGTGGCGTTATACAGGGTTGATGCTACCTGACAGACACCTCCTCCTACCCCCGGAATGAACCTGCGGTTGGCAATAATCATCGCCTTCCTGAAACCGGTCTTTTCCGTGCGGGGGCCTACCACCCGGTTGAAAGAGAAGACCTCCCCCGGCTGCAGCACCTTCCCCGAGAGCTTGCTCGCCGCCAGTCGGATGTTGTGGGTACGGTTGGCCGGGCTGCCCAGAAGAGAAGTGGAATAGCTGGCAAGGAGCTGTGAGGGAGGCTGCGATGGGCTAGCTTCTGGCTGCGGCACGACCGGACCCGCCGCCAACGGAACCAGCCTGGGTGGTTCGGGTGAAGCCGGCGGGCTGACCGGCACAGGCGGCACTTGCCCGGTTCGATTTTCCCCGCTCCCCACTTCCGGTGAAGTCGGTGGGGACGGTTCCAGCCCTGGTGCCGCCGTTACCTGGGTCGGGGTCACCGGCAGGGGTGCCACCGGCGCTTGCTCCCCGGCCGACGTTCCCCCGGCCGGAAGCAGGTCCCCTGCTTGAACAGGCAAGGAAGCCAAAACCACTTCAGCAACGGCCGCGCCGACCGGCTCTTGACCGGTCACCCGCTGATTCGTGTCGCCCAGCGCCGGGGCTGCCCCTACTGTCGCCATCAACAGCACCATAATGAACACTACTGCTAACCTGCTCGGACTCTTCAGAATTCTAATCATGATTCCCCCCCGTCGTTACGTTGGTTAATAGAGTTCGTGAACCAGTAAACAGTATATGCGGGTTCGGGCTTGAACTTGAAATTCTGAAGACGAGTTGTCGCTCTCCCGTCCTTCGTCACGCGCGCGTAGCACGCACAAAAAAAACGGCAAACCGTCTCCGGTTTGCCTAGGAAGGTATATGCACTCGCTAGGGAATGAGCTTTGCAGTTCTGGTAAGAGCCTATCCTTTATTTGAACTCGTAGTAGAGAATGCCGTTGGGGTCGACCTTTTTCAGGGCTTTGAGTTCTGCTTCGGTTGGAGGATCCAATACCGTTACATCTGTCTCTTCGATTTCCCAACCTGTATTGGCCTTTACCTCATCCACCGTAGTGTACGGGAATATAGAGTCAAGCTTCAGAAGTTTCTCCCCAACCGGCTTGCGAAAGATACAAAGCGGAGTAATCACCGTGAACGGTTTATCCACCGCCGGAGCCGTAGTAGCAAACTGTACATGGGGCACGAAGGTCCTGGTGTCATGCTGGGTCTTCCAAATTATCGTTCTCTTCGTTACAGGAGTCAAGGTAGCACTACCAGCTCCACCAGGGCCTCTCAGTTTGGGGTGGTCGTAATCTTTTCCGCCCAAAACCGACATGGCAATGCGACCGGACTTGTCCATCTGCAGGCAGGACAAGAAAGCTATATCCCCTTTACCCGAGGCATACAGGTCGAAAATCTCGTCCAGCCCGAAGGTAGCGACAGAACCTTCGTAGGTGTTGGCAGTTAGCGTCGAAGCCACTTTCGGTGGGTTCTGCCAATCATGGTCGACCCCATCACTCAGAGTGACATAGGTGAAATCCTTGCCCAGAGCCTTGGCCGCCTTCATCGCTACCATCGGCGTAGATGATGCCAGTCCATGGAATACAATATCTCCATCCTGGATTTCACGAATGATAGCCACCGCCATCATTTCCGCTTTGCCGTAGTCTTTTCCATATTCCATCTTTAAAGCCTCCCTTCCAGCATTTTCGCCGCAAACTGAGGAACTTCATCCGCTTTAACTGCTTTCTGGTAGGCTTTATGAGCGTCCCAGTCTACTGTCAGGTACTCCGGATAACATATCCCGTGTTTGGCTCCACCCGGCAGCTCTACCACCGCCTCTACCAGGAAGTGAGGTATCGCCGTGAGTTTTGGCTCCTCTTGCATCCGGTAAGTGCCCACGATTCGTTCGGTGGTCAGTATAACTTTCTTGGCAGCCCTGGCCATCAAAGCGTCCTGATAACTCGGTCCCAGTATGCGGGCGTTGCCGTAAACGTCAGCTTCCTGTACGTGTAATATAGCATAATCAGGTACCAGGGCCTTTACGCAGACAACCTCTTCGTCCCCAAAGGGGCTCTTCATAACCTGGAAGAACTCTGGACGCAGTGCAACCAGGTCGCTGCCCCACATCCCGCCTACCGGCATAAACGGAATTCCGTATGCTCCCGCACGGAGAGCGTGAATCATGGCAGTTCAGGAGCCTTCGATGGCTTTGGCCTTCGGTTCGTCTCCTTCCATAGCCTTACGCATCCCCGGGGCAAGACCGGCTTCGTTCTCAAGCCCGAAGAACCCGAAGTACGCCGTATCCGCCTGCCCGCTAGCGAACAGAATATCAGCGGCAATACCTGGAGCAGCTCCGCAAACCTTCAACTCTTTCACCGGCCTCTGGGTCAGGGCCAGCGAAAACAGCGTCGGGTTCCGGTGCATCCCATTACCGCCCACGGCAAGCAACATGCCGTCTTTGATGAGGTCTACGGCCTGGGATAAAGACATCAACTTCTCTTTCATGGATTACCCTCCTTTTTTTAAGGTGTGTGTTCGACAACTACAGGTGATCAGTCAACTCTAGCCGCCTTTAAGCCGTTTTCTCCTTCTGAGTAGCGTAGACTGCCAAACCCACGATCAACGCCCCGAAGCAGAACAGAAAGGCTGATTTGAAGGCAGCCGCTGGAATAACTCCCGCCGCCGTAACCGGGTACTTGGCGATCATCGCGGCCATGACTTGCTGGAATACAGCTCCGCCAACGAAGACGAAAACGTTCAGGAACCCGGTTCCGGTGCCGGCAATCTGCAGGTCTACGTTTTCCTTCAGGTTGGCGTACATCACCACGAAGAACCCTCCGAAGAACCCGTACAAGAACATGAGAACTGTGAGAAAACCAACTGACATTGAATCAATCATCCATATCAAGGGTATCCAGGTCAGGAGGTAAACCACAGTCCCCCCAAAAACCACCTTTTTCCTGCTTTTAAGAATCTTGTCGGAGATGACCCCCGATAATGGGCAGCCAATAATCATACCGATGGGAATCATCATCAACAGCTTGCCCGCTTCAGCCTTGGTCATGCCATATACATTCATTAGATAGGGTCCCGCCCATAAACCCTGGAATCCCATGATGGTCCCGTACAGGATGAAGAATAACACGGATATGGTCCAGAAGTTGTAGGTTTTCGCGATTATACCCAGGCTTTCGCCGATTCCCACCGGGCGCGGCGGTGGTCCCGCAGGGACATTGCCTTCGATCTCGGGTATGCTGGCACCGCCCACCTCATGCGGCTTGTTCCGTATAAACAGGTAGTCCAGAGCTGCTATGGCCAGAGAGATTATCCCCACCGCGATCATGGAGTTTCTCCAACCTATGGCAGCCATCAGGGCCACCAGCGGCGCTGCCGAAGCCAGCGAACCGGCGTTGCCTACGGCCAGCAGCAATCCGGAATAAGTGGCAAACTCGTCTTTCTTGAACCAGTCAGCCAGCAGCCGCATCGCAGGTACATATACGAATCCCACTCCCAGGCCTACCAGGAACCTGCCGGCCAGAGCCAGGTTGAAGGTCGATGATAAACCGAAGAGTATGGCTCCCAAGCCGGCTATCGCCACAAACAGCGACATGGTTTTCCGGGCCCCCCACCGGTCCGCCAGTATTCCGGCCGGCAATTGACCCAGGGCGTACGCGTAGAAGTACATAGACCCAAAAAGACCCAGTGCCGTCGGAGCCAAGTCAAAAGCTTTGGTCAGTTCCGGGGCCATAACCGCCGTAGAGGTACGGTGGAAGTAGACAAAGAAATAGGCCAGAGCCACCACTACATATACTACATAACGGTAGGAAAGGGTTTTCTGGATCATGGCCCGGGATACACCTTTCACGTCGGATACCAGTTCCGCCATCAGTACACTCCTCCCTTTCAAGCTTTCCAGACTGCCGGGGAGGCAGCCGGGAGGGAATAGTCCCCCCCCCGGTTACCGCCCGGAGCCAGGCCCGAACCTGTATACTGGTACAATGCTGCCCCGTTACCTATTTCTTGCGCAGCGAGCCGGTTACGTCGACTTCTCTGAGATTCTTGAGTTCTTGCTCCGTGGGTTCGGGCACCACTTTGACATTGGGCGACACTTTTAAGTCCCAGCCGGTATTGTCTTTAATCTCTTCAATACTGGAGAACGGGAAATAAGCGTCCAGGTAAAACTCTTTGGTGACGGGGTCCGGTCTCAGAATTCCCAGGGTGGTGATAATTGCCGAGGGGCCGCCGCCCGGGAACCCGTATTTCTGCCGGTCATGCCCGCCGTTGATATAGCCCGGTGAGGAGATATAATCGACCTTGTCGGCAAATCTCTTCTTCTCGTGGGCGGCCATGATGATATACCGCTTGCAGCCGATGGCGATCTCATTGGCCCCGCCGCTGCCATTGAGCCTCACTCTGGGCAAAACATACCGCCCAGCCTGCCAGGGGGTTTCTCCCGCCCAGATACCGGTGGTGTTAACGTTGCCATACTTGTCAATCTGGGCGGCACCTATGATGCCGACGTCACACCGGCCCGAAGCAACAAGTACGCAGAGAGCATCAATGGCATTGGTAAAACTGGTGGCATTGGCCGAAATACGGTTGTCCTCGATTCCCCAGGGTAGTCCTCCCACCGGGGTGGAACCGAAGACACCGCCTTCGGTAAAGGCCATCAGGTTGGGAGCATGGTTCTTCTGGGCAAAGTAGCCGGCCAGCATGCTCAGGCCAACCCCGAATATGGCCAGTTCGCCGTCACGAAGTTCTCTCCCGGTAGCAATCGCCATCAATTCCTGTCTCGTATAATCCATCTATTCCGCCCTCCCTTCCAGTTCCTTAATCTCATCGTCACTCTTAATCCATTTACGGTAAGGATCCATTAAGAATGTGGTGGGGTTATTGGTAATCTTTTCGATCTTTTCCTTGCCTATCATGGCCAGGTACTCTTCCCTGGTATTGTAGCTAAGCACATACTTTTGCACGTATTCTTCCGTGCCTTCCGGGGTCTTGAAGGCTGCATTCATGGCAAACATATGCTCTTCGTCGCTGTCATATACCCCAACCGAGCACTGCGGCCAGACTCCCAGCGGCCAGTAGACCACGGCGTCGACCACTTCCCCAGGAATCCTGACCAGGTTGGGATACTGCCGCATGCAATCCGTGTCTACGATAAAATCAGCCTGTAAAACCACCTTCTTGGCACACCTGGACAGTTCGTAACGGCTCCACTCGGTACCCAGCATGATGGCATTCCCGTAAATGTCGGCCATGGTCACATGAATGGCGGCAACATCCGGTTTGGCCACCGAGAATACCGCAACCTTCCGACCGGTAAACGGATCGGTAATCTCCGGCATCTTGTTGGTTGCCGGGTATTCGTCCGGATTGTCCCCGGAACACCACTGCTGGTCACAGCCGACCATAATGCCCCCGGCAGGCACAAAAGGCCAGTTCAGGGCACCTCCTAAAAACCTGAGGGGAATGGCTCCGTTAGAGTAATCCTCGGCAATGGTCTGCCCCGTTTCGATGGCTCGTTTTAACCCGTTGGCAAAACCATACACTTCCAGCCCGGCAAATCCAACTTCGATACGTTTTATGGCTCCTACAGCCGCCAGAAGGTTTGATTGCTGGGTGTTGCAGTTGGAAATCAGGTTTAGGTTCTTCCTTCCCTGCCTGACCATCTCCCGGCCAAAGGCTATCGAATCCGAGCCTACCGGTAGGGCTCCACCATGGGCATACGTCATGCCATCCCACGTGTACTTCGCAACAGCTTCTTGCATGGTAATCAGCTTGTTACGCAAGTTCATTTCCCTCCTTTTATCTCTTTTCTAAAACATCAATTCTGTTTAGAATAAGGCTATCAAGACTATATTTGGGACTGTCTTCCTCTTGGGGAGCGGTCCATTTTTTTCTTCGCTTTCACCTCCCCGGATAACGTGACTGGACGGGCTGGTGTTCTTCCGCTCTGACGAATCAAAATGTCCTCATCAATCACCTCCTCAGGAGTCCCTATAGCAACCCTTTGGTCTTTAGCAAAGGGAATGGGCTCGTCAACAACCTCTTGAGCCCCAGCACCCGCGGCGAATAGCCGAAGGCCAGTCCCATCAACTGCGTAAAATACATAACGGGCAGGTCGTACCTGGTTCCACGGTTTGCTTCTATGGCCCCCTGCCTGGTGTCCAGGTTGAGCTGGCACATCGGGCAGGCTACTACCAGCGCCTCGGCCCCGGCCTGCCTTGCCGCTTCCAGCACCTGGCCACCAAGGTCCAGGACAATTCCCACTTCCGCGGCAGTAAAACCTGCTCCGCAGCACTCAGCCTTGTGCGACCAGTCGACCGTCTCCGCACCCAGGCCTTCCAACAAGCGGTCCATGGAAACAGGCTGTTCCGGGTCATCAAACCCGCTTATCCTGCTGGGCCTGGTCAAGAGGCATCCGTAATAGGCTGCCAGTTTCATCCCTTTAAGGGGTTTGCTTACATTCTCGGCAATGGTATCTATTCCCACCTGGGTGACAAACATCTCCAGAAGACTCAAAACCTCCACTCCGCATGGAACTGGTGCTTCCAGTATCCGCTCGACCTCTGTTTTCAGGATTTCGTCGTGTTGCAGCTCGTGTGCAGCCGCCTTCAGTCGACTGTAGCAATTGGCGCAGGGTGAGGTCACCCGGGTCATTTTCATACCATCAAGTAGGGCCAGGTTACGGGCTCCCAGACTAACTGCCAGAAGGTGGTCCAGGCTGTGGGCGGCAGTAGCCCCGCAACAGTTCCAATCTTTGATTTCCTTCAGGGATATCCCCAGGTGCCGGCACACCAACCGGGTGGACATATCATATTCACGCGCCGCTGAATGCAGCGAACACCCGGGATAGTAGGCTACTTCCATTGTTACCGCTCCTTTCCAGCAGGTTTGCCTCTGAACAAGCGACGCAATTCTCGAGTCCCCTTTACTCCGGGAACAAAAGGATTGACCTTGCCCTTGACCAACATCTTCGTCCCCAGTTGCGCATCCTTGAAATACCGGCGGGTACGCAGGTTAAACTGTAACATCAATGTCGCTTCGGAGACTCTTCCCCGCTTGAATACCGAACCGAGCATGAGCGCATTGAACGTGACCACCTGCTCCCGAGTTGGTTTTATACCTTGTTGGTAAGCTTGCTCCCGCAAGTAATCCACAATACGAGGAATATCGATCTGCGCCGGGCACCGGTCCACACACAGGTGACATCCTACACATAACCAAAGAGCATCGCTGTTGTAGAGAATGTCGCAGTAACCTAGCTTGATGAGCTGGATAATCTTCCGGGGCGTGTAATCCATGAGGTGGGTAGTGGAGCACCCGCCTGAACACTTGCCACATTCGTAACACTGGCTCAGATCTACACTGCAGGCTTCTTCCACCCGCTCCTGCAGCGAACTGCTTGACTCCCCGATTCTGATCGGCATGTGCTCTCCTCCTTAACAGTCTTTACGGGCCTCCTAACCAGGCTGGTTGAATAGGGCAATAACCTCCGCGGCAGCCGCAGCACCCTGCTCTTGAGCCCCCTTAATACTAACCGGGAACCCGCATCCTCCAGCGAAGAAAACCCTCTCTCCGGCCTGTACCGGTTGACCTGGTTCGCTTGCCAGGAAACCATAGCGGTCGATATGGGCCTCGAACAAACCGGCCAGACGAACAGTCTCCTCGCGCGGAACGACAGCACCGGCCAAAACTACCATGTCCACTTCAATCTCCACCGGCGTACCCATCAGGGTGTCCTCAACCCGGATCTGAAGCCGACCACCCTCGGGCAGAACCTTGGCCGGACGGCCCCGGACATACCTGACTCGTTTATCCTCAATCGTAGAACGCACGAATTCTTCATACCCGGACCCTGCAGCCCTGACGTCCATGTAAAAGACATAACAGGCCGTCCGGGGAAAGATTTCCTTGACCAGTGCCGCCTGCTTGGCGGTATACATACAGCATATACTGGAGCAGTAAGGGTAGCCTTTGGCCCGGTCACGCGAGCCAACGCACTTAATAAACGCCACGGCGCCAGGGGGTTCAATTTGCTCTGGTTCATTCTTCCACTCTTTGAGCCGGGCCTCGAACTCCGGAGCACTCATAACCCCGGGGTACACCCCGTAGCCGTACTCGCCATAGCGGCGCACATCGTAGTAGTCAAAACCAGTGGCCAGCACTACCGCTGCCACTTCTATTCCTGTATCCCGGGTGCTGCTGTCGCCTGCCAGCTCTACGAAGAATCCTCTCTCCGTACGTCGGGCGGAAACTACCGAGGAGCCGGTTAGCAGTTTGATGTCGGGTATTGCCCGTAATTGTTCAAGTTTGACCTGCAGCAGGTTCTGCGGATCCTCCCAGCGGGGGAAGGTACTACACAGCTTATTAAGGTAGCCGCCTGGGGTAGTTTCTTTTTCCACCAGCATCACCTCGTACCCTGCCCGCCCTATTTTCAAAGCTGCCTCGATGCCCGCCGGGCCGGCGCCGACTATTAGAGCCTTTTTCCCAGTCCTGCTCATAACCTAAACTCCTTTCTCCAAACCGAGTTTTTTCAGAACCCCATCCAAGGGAATGGCATTGGCAGCAAATCCCAGTTTGTTCACGGGTACCCCCAGGCAAAGAGCAATCAGCTGGCCCAGGTCGATAACCGGGATACGGAACTCGCCCAGCCCTTTTTGAGCCAGGTTGGGCTGCTCGCGGTCCAACGCCACGTTGCACCCCGGGCAGACTGTGGTCATCAGTTCCACCCCCTCCTCCTTGGCACTCTTGAATTTCTTGGCCAGGTGAGGGCGAACTGTTTCATCGGCATGGGTAAAACCCCGTCCTACCGCGTACCCGCAACACATCCGGCGTTCCTTGTAAAAGACCGGGGTGCCTCCCAGGAGCTCAATGATCTCTTCGTGAAAGGTTGGCAGATCGCCGTCATCCACAATACCGTATTGTTGGGCCAGGTAATGACACCCATAGTGGGTTGCCACCCTCAAACCATTGAGGGGGTAAACCACTTTCGCGGCTATCCGGTCTTTCACACGATAGTACAATTCCTGAACATGGTAGATACGCGTTTTGCCCTCATATTTGTAACCGAACTGTCCGATAAGCTGGTTAGCCATCTCCAGGTAGCGGGGATGGTGTAGCAGAATGTGGGAGAGCTCTCTGTTGTAACCAAAACAACCGTTACAGAAACAGTAAGTATCCAACCCCTTCTGTTCCGCCAGGGCCAGGTTCCGGGCGGTAGCCGCCAGTGAAACCCCAGGCAGATAGGCGGAACAAGTCAACAAGTATCCTGAGCAACAGGTCTGGTCCGGATCCATGACCACGTTGATTCCCAGTATTTTCATGACCTCTTTGATGGCGTTTTCCGTCCCCGGGTACTCCATGCTCCCCGTACAACTCCGGAACAAGAAAATCGTATC
>JAAYAC010000202.1 GCA_012719535.1 Syntrophomonadaceae bacterium | reverse complement strand
CATTCAGTGCCTGGGGCCGGTTGATGGTTACGGTCGCAATACCCTGGTCATCAACACTGCATTTGATAGAGTTATACTCGCCCTCCATGTACGTAACTCACCTCCTTTCTGGGCATCATTAAGGCCTCTCCATCCATAACAGTGACTCCATCCTGGTTTCGACACCAGGTTCTGAGACGGACCTTATTCTTCTGAGCGTCTTTTTCTACGACTTCGACCATGGCGGTGATGGTATCGCCAACGTACACCGGTTTGGTGAACTTTATGGTCTGCTTTAAATAAATAGCCCCAGGCCCCGGCAATTGCGTTCCGAGAACGTTTGATATTAAACCGAGTCCCAGAATACCGTGGGCTATGGGTCTTTGAAAACTGGTTTCCGCTGCAAATTCCCGATTAACGTGTACTGGGTTCATATCACCGGTAATACCGGCAAACAGGTAAACATCCGTTTCACTGACCGTTTTGCTGAAGGATGCCGCTTCGCCCACCTGTATTTCGCCGATGGTCTTGCCCCTCACAGTTCTCCCTCCTTTCATACAAGTTCTTAATCCTGCTATTGTCTCTTGCGCAGATTCCATGCCGTTCTAAAATGGCAGGCTGCACACTGCATAAACTTGGTATCCGGTGAACCGGCAAAAGCCGGTATTCCTCGAGTTTGCCCTATCTTGGTACACAACATCTGTGTCATCAAGTTTCAGCGTGTACGCCCACCCTCATAGACAGGGACCTCAGTTGAATGGTCGCTACGTTGCGCCCGATACACCGTTGCAGGTAACCCGTGAACCTCCATCCATGCATTCCAAATGTCGGTTTACTTGTACCACTGCTTACGTGTAATGCAAGGTCCTTGCCAACTTTGGCCCATCCAGCGAAATGCGTAATTTACAGTGCTGTCAGCGGGCAATGGGCAAAGGGATGTCCCACCGTAAAACAGTCAACCATAACCAACGGTGTCCCGTAATGCTACAAAGCAAGCCATTCTGGGCATACTGAGTAGAGAAACTTGTTCGACCAAGATGCCGTCTCTGCTCCGGGAGACGGCATTTCAATCGCAGTGTGAAAGCAAATCTGTTAATGGACAATGAGCACAGGACAGGAGGATAACTGAAGAACCCGGTTGCTGACACTTCCCAGTAACAAACCGCTCAGACCTCCCACACCGCGCCTACCCATAACAATCAACTGGTAATTGCCCTTCTCGGCCGTATCACAGATCACCTGAGCGGGATCCCCCATCCCAACCTCAATAGTAGTCTGTGCGTCTTTTGATTCCACCTCTTTGCGGGCCTTGTCGAGGATAAGCTGCGCAACCTTGTGCCACTCATCGAGCATATAACTTGGAATCTCAGGCGGCAGTATGGAGCCTGTATAGCCAACGCCAGAGTAATCGAAAGCAGGTGGGCGGACAACATGTAGTAGATGCACCTCACCGCCGCTCTTGCAGGCGATATCCATGGCAGCGCGGGCCGCCTTAACTGATTGTTCCGAGCCATCAATGGCTACCAGTATCTTCTTAAACATAGGCAATCGTCCTCTCCTTTACTTTCAGAATATTTTGCGTCGCCAGCTAAATCACACGGTATATACACCCCCTTGTTTTTGACAACATTCCCCGTCAGTATCTACCGAACGGGTACGGCCGACCCCCACTCCGGGAGAGAGGTTAACCTGGCCCCGAGAACCCAGGATGCCGTTGAGTTCACCATGTACGCACACGCCCTTCTCAAAAGTTGTCCCGGCCTGTACAGTGTTATATGCAATTCTCTTGCCATACGTCGGCCTCTGTCTTTAACCTGCGCCGGAAGCGCTATTTTAAAGGTATGCAGCCCGCGTGTGTCCCACGGCAGTACACCTGCAACCGTCTACTCGTGTTCTAGCACCGAACACCCCGTTAAGAACGCGGCACCTTTACCTCCAAGTGCCTTATAGCTGTTTGGCAATCTCTAGCAATTCATTGGTAGTCGATTCAATCTCCTGGAGGGATGAGGACAGCTCCTGGGTGGACGCCGCCTGGCGAGCAGTAGAGTCACCGGCTTTAATAGCCGCGGTAATCATGTCTTTAATCTGCTCCTCAACATTAACCAGGGTATGATCAATGTCCTTCGTGAGGTGCCTGACACCGTCCGCCAGTTTGCGTATTTCTTCGGCCACAACGCCAAAGCCCCGCCCCTGTTCTCCGGCGCGAGCAGCCTCTATAAGCGCATTAATTCCAAGAAGCTTCGTCTCTTGCGAGATTTCTCCAACGCGCTTTAACAATGTCTTGATCTCGTTGACCGCCTCACTCACCCGGCTAGCTAAACTCGAAATGTTCTGAGACTGCACCGCGACTTCTTCAGCACCTGAAGCCACCTCTTGTGAGGCCAGGTTTAACTGCTCGATAGAGGCATACAGCGTCTCGGAAATATTGACTACAGCTACCTGGTTCTTG
>JAAYAC010000066.1 GCA_012719535.1 Syntrophomonadaceae bacterium | reverse complement strand
TGAAAGGCTGGTGAACTTTGCCGGCCTTAATGTCGACCGGTACTGGCATTTTGGGGGGGCCGGCGCCGGGACGGTATTTGGCAGCAAGAACCTCAAGGCCCTGATGGTTTACGGCGACCGTGAACTGCCTATTCCCGACCCACAGGTAGCCGGATATCGCCAGGTCTTCGAGAACCTGCACAACCGCCTGGTTCACAGCCAACTCATGCCCCGGCTTCACGGCCCGGGTACGACTCTGACCGTGGACCTGGCCCACGCAAATAACTGCCTGCCCACCAAAAACATGACCGAAATGAACTTTGAGCAGGTGAGCCACCTTTCCGCAGAAACCCTGGCCAAGAGTAACCTGGTCCGCCAGTTGTCCTGTACCGGGTGTCCGATCGGATGTGTTCATGTCGCAACTTACCGCCGCATGTTCGGCTCGAACAGCATGGAATACGAGGAATCACACCTGGCTTACGATGGCGAGTCGGTTACCTCCCTGGGACCTATGCTGGGCATCCAAACCAGGAATGATTTTTTTGCACTGCTGGAAAAAGTTGCCGCTTATGGCCTAGATCCGGTAATGACTGGCGTTGTCCTGGGTTGGGTTACAGAAGCTCTGCAAAAAGGCGTCATTACCGAACAAGATACCGGTACTTCTATCAGATTCGGCTATGTCGAAGGGTACCTGCGCGTTCTAGATGGTCTGGTTGGCCAGGTAAACGATTTCTACCAACAGCTAGCCCGTGGGGTCGGTGACATCTCCCGGCACCGGGGAGGCTCGGAATATGCCCTGGCGGTTGCCGGAGTCCCACTGGCCGCGCCCTTCACCGGCTATGACGACCTGCTCACCATGGTGGTTGGTCGGCGCCGGGACGGTGGGGCATACCCGGCGGTCGGCCATCGGGGGGCCCCGGATAGCGGCATCCCGGACACCGTCCGGAGGCTGGTAGCCAAAGAGACCATGTATATCCTTCATGGCTCCCTGGGTATTTGTCCCCTGATAGGGAAAGTTTATGATCTGAAAAGCACCAGCCAGGCCCTTAAAGCTGTGGGAATAAAGAAAAGCTCCCGCCAGCTCCGGTGCCTGGCCAACCAGCTATGTGCCCTGAAACACAAGATAAACAGACGCCTGGGCTTCGACCCGGCCGCGGTCTTCATCCCCGAGCGGTTCTTTTCCACTTTGACCCCCGAGGGATACCTGGACAAAGGACGGTTTAACGACATGGTGCGGGAGTACCTGGAACAGACCGGTCAAATGCAATAAAGGAGGCAAGCTTTATGGCCAAGGTCTTGACAGCCCCGCGCATGGGCAAGTGCATCGGTTGCTACTCCTGCAGCTTCGCCTGTGCCCGGGAGGTCATAAAAAGCTTTTCCCCCCAGTACGCCGCCATCAGGATAAGAACCCAGGGCGGCCTGCAGACCAAACTGACTGCCGACATTTGCCGGGCCTGCAAGAACCCCCCTTGTGCTGAGGCGTGCCCTTACGAGGCACTGGTACCCCGTGTGGGCGGCGGAGTCAAATTGATCTCCAACAAGTGCACGGGATGTGAAAACTGCGCCCCCGCCTGCCCGGTAAAATACATCATCATACACCCCACCAGCCAGAAGATAGTTATGTGCATCCACTGCGGCATCTGCGCCAAGTACTGCCCCCACGATGTCCTCCGCCTCGAAGAAGTTGACGACATCTGCTGGACCGAAGACACGTGTGAAAAGTGAGCTTTCCTTCATACTTACAAACCTGGTACCCGTGCCCTACCCGGCTCCCCTCCGATCGTTGCCCGGCCCTAACCGCCGCTCCTGACTCCCCATCGCCCAGCTTTAACCAAAGAAGCTGCGCTTTTGAACTCAAGTTGGGTGTCAGGTGGACTATAACGCGCGCGAATCGGTCCCGCTTCTGGCGACGGGCTACTCGTCGCTCCCCGTTTAACCCAAGAAACTCCGTGCATGCAGGAGCATCCCCGGTTACCGTAGGTGGCAGGTACACCGCCTGCTCTCCCGCATCACCCCCGGCGATATTTATCAATTACCGCCTGGGCTGCGGAGATCACGCTTTCACGTAGTTCGGGGGGCTCCAGCACTTCTACTTGCTCGCCCCACTGCAGGATCCAGCTCCGTAGTTCAATAAGCCCGCAAACAGTAAACCGTAAGATCACCGAGCCGTCCGCCTCGATCTTCTCGATCTCCTGGCTGTGGTGATAGCGGAGGTTGGTAACCCGGCGGGCGACTTCGGGGGAAAACCTGAGCCGGACCGGTTGAACTTCATCGTTACAGTAAACACCCCAGCTGGAACCGATATGTCCGGCTAAGGAAAAACCGGCCGGGTAAGTAAATTGACTCCTCTCGTGCACGAAAGCTTGCTCGATCTGGTCGATGCGGTAAGTACGCACTTCCCCAGTTTCGGCGCGGCGCGCAATCAAATACCACACGCTCCGCTTGCAGACCATGCCGAGGGGTTCAAGTACCCGATCGGCGACTTCCCCGGTCGTTTTGATGTAGCGTACGGTAACCGGATGATGGTCGAGAAGCGCCCGAATAATCCTACCGAAGACGTCGCCCTGCTCCTCAGGCCGGGCCAGCGTGTCGTTGACCACATGGATATGCTGCCTGAGCATGGCCGCGTCATGGGGCCCTCTCTTAAAAAAGGCCTTCTCTATCTCCCGGGCGGCCGATGAAATGGCCGGGTCCAATACGGTGTTCTTTAAGGGAAGCATACCCACGTAAACCGCTGCAGCGCTCTCCGCGGGCAATTTCGGCAGGTAACTTTGCCTGAGATTGTACTTGGAGCTACCGGTACCGGGCCGGTCTATGGCAATATCTATTGCTTCAAGGCTGGCCAGGTCTCGGTAAATCATCCGCGTCAGCGCCGATTGGCTCGGCACCTCTACCCCACTTCGCTCAAATAGGTCCGCATACCGTTTTCTTAATCCCGCCAGAGTCAAGCCGCCGTCCGGAATGGCGCTGTGCAGGTGCTCATAAAGGTAGAGCAGGCGTTCCGCCTGGCGTGGGGGATGGGCAGTCTTTTTTCTGGTCTCCAGGCAGCGTTCGATCTCGGTAAGGTTCAGTTTGCGCCCGTCCCTCGTAACTTGAAACTCACCGTTTATGCAGACCTCAGGGTCGTCCGCCAACCCCTTCAGAAAAGTATACAGGGTGATTTGCGGCAGGCCCAGTTGCTGCATTAGCTCCTGCTCGTCCACGCCTGGGTGTCTAGTTATGTAGTTATGGAGTGCCACACTCTGAGCGGCCACACTGCTTATTCGACTCTGTTGCGAGTTCGCCAACTGTACTCCCTCCCCGTTAGATTTTACTACCCTTTTTCATCTTCCGTCTCACTGGCTTTTCCCCTGCAAACTCCCGGCGCTTTCGTCCT
>JAAYAC010000065.1 GCA_012719535.1 Syntrophomonadaceae bacterium | reverse complement strand
TATCCTTATCCTTCATCTGGCTCAAAAAAAGGCTCCGGGTCGAGGGTGTCAAAAATTATCTTAAGTCTGGATTTTGGTTGCATTTTTAATGCGTCTTCGAAGGAAAATAGAATTCCTTGCCGAACAATCATAGGTGGCTTCGCCCTTTCTTGTTTTGTTTTTGGGTTGATTTCACCTTAAAATTCGGCAAAACGGGGGGGTGAAGTCTTTCTTTATATAGGACAAATCCCCGATTTTTAGGGGCTATTTAATTGCAAAAGTCTCTCAGAAATATAGCATTCCTCAGCCCAAAAAAGAAAGGGTGATTAGCTTTTTAAAAAACACACCTACTTGAACAAGTACTTGATTAAATATTCATTTTCCTGTAGAATGTATGGTAAGCAAAAATAGTAGTCCGTTGCTGTTAAATGGGTGGCGGTCGCTGGAATGCCGGATTTTCTAAGCGGGATTAGCTCAGTGGTAGAGCATCGGATTACCAAGCCGAGGGTCGCGGGTTCGAATCCCGTTTCCCGCTCCATAGAAACGTAGAGGATTACCGGAAGGTTAAAACCGGTAATCTTTTTTTGGTGATCCCACCCCAACCTTGCCCCGACCAGCAGGAAAATAACTGGTCGGCATCACCGTTCTGGAAGGTTGAATGGTAAAGTAACCCGGGCGGTCTTTTTGCATAAGATGTTACCAGCAGAATGTATAAGGAAGATGGGTATGGGTAACTTGAGTTTTTGCTGGCCACCGATATTTTCAAGTGTTTCTTCAACTCCAATTGCATTAAGCGTGGCCCGCTGAATGCCGCCATCTCAATACTCATTAGAGCCGGTATACCTTTCGACCTGACCTTTACCCCGGCTACAAGAAGAGATGCTGTGTCGGCCACACTTACCGTGTATATTACCCCAAGTATAACGACGGGTTTCGCCTTTACTTTCGATTCCTGTGACGGCCGCTTTTCCCCGCCTGGGTGCCGGGAAGGTTGTTCAACGTCCAACGCCAGCCTTGCTTCTGATGAAGTAATTAAATATAATGATGAAGAAAAGCTTCCCGGACCCGCCGGGTCCGGGGAAGAAAGTAGTGGGGGGAATGAGCGGTGAAGAAACACCTGCAAACCATCGTTGGACCAGTACTGAAGCAAAACGACCAGGATACCAATTGCCGTGAATGCCAAACCTCCTGCCAGTCGGCTTGTAAGACATCTTGCACCGTCGGCAACCAGGTTTGTCAGAAATAACCCAGATTTATCTCCGGCCGCCGAGAAAACCCCTTGCTGAGCCTTCTCTACTCGGGGGAGCGAGGGCGAAGGGAGGGGATGAGAGGCGGATATGAGGTCGGGGAACCGGCCTCGGTGGAGCCGCCGCGATGGCGGACTGATGAAGCCAGAAGCCCCTTCCGTAAGGAGGGGTAGTTCACAGTACATATTGGGTAGACCCGGATGAGGCGGCACGCATTTTCCTGCCCCCGGGAGGCCCTTGTGGAGTGGACAGGCGGGCGTTGCCCGCCTTAGTGCTTATGGGGAGGCCCGAAAGTGAAGGACCTGTTTAAAGGCTACGATGTTGCCGCCAATATACATCGCTTTACCATGGGAGATCTCAACTTCCTCCTGGATGTGAACAGTGGGGCCGTTCACTTGCTCGACACGGTTGCCAGGGAGTTTGTCGACGTTTTGCTGGCTAGTGACGGCGATATAGGTTTGGCCAAAGAACACTGCTACAGGATATATGGACAGGAACAGGTGGCCGAGGCAGAAAGGGAGATCCGCGCGGCGGTGGAG
>JAAYAC010000064.1 GCA_012719535.1 Syntrophomonadaceae bacterium | reverse complement strand
CCTGTTTGTAGTGGACGGCATCCACACCTACTTCTGGAAAGCTACACCCAAAGTACTGTAGGGGAGGGAGAAAAATGACTACTGGAATCAAGGACAAAGCCGCTGTAATCGGAATGGGGTGTACCAAGTTCGGCGAAAGGTTTGATTGCAACCTAGAAGACTTGATGCTGGAGGCGATAGAAGAAGCGCTGGCTGATTCGGGCCTGGATTTCACGGACATCGATGCCTTTTGGTTCGGTACTTTTACCTCCGGCATGGCCGGGTTGGCTTTCTCCAACCGCATGAAATCGCAATACAAACCGGTTACCCGCCTGGAAAACATGTGCTGCACCGGGTTGGACACCTTTCGCAACGCCTGCTACGCGGTGATATCCGGGGCATATGACGTGGTCATGGCGATCGGAGCCGAGAAGCTGAAGGACGGCGGTTACAGCGGCCTGGAGGTTCCAGCCGAAGATTCGGACCGGACTATGCCGGACCTCACTGCCCCTGCCCGGTTTGCGGTAATTGCCCCGGCTTATGCTCACAAATATGGTTTGACAGCCCAACAAATGAAGGAAGTGATGGCCCGCATTGCCTGGAAAAACCACAAGAACGGCGCCCTGAACCCCAAGGCGCAGTTTCAGGCTGAGGTTTCCATGGAGGCCATACTAAAATCTCCCATGGTGGCAAGCCCGCTGGGAATAATGGATTGTTCGGGGGTATCAGACGGAGCTGCCTGCGCTATCATCACCCGAACCGAAGATGCCAAGAAGTATCGGCCGGACCCCATGTACGTTAAGGGCATCCAGATAGCCGCAGGACCCGGGCACAGTGAAAAACATCAAAGCTACGATTTTACAACCGCGTGGGAGACCTATTATGCCGGGGTGGCGGCATACCGTGAAGCCGGTATCACCAACCCCCGCAAACAAATCAGCCTGGCCGAAGTGCACGACTGCTTTACTCCAACCGAGCTGATTATTTATGAGGACCTGCAATTCAGTGCCCGGGGAGAGGGCTGGAAGGATGTCATGGAAGGCTTCTTTGACCTGGATGGCGGACTGCCGGTAAACCCGGATGGAGGCCTGAAATCGTTTGGGCATCCCATCGGCGCTAGTGGTATTCGTATGCTATATGAATCCTGGCTGCAGTTTCAGGGCAAAGCGGGCAAACGCCAACTGGAAAACCCCAAACTGGGGTTGGCCCAGAACCTGGGAGGACAACCTTACCAATGTGTAGTTGGGGTAGGGATTGTCGGAAAGGAACTGGGGTAGATCGTCGTGAACACCACCGAGCAGATTATGGAAAAAACATGCCCGGCGACAGGACATACGGTTAGGATACGCATTATATACGATGCAGCCCTATCCAAGGCCTGCCCGGTGTCTGTTAATCCCGTTTTCCGCGAATGCTTGGAGGGTGGCAGTTGCCAGGCGTGGGAGCAAGGAAATGAGCAATGTCTCTTGTTTGAATATTCACCTTTCGGGCTTTGAGCGACCCGAGTCGCAGGCGCTTGAAAAGACTATGTATGAGGAGGTGACGGTTGTTGGAGTTCACTACCATCAGCCTGACCCAGGAAAATGATATCAGTATTTTGACCTTGAACCGTCCCAAAGCTATGAACGCCCTCAATGCTACCTTGATTGCGGAAATGAACGCGGCCCTGGATATGGTGGCGGGCAACGAGCAGACTCGCGCTCTAGTTGTAACTGGCGGGGACAAGGTATTCGCGGCCGGTGGTGACATCAAAGCCATGATGGAGTGTAAGCCCCTGGATGCCAGAGCATATGTTGCTCCCATTCACAAAGCATTCAATACCCTGGCCGAACTTTCCAAACCAACTATAGCTGCCATCTGTGGGCATGCCCTCGGTGGCGGGGTGGAACTGGCGGCAGCCTGTGACCTGCGTGTAGCCGGCGTCAGTGCCAAATTCGGGTTTCCCGAGATCAACCTCGGTATTTTCCCAGCGGCGGGTGGAAGCCAGCGGATACCCCATCTCATCGGGCTCTCTAAAACT
>JAAYAC010000063.1 GCA_012719535.1 Syntrophomonadaceae bacterium | reverse complement strand
TACTCTTATCCCAGCTCGAAAGCAAGCGCCAGTCAACCGCCGGGGTTTCCCTGGACGAGGAGATGGCTAACATGATAAGGTTCCAACATGCCTACAATGCGGCGGCTCGCTACATCACCACCATCGACGAGGCCATCGAGGTCATCGTCAACCGCATGGGATTAGTTGGAAGGTGAGCTGAGGATTAAGAATAAGGAACCACTGATACACACGGATGGACGCTGATAGACAATATGGCCCCGGGTAATACCGCTGCCATTTTCATCATTGAACTGGTATGGTCGGCCGACATGAGACTCGAAGTAAACCTGGGCCAAGTTGCCTCCAGCGTCTGTGTTTAATCAGCGTCAATCTGTGACAATCAATGTGTATCTGTGGCTCAAAGGAGGGAACAGCTTGAGAGTTACCAACTCGATGATGATAAGCAACTTAAAAAGGGATCTCACCATCAACATGCGTAACCTGGAGAAGTACCAAAACCTGTTGGCTACCGGGAAACGCATCGCTAAGCCTTCCGACGATCCGGTCGGGATCATCAACACCTTACGCTACAGCACCACGATAATGGAAGCGGAGGAATACCTGGGCAAGATCAGCGAAGCCAAGAACTTCCTCAACACCACCGACAGCGCCCTGAACAACGTAACCGATATCCTGCAGCGGGCCAACGAACTGACGATTCAAGGCATGAATGGCACCAACTCCCAGGCCTCCCGGGAAGCCATAGCCGCCGAAATACGGCAGTTGGGGGAGCAGATCGGGGTTATCGCCAATACCACCTACGGCTCCAAGCATATCTTTGCTGGCACCAACGTCACCGAACCTCCCTTTGACGGGGCGCAATGGAAAGGCAACGACCAGGTGATGAACCTGGAGATCGGAGCCGGGGTTATTGTTCCGGTAAATTCAACGCTGGGAAAGGTTTTTTTCAATACTGACCCGGCTGACCCGGGCATTTTCCAGCTTCTCAACAATGTAGCTACTCACCTTGAGAGCGGCGACCAGGCCGCTTTGAACCAGGACCTGGGACTCATTCAGACCAGGCTGGACGATGTAAACAAGGAACGGGCGATTGTCGGGGCGAAAGTCAACCGGCTGGAACTCCAGGAAAACCGCCTGGAAAGCACCAGAATCAACTACACGGAGCTTTTGTCCAAGAACCAGGACGCCGACATGGCCGAGGTTATCATGGACCTCAAGATGCAGGAAAATGTCTATCGTTCTTCCCTGGCAGCCGGAGCCCGTATCATTATGCCCAACCTGGCCGATTTCTTGCGGTGATTCGCAGACGCAGAATCACGCAGAATAACACTGATTGATGTTATTATTGAAATGGTCCAAGCCTGTATCAGCGTCGAAAACAATTGTGAACCTGCGACTGTAGGAGGGTGCGGACTTGGATCTCAGGATTGACCAGGCATTCGCCCGTATCGGCCTCAACATAAAGCACCCGTTCTTGCGGCTGGAGGTGGCCAGGCCGAACCTCAGGCTCAACGTGTCCGGCCCGCGCTTAAAGATAGAAAACAGGCTGCCTGAAATCCATATCGACCAGACCGAGTGTTTTGCCGACATGGACAGGCGAACCCCGCTGGAGTTCTCCCGCTACTGGTCGCAGGTTGCCCGCGAGATGGCATCTGAAGCTACCGGCCGCATAGCCGAGGAGGGCGACATGCTGGCGGCCATTGAGGACGGAGTGACGGTAGCGGATGTAGCCTGGGAAAACTCCTTTAGAACGGACGAGTTCGATGTTGCGGCTGTAGCTTCACACCCCCCCCGCATCGATTTCACCGTGTACCCGGTCGAGATTCGGGTTGAGCCGGGGCGGGTAGCGGTCGAGCTCGAGCCGGGTGCTGTGAAGGGCGAGCTGGACTGGGGGAAAGTACGAGTCTACCTCCGCCAGCAGCCGGAACTAGATATTCAGTATGTGGGGAAGAATTACGACAGTACGATTTAAAATGAAGAAATTAAGAATGTTAGAATCAGCCGAATTCCAAATGCTCAATTCTTAATTCAGATAAGGGAGCGACTTTAGGTGAAGCTAAAGAGTAACCGTATAGGTGAAGTGGAAATTGATGAAAACCAAATAGTAGACTTTCCGGAGGGTATTCCGGGCTTTGAGAACGAAAAAGAGTTTACCATATTCCCCCTGGACACTGAAGGCCCGTTCTACTACATGCACTCGACCCGGAATCCCGACCTTTGCCTGGTACTGGCCGTACCGTTCCCATTCTTTCCCGACTACGAGATAGAATTACCGCCGGAAGAATTGGAAAACCTGGAGGCAGAGGAAGGTGCCGGTGCTCTAGCGGTTTTTACCGTTCTGACCATACCGGAGGACTTCAAAATGACCACTGCTAACTTGCTGGCCCCGGTGGTAGTCAACACTGTCAAACGAAAGGGTGTACAATTCGTACCGGCCAAATCCCGGTACAGCACCAGGCATCCCATTTTCGCCAATCGAAGGGTTGTACAAGCTTCCGCAGGACAGGGGTTATAAATTAATGTTGGTTTTGACCAGAAAAAAGGACGAGGCCATTGTAATCGGGGATAACATCAAGATTACGGTCGTGGAAATCCAGGGGGATAAGGTCAAATTAGGTATCGAAGCCCCCCGGGAGCTATCTGTCTACCGAGAGGAGATCTACGAGTCGATCAGGGAGGAGAACCGCCGCGCAGTCCTGAATGATAAAAGCATAGCGGATCTCTTGAGAAACGTGAAAGGGGAGGGAGAACAAAAATGGTAATGAGGCTGAGCGGTTTGTCGAGCGGCCTGGACATCGACCAATGGGTAAGCGACCTGATGAAGGCCCAGCGCACACGGGTGGACCAGCAGTACCAAAAGAAACAGATCCTGGAGTGGCAGCGGGAGGACTACCGCTCTATCAACACCAAGCTCCTCGCCCTGCGCAACGCCACCTTTGATCTCAAGCTGCAGGGGACCTTCCAGGCCAAAGCGGCCACTTCTTCGGACACCAGCGTATTAACGGCTACTGCCGGTACTAACTCCGTGGTGGCTAATTACACCGTCAAGGTCAACAGCCTGGCCTCCGGGGTGACCAAGACCAGCACTGCTGCACTTTCTGCGAGCAAGAATGCTGACGGCACTACTAAGACCCTGGCCGAACAGTTCGGTATCGCTGGAACGGTCACATTCACCCTGCAGGGAACCGTCAACGGGGAGGCCAAGGAGAAAGCCTTTTCCTTCGACACGGCCTCAACTAACATATATAACGTGCTCAGCGAAATAAACAACGCGAACATCGGCATAAAAGCCTCTTACGACGCCACGCTGGAAAGGTTCTTCCTGATGACCACCTCTACCGGCAGCCAGGCAGAAATCCATGTAAAGGCCGACGACCAGGGCTTCCTCAACAATACCCTGAAACTGGGTAGCGTAACGGATCCGCTCAAGGTCGGGGCCGACGAGGCGAACGCCTACCACGGTACTAACGCCAGCATCGACCTGAACGACGCGCAAGGGTTAACCTTTTCCAGCAACCAGTTCACGGTCAACGGCATAACCCTTAACCTCAAGAACACCTCCGCTGCCCCGGTTACAGTCAGCGTCGCCAACGACGTGGACGCGGTGGTGGAGAAGATCAAGACCTGGGTCAACGCCTACAACGACGCGGTAGGCCTCATGTTCACCGAGCTAAACGAAGAGCGCTACCGCGACTACCAGCCCCTGACCGACGAGCAGAAGAAAGAAATGAAGGATAAAGACATTGAACGCTGGGAGGAAAAGGCCAGAAGCGGTCTTCTTAAGGGGGACTCCCTCCTCTACAGCGTGTATAACCAGATACGCTCCAGTGCCATGGCCCGGGTGGAGGGTCTAACGGGGAGCTATACCAGTCTCAGCTCCATCGGCATCAACACCCAGTCTTACCAGGAAGGCGGCAAGCTGTATGTCGATGAAACCAAACTTCGGGAAGCCCTGACCAACGACCCCGAAGGGGTGATGAACCTGTTTACTGCCAGCAGTGAAACTGCTTCCAACCAGGGGCTGGCGGTCCGGCTTTACGACGCCGTGAACAACGGTATGAAATCCATCACCGACAAAGCCGGCTCCAGCAGCAGTTATTATGATAACAGCACCATAGGCAAGGAAATCAGCCGCATCAACACCACCATCGACAAGATGGAAGAACGCCTGGCCGACCTGGAAGACCGCTACTACCGCCAGTTCACCGCCATGGAACAGGCCATCCAGAAGATGAATATGCAGAGCATGTGGCTTTCCCAGCAGTTCAGCAATAACACGCAGTAGCCCATACTTCTGTGTCAAACCTTGCCGAAACGTGTCAAATCCCCCGAATTGGGTTATGCCCGGGTCTCGGGAAAGGGAAAAGGCCCGGGAAAACGACAAAAATAGAGGGAAACGCAGTAAATGAACCCGGAAAACAAAATTCCGGGCTTAACAACCCCCGCCCAGGTTCGATATATAAAACATAGACAATTTAATACCGCCATAACACGAGAAAACCGTGGAAGGAGGAATGCCCAAAAGAATTT
>JAAYAC010000062.1 GCA_012719535.1 Syntrophomonadaceae bacterium | reverse complement strand
AATGACCATCAGCGAGGTGATGGGCCGGGGGTTGCAGCGGGGCGAAAAACAGTACTACCGGGGGCAGGAACATGCCGTTGATCTTTTCCCCAAGGTTAAAGTGGAACTTATCTGCCGTGATCACTGGGTGGAAAGGATCATCGAGGTTATTCTCAATGTATGTAACACCGGGAAGATCGGTGATGGGAAGATCTTCGTCTACCCGGTGGAACAGATTATACGTATCAGGACCGGTGAACGGGGTGACACGGCACTGTAAGTGCTAACTGCAGGAACTTAATTAAGAAGAGCAAAGGCGCTCGTGAACAAAGGTGTTCAGCCTGGATTGGGGAGCGCCTTTTTTATTTGCTATTGAAGTCTACAAGGGATCTCTATATGGGAGGGGAGATTATGAAATTACCAGTGAGAACTCTATTAACTACGCTGGCAACTGCTGTAATGTTGGGGGGAATTCCCCTGTATGCCCGGGCGGCAGATACCCCGACCGTTGATACGGGCGATACTGCCTTTATCCTGATTTCCGCTGCTCTGGTCTTTTTGATGACCCCCGGTCTGGCCATGTTTTACGGGGGTATGGTCCGCAGGAAGAATGTGCTAAGCATCTTGATGCAGTGTTTTATGATTATGGGTTTGGTCTCGGTTCAGTGGGTTTTATTCGGGTACTCGTTGTCTTTCGGTCCCGATCTCAACCACCTGGTAGGGGGTCTCGATTGGGTGGGGTTTAAGGGGGTAGGACAACTGCCCAACGCGGACTATGCCGCCACCATACCTCACCTGGCGTTTTCGGCATTCCAATTGATGTTTGCCATTATTACGGCTGCTTTGATTATAGGGGCTTTTGCCGAGCGGATGAAGTTTTCGGTGTTTTGCGTTTTCATTATTTTGTGGACCACCCTGGTCTATGACCCGCTGGCTCACTGGGTATGGGGACTGGGAGGATGGCTTAGGGAACTCGGTGCTTTAGACTTTGCCGGTGGTACGGTGGTGCATATAAGTTCCGGGGTTTCCGGGCTAGTAGCGGCGCTGGTGTTGGGGAAACGCCTGGGTCTGGGGCGCGAGCCGATGTTACCGCATAACTTGCCCATTACGGTACTGGGAGCCGGCCTACTCTGGTTCGGGTGGTTCGGGTTCAATGCCGGCAGCGCCCTGGCCGCGAACGGCCTGGCGGCCAGCGCCTTCGTAGTAACTAATACCTGTGCGGGTACAGCAGCGGTTTCCTGGGCCCTGGCCGAATGGATTCACCACGGGAAGCCGACCGTACTGGGGGTAGCCAGCGGCCTCGTGGCCGGTCTGGTAGCTATTACCCCCGCCGCCGGTTTTGTCAGTCCAATGTCCTCTATAGTCATGGGCTTAATGGTAGGACCCGTTTGTTACCTGGCTGTCAGTAAGGTCAAGGCCAAGCTGGGTTATGACGACTCACTGGACGCGTTTGGTGTTCATGGTGTGGGTGGTACCTTTGGCGCGCTGGCAACCGGGGTGTTTGCCTCCAAGGCCATAAACCCGGCCGGGGCAGACGGGCTTTTGTTCGGAAATCCCCACCTGCTGCTGGTTCAATTCGTTGCAGTTCTGGTCACCTGGGTTTTTGCGGCAGCCGTAACTTTCCTGACCCTGAAAGTGATAAGCCTGTTTACATCATTGCGGGCGAGCGATGAGGAGGAAGAAACCGGGCTGGACTTAACCCAGCACGGGGAGGAAGCTTACCGCTATGAACTGGCCGGAGACGGGCAGGGGGTTTAGTAAACCGTTCAATCCTGACCCGTTTAGGAAAACACCATTCTTCACCTCTGTGGGGGTTAACCGTAAGGTTCCCCCTTTTTGTTTTTATGCAAGTTCTAATCATTTAGGGTAATCTGTTAACGTGTACAGCATTGCATAAGGGCTCGAGGTTCAGGTACAATACTGATTAGTCATATAGGGGGGATTTGCAGATACAATGAGGATCACTATAGCCCAATTGAACCCGGTTGTAGGGGATATAGAAGGAAACCTGGCGAAGACAATAGATACCATATCGCGGTCTAGCAAGGAAGCGACCGACCTGGTAGTATTCCCGGAACTCTTCCTGGTAGGGTATCCGCCCCGGGACATTTTGGATAAACCCCGGTTTATCGACAAGACTCAACAGGCCATCCGTGAACTGATACACGTTTCAGCCCGCTACCCGGAAACCGGGATACTTGTGGGAGCTCCGCTTCCCACCGGGGAACAACCTGGCAGGGGGTTGTACAATTCGGCGGTGCTGATTCACCAGGGGCGGATTCTAGCCGCGCGGGCTAAGACATTGCTTCCTATCTATGATGTCTTCGACGAGGAGCGGTACTTCGATCCGGCTCAAGAAGTATATGCGGTGCCTTTCAAGGACCATAAACTGGGTATATGCGTGTGCGAAGACGCCTGGAATGTACCGGAGTTGTGGCCGCAGCGAAGGATGTATACTTCTGACCCGGTGGAGGCGCTGGCCCGGGATGGGGCTACCGTATTTATAAACATTTCCGCCTCCCCTTTCACAGTGGGAAAAGAGGGAATCAGGTACCGTCTTATCCGGAATCACGCCCGTAAACACGGAATACCATTTGTTTACGTTAATCAGGTAGGGGGTAATGATGAACTTATATTCGACGGCCGGAGTATGTTCCTGGATGGAGAGGGACAGCCTGTGGCCATCTGCCCTTCTTTCCAGGAACATGTGCAGACGCTGGACGTAAGGCGTACCGGTTCGCCGGACCGGTATGTCCCACAGGACAGGATAGAGTCAGTTTATGAAGCGCTGGTTTTGGGTGTAGGGGATTATGTAAGGAAATGCGGGTTCAAGAAGCTGGTCATTGGCCTTTCGGGTGGCATCGACTCCGCAGTGACATGTTGCCTGGCGGCGGAAGCGGTAGGTAGTGAGAATGTTCTGGGGATTTCCATGCCTTCTCCCTATTCGTCCGCAGGCAGTGTAGAAGACTCCCGGCGACTGGCCGGTAACCTGGGGGTCAAGTTTAAAGTCATACCCATAACCTCCGTATATAATTCGTACCTGGAGACTCTTGGCGAGCATTTTGCAGGGAAACAGCCGGATATCACCGAGGAAAACCTGCAGGCCAGGGCGCGTGGTAACATACTGATGGCGTTTTCCAACAAGTTCGGTTACCTCGTGCTTTCAACCGGGAACAAAAGCGAGCTAGCGGTGGGCTACTGTACCCTGTACGGAGATATGAGCGGAGGGTTGAGTGTTCTGGGGGATGTACCCAAAACCATGGTCTACCAGCTCGCAGAGTATATCAACAGAGAATCTGAGATTATTCCCCGGGAGATTATTGAAAAACCGCCTTCGGCGGAATTGAGGCCTGGTCAACTGGATCAGGATTCACTCCCGCCGTATGAAGTTCTTGATCAGATATTGAACTACTATATCGAAGAAAACCTGTCCGCCCAGGAGCTAATCGAGTTGGGGTATTCTCCCGATACGGTCAAGTGGGTAATCCGGGCCGTAAACAGTAACGAATACAAGAGGAGGCAAGCTGCCCCCGTCCTAAAAGTAACGACCAAAGCCTTTGGTGTAGGCCGGAGAATGCCCATAGCTGCCAAATACGAGCTCTGATTTAAACACAGGCGAACCATGACTTTTCCTTGGCAGACCATAACGTCGAATTCGAAGGACCGAAATAGTAAAGGTCATCTGTGTTAATCATGGAGATTTAGTGTGGTCAGTGTCAAGACAACAAAAAGAATGGCCGCGGTTTTGACCGCGGCCATTCTTATGAATCAGAAGGGTTGAGTCCAATAGCTTCTTCCAACTGCTTGCCGGTTTACAGGTCAAAGTACAAACAGAACTCGTAAGGATGGGGGCGTAGCTTAACCGGTTCAACTTCGTGCTCACGTTTGTACCTGATCCAAACATCCAGCACATCGGACGTAAAGACATTACCTTTTAGCAGGAAGTCATGAGCTTCTTCCAGAGCGTTCAGGGCTTCTTCCAGGGAACCCGGGACTGTCTTGACGCGTGCCGCCTCTTCCGGGCTGAGCTCATAAATATTCTTATCTACGGGGTCGCCAGGATCTATTTCGTTTTCAATACCGTCCAGTCCCGCCATGAGGAGAGCCGCAAAGGCAAGGTACGGGTTGCAGGACGGATCGGGTGGACGGAACTCGATGCGTTTGGTCTTCGGATTATCCGTATACATCGGAATGCGGATGGCGGCACTGCGGTTACGACTGGAGTACGCCAGGTTTACCGGGGCTTCGTATCCGGGAACCAGCCGCTTGTAAGAATTGGTGGTGGGTGCGCAGAAAGCCATCAGAGCCGGTGCGTGTTTCAGCAATCCGCCAATGTAATACTTGCAGAGTTTGCTGATCGAAGCATAGCCATCAGCATCATAGAACAGGTTAGTGTCATCTTTCCACAGGGATTGGTGAGTATGCATTCCCGAACCGTTGTCCTGGAACAAGGGCTTGGGCATGAAAGTAACCACCTTGTTGTTGCGTCGAGCTACGTTTTTGACCACATACTTGTACAGCATGCACTTGTCTGCCATTCTGGTTAAGGTGTCATACCTCATATCAATTTCCGCCTGCCCACCGCTGGCCACTTCGTGGTGGTGAACCTCGATGCCGATACCTACTCCCAGCAAGGTTTTCACCATCTCGCTGCGCAGGTCTTGATGGGAATCATGGGGAGGCACCGGGAAGTAGCCTTCCTTATAGCGGGCCTTGTAACCCAGGTTTGGATTTTCTTCCCTTCCGGTGTTCCATTCCCCTTCAATGGAGTCCACGAAGTAGAAACCATGATTGACTCCCTGGTTAAAGCGGACATCGTCAAAAATGAAGAACTCCATCTCCGGACCCCAGTAGCTGACGTCAGCAATCCCCGAGGATTTGAGGTAAGCCTCGGCCTTCTTGGCGATGTACCGGGGATCGCGAGTATACGGTTGACGGGTGATGGGGTCATAAATATCACAGATCATGGATAGGGTGAAAGCTTTGCATACGGGGTCAATAACCGCGGTATCCGGGTCGGGAATCAGTATCATATCGCTTTCTTGAATGGACTGAAACCCACGGATGCTAGAACCATCAAATCCTACTCCCTCGCGGAAGAGACCGCCGCTTGAAAGGTCGTCAACCCCGGTAAGTTCGCTGGATGGCATAGAGAAGTGTTGCCAGAGTCCTGGCAGGTCGTTAAACTTCAAGTCAATAAAGGTAATACCCTTATCCTTAATCAGAGCAGCTATTTCTTGTGGTGTCATGGTTGTTCCTCCCTCCTTGAAATCAACCCGGTTTTTGGTTACCCGTTAGCGGGTATCCCGCTTATGCCTGGGCGGAAGCCGGATGCTTCGCCCCCAACCATTTTCTATTAGCCCACCTCCTCTGAAGCCCGGGGTACCGCGGTTTTTCGGCCGGAGCCGGGGAAATTCCACTACCCCGAAAAAACAGAAAGTCCCCCTTCATACGAAGGAGGACTTCATTGCCCTTTAAAGCAGACGACCTGTCTGCACCGAATATTATGTTGTCTGTAATAATTATACCGGTTTGCTCACCCTTGTCAATGACGGGCCGGTACATTCTAGCCAATTATACATAATACAAGACGAGTGCCACAAATAACCTGCTACCCGTACCGGGCGGCGATAACAAGTATACATAATGCTTTGCTAATAAGGCTTGCATTTTTTGCCGCGCCTGGCTAATATATTTGAATATAGAACCGAATCATGAACTGAACGGCTCAATCAGGGTGCCGGGAGGGATAATGGGGTCCCCGCTAGTGGTAGTGGGGATTTTGCGTTTCTGTTCCACCTTGGTGGAGCCGGGCTTCAAACCGTTAACCGCGAAGTAGCGGTGCGGTGAGGCAGTGATGCCCCTGTTTTCTGGGACGAGGTAGTTCCCGAGAACAGGGGCTTTGTGCGTGAAAAAGCTATTTAACCCAGGTAGTACTGTCAGAGCTGAGATGCAAAAGTATACATAATGCTTTTGCGGAAGGTCTTGAACTTCAGGACTACTGGTGTATGATTAAATATCAAAGAGATTATAGAGGAGCTCCAAGTGAAACCTCCGGCAACGGTACCGGAATGAGGGATGAAGGGGTCCCCGCCTTGGGAATAATACAGGCTTTCCCCAAGGCTGGGATTTTTTTGTTTATTGGGGCCAGTAGGAGCAAAATAGTCCCTGGTGAACTTGTTGGTGGAGAGTTACTTCCTGCGTAGGCACCCCTTTGCTATGAGAAGTTGCCAACCGGTAGGAGTGGGTGCTTTCCCCGATAAACATCTGCGCGGGGCGGGTGCCCCACCGTACCGTGTGTTAGCTTGGTAGCGAAGCCGGTAGAGCTGGAACGCTAGAAGACATTTCACCGGGTTGAATGGGGGAGAGCACCTTTGCGAGTTCTAGTTGTACAGCATGTAGGTTGTGAGGGACCGGGATTGTTGCGGGACATACTCGAACGTAAGCGATGGGAAATCGATATAAGGTGTATGGACAGTCCGGGCGTGGCGTTGCCGGACAGCCTGAAGGATTACACTGCTTTCGTCATCTTGGGCGGGCCGATGGGTGCCTATGAAGAGGAAGATTACCCTTATCTGTACCGGGTACAGGAACTTATACGGGAAGCAGTGTCAATTAGAATACCGACTCTGGGCATCTGTCTCGGAGGACAACTCATCGCACGGGCTCTAGGTGCCCATGTGGGGCCCAACCGGGTAAAGGAGATCGGTTGGTATCCGGTACATTTGACGAAGGAAGGGCAAGCGGCGCCGCTTCTGGCGGGACTGCCCCCGGAGTTTCCTGTCTTTCAATGGCACGGGGATACTTTTGCCCTGCCGGACGACGCGGTCCTGCTGGCGACCGGCCAAACCTGTACCAACCAGGCTTTTGTGTACAAGGACTGCATTTGGGCACTCCAGTTTCACCTGGAAGTAACACCGACCATGATCGGACACTGGGCCGAGGCTTACGCCAGTGAACTTAAGGAATTCGGCGGGCCGGGAGCCGCAAGAGATTTGGTTTTGGAAACCCTGGAAAAGTGGAATAGCATGCAGGCCGTGCGGGAGCAGTTCCTGGATAACATCGAGGTGGTCTTGGGAAGGTAACATCCTACGAGTAGTTCATACCCCAACGGACAATGAAGCCCGAAAATAGTGTAAAGTTTTAATCGCACTTTCGACCGAGCGTAAGGTTGATGCCTATAAAAACCAAGTTCGGGAGTGTTAACTGCTGAATCTTGACACAGTCTTTGGTAATGTTTGGCTTGATTTAGGTGTTTTTTGTTTGGTATCATTACTAAAACAGAGAATATGATAGAAACAACTTCGAAAATGCGCTGGCGCATTCTTATTGGTGAAGATGCCTTTTTCATGGATCAGTGAAGATTCGTGGAAGGGCATTTTGTTTTTCATGAAATAGTTGCTGTAATGAGCCTTAAAGACTTTGGCGTAGAAGCTGAAGTTGTTTTGCCGGGCAGAGAGGCCCTCGTTGCCTGAATTTCAGGTTGGGTAGCTGGGGCCTTTTCTATTGACTTCATGCCCCAAGGGCACAGGAAAATACTTTATCAGAAAGAGGTGGTAGTTATGCACTTGATGCCCCGTGAACAGGAGAAACTATTGGTTTACCTGGCGGCTCAGCTGGCCAGGGAGCGCAAAAAACGAGGACTGAAGTTGAACTACCCTGAGGCGGTGGCCATTATATCCTCTACCATTCAGGAGGGGGCCAGGGATGGAAAGACGGTAACAGAGCTTATGTCCCTGGGGGCCGCGGTCTTGACTAGAGACGACGTCATGGAAGGAGTAGCAGAAATGATCGACGAGGTACAAATAGAAGCAACTTTTGCAGATGGGACTAAACTTGTAACCGTTCACTATCCAATCCGCTAAGGAGGGAAAAACTGTGATACCTGGAGAGTATTTTTTGAGAGATGATGATATCGAATGCAATTCGGGTCGGAACGTTGTGCGTCTAAAGGTAGCGAACACAGGTGATAGGCCGGTACAGGTGGGCTCACATTTTCATTTCTTCGAGGTAAACCGATCACTGTTTTTTGACCGGTCAAAGGCTTTTGGCATGCGGCTCAGTATTCCCTCAGGTACGGCAGTACGTTTTGAGCCGGGAGAGGAGAAGGAAGTAACCCTGGTCGGGCTGGGGGGGACGTGTGTAGTACATGGTCTCAATGGTCTGACCCGCGGAACCGTCCGGGGGGAGACGGCCAGAAGGAGGAGCCTGAGCCGGGCGGCGGCAAGGGGCTTTTTGGGGGTGCAGGGCGATGACATTCAAGACAAGTAGAAAAGCATATGCAGAGATGTTCGGGCCCACCACCGGGGATCGAGTGCGGTTGGCTGACACTGAACTGATTCTGGAGGTAGAAAAAGATTTTACCACCTACGGCGATGAGTGTAAATTCGGCGGGGGAAAGGTGATTCGAGACGGGATGGGGCAGTCCCCCTGCACCACCCGCGCAGAAGGCGCCCTTGACCTGGTTGTTACCAATGCTCTCATCATTGACCATTGGGGGATTGTGAAAGCAGACATTGGCATCAAGGACGGGCTTATTGCCGGTATTGGGAAAGCAGGTAATCCCGCGCTGATGGATGGGGTGAACCCCTGCATGGTAATCGGCGCTTCCACTGAAGTGATCGCGGGGGAAGGACATATTGTAACGGCTGGTGGTATTGACTCCCATATCCACTTTATTTGTCCCCAACAGGTGGAGACTGCTCTTGCTTCCGGTATCACAACCTTGATTGGTGGGGGAACCGGGCCGGCAACCGGCACCAATGCGACTACCTGTACTCCGGGTGCCTGGAACATACACCGGATGCTTGAGGCGGCTGAAGAGTTTCCGATTAATATAGGATTCCTGGGGAAAGGGAACTGTTCCTGTCAGGCACCCCTGGAGGAACAGGTGGAAGCGGGAGCCATCGGCTTAAAGCTCCACGAGGACTGGGGAACTACTCCCGCAGCTATAGACTGTTGCTTGAAAGTTGCCGACCTGTATGATGTGCAAGTTGCCATCCATTCGGACACTCTGAACGAGGCCGGATTTGTTGAAGATACCATCGCGGCGATCAATGGACGGACTATTCATACTTACCATACGGAGGGGGCGGGCGGCGGACACGCTCCGGACATCATCAAAATTGCCGGCGAACCATATGTGTTACCGTCTTCAACCAACCCCACTCGCCCGTTCACTATTAACACCATAGATGAACACCTGGATATGCTGATGGTTTGTCACCACCTGGATAGCAAAGTACCTGAGGACGTTGCGTTTGCCGATTCGCGGATCAGACCGGAGACTATTGCGGCGGAGGACATCCTTCACGATCTGGGAGTGCTCGCCATGATGAGTTCCGACTCTCAGGCGATGGGGCGGGTTGGAGAGGTTATTCTCCGTACCTGGCAGACGGCAGATAAGATGAAGAAGCAGAGAGGAGCACTGCCGGGTGATACGGGGAACGATAACCTGCGCATTAAGCGCTACCTGTCCAAGTACACGATAAACCCTGCCATCACCCACGGTATTGCCCGCTATACCGGCTCAATCGAAGTCGGGAAAATAGCCGACCTGGTTCTGTGGAAGCCGAAGTTTTTCGGGGTTAAGCCGGAGATGGTACTAAAAGGAGGCATGATTGCCTACGCGGCTATGGGAGATCCAAATGCTTCTATACCTACCCCCCAACCGGTTTTCGGCAGGTTTATGTTCGGCGGGCTGGGGCGAGCGAAGTGTTCTACTTCCCTTACTTTTGTATCACGGGCCGCCTTCGAAAAGGGAGTTGCTTCCAGGCTGGGCCTGCAGAAGATGGTGGCACCGGTAGGAGGCTGCCGAAGAATTGGCAAGAAAGACATGATTCATAATGATGTTACCCCTAGAATAGATGTCGACCCCGAGACTTACGAGGTAAAAGTTGACGGGCAGGCTCTGACCTGCGAACCTGCTCTGGAACTCCCTCTGGCCCAGCGCTATTTCCTTTTTTGAAGGGGGGCATGAGTCATGATTTTAGATAAAGTAATCGGGAACATTAATGATTTGCCTTCACTTTACTGGAAGAAAATCGAAGTAGTTGAACTAACCTGGGAGGAGATGGGAAAGCGCCGCCTCCGTAAGCAAACCGGGGCAGGAAGGGAGGTTGGCATTGTCCGCACTCAGGAAGAACCTTTTAGGGATGGCGATATCGTATATTCTGACGAGGATACCTTGATTGTGCTGCAACTTCAGGAGACCGCAGTATTGGTGGTTCAACCTCAGGATATGAAAGAGATGGGGACAGTCTGTTACCATCTGGGGAATCGCCATTGCCCGGTAGCCGTCATGGGCGAAATTGTGGTTTGTCCCCATGACCAGACCCTCACCCCGATGTTGGATAGGCTGGGAGTCAAATACTACCACGATAAGAGGAGATTGGCTCAAGATGAGTTGGTTGGAGCATCCCATCATTCCCATGACTGACCTGAATACAGGCAAGCAGATTCTGGCCCTCCTTCAGTTTGCCGATTCCTTTTTCCCCACGGGAGGGTTTAGCCAGTCGTACGGTCTTGAGACCTATGTCCAACATAAGCTGGTTGATGGAGGTGATTCTCTTCGAAGGTTTATGGCAACATATATTGACCATGTTTTGGGCTACGAGGATGGATTGGCGGTATCCCTGGGATGGAAGGCAGCCACCGCCGAGGATTATCCGGCTTTGTTGCAGATAGACCGCATTCTATCCGCCACCAAGTTGGCCCGAGAATCCAGGATGGCGAGCATCAAAACAGGTTGCCGCATGTTGCGTACGGTATGCGCACTCCTGGATGAGCCGGTCCTTTGCGAATACCTGAAGTTGGTAGAGACCAGCTTGGGCAACGGTCACCATGCAGTTGTTTTCGGCATTGTGGGGAGTCGGGCCGGGCTCAGTTTGGAGCAGACTCTACTCGGATACCTCTACAATGCTATAGCAGTCATGGTCAACAACGGTGTGCGCCTGATTCCGCTGGGGCAGCAGGAGGGGCAGCGGATATTATGGGATTTGGCCCCTTCTTTGTACCGGCTGGCTGCCGAAATTCAGGAAAGAACCCTGGATGACCTTGGTTCTACTGCCCCTGCTTTGGAGATAAGGGCCATGTACCACGAGAGGCTGTACACTCGTCTGTTCATGTCTTAATTAAGGAGGGATGCATATGCCTCTAGTCAAAATTGGAGTGGGGGGCCCAGTGGGCTCCGGCAAGACTGCTTTAATTGAAAGAGTCACCCGGGCGTTGTTCAACGAATACAATATGGCCGTAGTTACTAACGACATTTACACCAAGGAGGATGCAGACTTTCTAATCAAGAACGGTGTGTTGCCGGCGGAAAGAATCATCGGCGTGGAAACCGGAGGCTGCCCCCATACGGCCATACGCGAAGACGCCTCGATGAACCTGGAGGCCATTAGAGACTTGTTGAGAAAATTCCCCAATCTTGACCTCGTTTTCGTCGAAAGCGGCGGTGATAACCTTGCCGCAACCTTCAGCCCGGAACTGGTTGACGCGTCCATATATGTTATTGATGTGGCTGAAGGAGATAAGATACCCCGCAAAGGAGGACCCGGAATCACCAGTTCCGACCTGCTCGTGATTAACAAGATCGACCTTGCTCCCTATGTCGGGGCCAACCTGGAGGTCATGGAACGAGATGCACGGCGAATGAGAGAGCAGCGCCCCTTTATCTTCACCAATCTTTGCGACGGTACGGGACTCAAAGAAGTCATTGCCTGGATAAAAAAAGAAGTGCTGTTTGAGGATCTGTATGACTCGTCCAGTAGTAAGGCCTGTTGCTAGTTTAGACGGTAAACACGGGCGTTTGCAGCTAAACTTGGAGGTCGCGGGGTACAAAACGGTTCTGCGGGATGGTACCTGGACCGCGCCGTTGAAAGTTGCCAAGCCCCTTTATTTGGATGATTCGGGGGAGGCCTTCATTTATCTAATGAACCCGTCAGGAGGGATGGTCCGGGGAGACATTTACACGCTCGATATTAATCTGGGGGCAAAGGCGGAGGTCTATCTTACTACTCAATCGGCTACCAGGATATATCGCACGCCTGGGGGCAGCGTGGGGCAAACATGCACTTTCAATGTGGGAGAAGGTGCTCTTCTGGAGCATTTCCCAGACGCGGTTATTCCGTTTGCCGGCTCGAGATTTCACGGTGAAACAAAAGTATTAATGTCTGAAGGGGCGACCGCTTTTCTGGGAGAAATCCTGGCACCCGGGAGAACACATCGCGGGGAAATATATCAATTCGATGGATACTACAGTAGAACCAGGGTTTACGAGCGAGGTGAGCCTATCCTGTGGGATGTTATCGACATTGACCCGGAAAAGTGGGACTACAAGGCAGTAGGATTGGGTGAAGGTTATACTCACCTGGCCAATATGTTTGTCCTTTGCCAAGGCATTACCCCAGAGCTGGCGGATGAGCTACACGAATTGGTGATTGGTTTTCCCCGTGTTCTGGGGAGTGCTTCCCTAACCTGTCGCAGGGGTATAGCCGTAAGGTTGCTGGGTAAATCCAACCATGAGCTGGAACTAGTTCTAAGAGAATGCTGGGCTTTGGCCAGGCGCAGACTGTTGGGCCGCCCTCCCCCAATAATAAGAAAATAGCGGAAATCAAATGATTGTTAAGCAAGGGTGCTTAATGCCAACGTTTTGGGCATGAAGCACCCTTTTCTTTATGAAAGGGGGTGGTTACTAAAGCATGATTGCTTATCTTCTGGCGATTTCTAAAAATAAGGAGGTCGAGGACTCTGATGAAAAACAATAAGCTGTCCCGGAAAATTGTCTTGCTCGGTGCACTAATAGTTGCTACTGTATTGTTTCTAGCCGGATGTGCTGGCGGTAAACAGGGAGACCGGGAAACCGGAAAGGCGGGTGACGCGGGGACCATCAAGGTGGGAATTCTACACTCACTTAGTGGAACTATGGCGATTAGTGAAGTCTCCCTGCGCGATGCCGAGTTAATGGCAATCGACGAGATTAACGCCGCAGGCGGGGTATTGGGTAAAAAGATCGAACCTATCGTTGAAGACGGTGCTTCCGACTGGCCCACCTTTGCCGAAAAAGCCAAAAAACTGCTGCAGCGTGACAAGGTGGCCACGGTATTCGGCTGCTGGACCTCGGCCAGCCGTAAGGCAGTCTTGCCAGTGTTTGAAGGAAACAAGGGGCTGCTCTGGTATCCTGTGCAGTATGAAGGCATGGAATCCTCCCCCAATATTTTCTATACGGGGGCTGCGCCGAACCAGCAGATCACTCCAGCTGTAACATGGCTGCTGCAAAACAATAAGAAGAAGTTTTACCTGCTGGGTTCCGACTATGTCTTCCCCAGGACAGCCAACAAGATTATAAAAGCCCAGCTGGCCGCAGAGGGCGGTACGCTGGTGGGTGAAGAATACACGCCGCTTGGCCATACTGACTACAGCACCATCATCAGCAAGATTAAGGCCGCCAAACCGGATGTTGTTTTCAATACCCTCAATGGCGACAGTAACGTAGCCTTCTTCAAACAGCTGCGCGACGCCGGGATTACATCCCGGGACATTGTGACCATGTCAGTGAGTATTGCAGAAGAAGAAATTCGTGGTATTGGCGCGGAAAACATGGCGGGACATCTCGCTGTCTGGAACTACTTCCAGACAACGGATACACCTGAGAACGAAACTTTTGTGAAAAAGTACAAGAGCCTTTACGGGCAGGACCGTGTAACCGACGACCCGATTGAAGCAGCATATTTTCAGGTCTACCTGTGGGCGGAAGCTGTAAAGAAGGCTGGCACCACCGATGTTGACAAAGTCCGAGAAGCATCGAAAAACCTGGAATTCCGGGCTCCCGAAGGGCTGGTAAAGATTGACCCCGAAAACCAGCACACGTGGAAGACGGTTCGGATTGGGGAAGTCCAGCCCAACGGCCAGTTCAAGGAATTGTGGAGTTCTGACGGGCCGGTGCGCCCGGATCCATACCTGAAGAGCTACGCCTGGGCCAAAGGACTCAGCAGCGAATAAGATGACCTGTCCAGTGATTTTTCACCCGGTTGGCGTACTGTTGACCGGGTGGGAACTCACTGTAGTTGGTCTCAAAAAAAGAGGTGAAACACGTCATGGATGTTCTTTTGCTGCAGGTTTTTAATGGTCTAAGTGTGAGTTCAATCCTACTGTTGATTGCCCTGGGGCTGGCCATAACTTTTGGCTTGATGAACGTGATTAACATGGCTCACGGCGAACTGATCATGGCTGGGGCCTACGTTGCCTATGTCACCCAAACCGTTTTCGCCAAGTATGTTAATGAAAGGTTCTTCGGGGCCTATTTCATTGTTGCTTTATTCCTATCTTTCCTGGTTTCCGGCCTGATGGGGGTCCTCATGGAAAGGTTGTTGATACGCTTTCTCTATGGACGGCCTCTTGACAGCCTGCTGGCTACCTGGGGTGTTAGCATGGTTTTGCAGCAGCTGGCTCGGAACATTTTTGGAGCGCCCAATGTTGACGTTGTCAGTCCGGGGTGGTTGAACGGCGGGATTCAACTCATGACCGGGGTGCAACTGCCCTACAAGCGCCTTTTCATTATCGTGTTGGTTGTCCTGTGTATTGTTGGGATGTACTTTTACATCCACCGCACATCCGCTGGCCGTAGAATGCAGGCGGTGATGCAGAACCGTGATATGGCTGCGTGTCTGGGAATTCCCACGCGCAGGGTGGACACTATTACCTTTGCGCTTGGTTCGGGGCTGGCAGGGATAGCTGGCTGTTCACTGGCGCTGCTGGGTTCAATCGGCCCGTCAATCGGTACCTACTACATTGTCGATTCATTCATGGTAGTGGTGCTGGGAGGCGTGGGGAAGCTGGTGGGCACAGTCGCCGGAGCCCTGACAATCGGTATGATTAACACTGCGTTTGAGTTTGGGACCACGGCCACGCTGGGCAAGGTATTGGTTTTCACACTGGTGATACTGTTTCTGCAATGGAAACCGTCAGGATTGGTGGCGCTGCGGACCCGAGCGCTTGATGGATAATGAGGATACCCAAACGATGTTTATGTGTGTCGAGATATCCACACAGGAGGTGATATTCCATGGCCCGGCTGGGCTCGAAAGAAGGTTCTCAAGTTACCCGGTTCATTAGCCTGGCGGTTATTGCCTTATTGCTATTGGCTCCGCTATTTCTTTCGGAATTCCGCTTGAGCCTGCTCGGAAAATTCTTGTCATATGCCATCTTGGCACTCGGAATTGACCTGATCTGGGGGTATACAGGGATGCTAAGCTTGGGGCATGGCGTCTTTTTTGGACTTGGTGCTTACTGTACCGCCATGTATCTTAAGCTGGAAGCCACCGGTGGCGGGTTGCCCGACTTCATGAGCTGGAGCGGCTTAACGGGGCTCCCCTGGTTCTGGCAACCGTTCGAACACGGGTGGTTCGCACTGGTGATGGCGATTGTTTTGCCGGTTTCTCTTGCGGCCATCCTGGGGTACTTGACTTCCCGCAGCCGGATTCACGGTGTCTACTTCTCCATTCTTACCCAGGCTTTGGCCTTGATATTCGTTATCCTTTTTGTCGGTCAACAACCTTATACCGGCGGTACCAACGGGATAACCAACTTCAGCACCATCTTCGGTTATGATCTGGCAGCTCCCTCAGTACAGACCGTTCTATACTATATCAGCGTCTTTTTTCTCGTGGCTACGTACCTGTTCTGCCATCGTCTTGTCAATTCGAGGTTTGGCAGAATCCTGGTAGCCATTCGGGATAGTGAGAACCGGGTCCGTTTCTCCGGCTACAATCCCGTTTGGTTCAAGACGTTTGTTTTAGCATTATCTGCCGGTATTGCAGGACTGGCAGGAGCCCTGTTCGTGACACAAGTGGGAATTATTTCACCGGCTATGATGGGCATTGTGCCTTCAATTGAAATGGTGATTTGGGTGGCCGTAGGAGGGAGAGGGACATTAACCGGTGCGGTAATCGGGGCTATATTGGTAAATGCCGCAAAAAGCAGCTTCAGAGAGTCGTTTCCGGATGCATGGTTGTATTTTCTGGGGTTTTTGTTCATTCTCGTGGTGTTGCTCTTCCCTGACGGGATTACCGGCTTGTTCACAAGACTGTCTCACCGCTACCACAGAGTCACCTCAAATATTAGTACCGGTAAAACGGTAAAGAGCGTGCAACCGCTGGAATCGAACAGAGTTTAGAAAGAAGGTAGATGCAAATGGGGGGAATAATTGTCTACTTGGATGGCATCACTGTCAGTTTCGACGGATTCAAGGCGATTGACAACCTGAGTACTTATGTGGAATATGGCGAGCTCCGGTTTTTCATTGGCCCAAACGGGGCCGGAAAGACCACACTGCTTGACGTGATTTGCGGTCGGGTGAAACCTACCAAGGGACGTGTTTTTTTTAGGGAGGATATCGATATCTGCAGGAAGCAGGAACACGAAATCGTAAGACTTGGAATTAGCCGAAAATTCCAGACTCCGGCGGTTTTTGCCAACCTTACGGTGTTCGAAAACCTGGAATTGTCCATGCGGCAAAACAGGAGCGTGTTTTCTTCTTTATCTGCCAAGCTCACTTCTGCAGAAGAGGACATGATACGCTCAAACCTGGAAATCATCGGTCTGGGGCAAAAAGCTAATATTAAAGCTGGTAGTCTGGCTCATGGTGAAAAGCAGTGGCTGGAGATCGGGATGCTGCTGGTGCAAGAGCCGGAGCTTCTGCTATTGGACGAACCTGTCGCCGGAATGACTAAGAAGGAAACCGAAAAAACCGGTGAACTCCTGCGGTCTGTAGCGGTGAACCGTTCAGTTCTGGTCGTGGAACATGACATGGATTTTGTGAGAGATTTCGCACGAAAGGTAACAGTAATGCACGAGGGAAAAATACTATGCGAGGGACCGGTAGAGAAGATCCAAAATGATCCCAAGGTCATTGAAATATACTTAGGGCGGGGACGTGAAACCAATGTTAAACACTAGACACCTGGATGCTTACTATGGCGAGAGTATTGTCCTCAGAGATGTCAATTTGGAGGTTCCATGCGGCAAGGTAGTGTGTTTGATGGGCAGGAATGGCGTGGGCAAGACCACGTTGCTGAAATGCATAATGGGGCTATTGTTGCCCAAGAATGGAAAAATCATGTTTGAGGGAAGGGACATAACCAGATACTATCCGGATGAAAGGGCAAGACTCGGTCTTGGATATGTTCCCCAGGGCCGTGACATCTTCCCTCAGCTCTCAGTGCGTGACAATCTCCTGCTGGGACTGGAATCCCGAACAGATAGAGAGCGTTCGATTCCGCCAGGTGTTTTTGAGCTGTTTCCGGTATTGAAGGCCATGCTTGATAGAAAAGGAGGGGACCTGAGCGGAGGGCAACAACAACAATTAGCCATTGCCCGGGCTTTGGTCGGACACCCAAAGCTTTTGCTT
>JAAYAC010000061.1 GCA_012719535.1 Syntrophomonadaceae bacterium | reverse complement strand
CTTTTCTCTGGCAGGAACCCTGGGCATCGAATATTTTCGCAAAGTCTACCAGAAGTACGCGGAACTAGCTATCGCCATCCTCATCGCCGGCGGCATGAGCCTGGCCATCATCCTGCTGAGCATGGGCAAGGGAAACACCGCAACGGTGCTAAGCTATCTCTTCGGCAGCATCATTGCCGTAACCCCAACTGATCTATATATTATAGCCATTATCGGAATCTTTGTAATGGTGGCCATGCTAAACGTTTATCGGCAGTTGTTTTACATCTGCTTTGACGAAGAGGCGGCTCGCCTGGCCGGCGTACCGGTAGCCCGCATCAACCTTTTCTTTACCATCCTCATCGCTATGACCGTGGCCGTTTCCATGCGGGTTGTGGGGGTTCTGCTAGTTTCCTCCCTGATGACCGTACCGGTTGCCGCTAGCCTGCAACTGGCCCGCAGTTTTACCCAGGCTCTCTGGATTTCGGTCGTGCTGGCATTGGTCAGCGTGATGGCCGGGTTGGTGCTGGCCTTTTACCTGGACCTGGCACCCGGCGGCACCATCATCCTTACCTCTCTGGCCCTGCTGGGACTGGCTATGGTCTGGAAACGGGTTCAGCACAGCATAAGATAAAATGAAATCACGGAGAGACGAATCAAGCCCGTACTCCCCGCAAGAGTTCGCAGTGATATGTGATGTTACCCGCCTGACACCAGCGCCTTCCCGCCAGCCGTCCCCCATTCTCAGTACCTTTTGCCTTCCAGTTCGGCTATCTTGCGGACTTCGTCCCAGAGATGGGCAAAGTTTTCCGGGGTTAAGGACTGTTGACCATCTGACAGGGCACATTCCGGTCGCTGGTGAACCTCCACCATCAACCCATCCGCCCCGGCAGCGACTGCCGCCTTGGCCACGGGTCTCACCATCCTCCAGTACCCGGTGGCGTGGCTTGGGTCCACGATGACCGGCAGGTGAGAGAGTTCTTTGAGCAAGGGCACCGCCCCGAGATCAACGGTGTGACGCGTGTAGGTCTCAAAAGTCCGTATGCCCCGCTCACACAGGATAACCTGCCGGTTGCCGGAGGCCAGAATGTATTCCGCGGCTAACAGCCATTCCTCCATAGTGGCGGCAAACCCCCGCTTGAGCACAACCGGTTTGTCCGCCCGTCCCACCTCCTGCAGGAGGGAGAAATTCTGCATGTTACGGCTCCCCACTTGCAGTATATCTGCATACCGGTATACCAGGTCAATGTCCCTCGTGTCGAGAACCTCGGTTACCACCGGCAGACCAGTAATCTCACGGGCTTCAGCCAGGATCTCCAGGCCCTCCTTCCCCAGTCCCGCAAATGAATAGGGGGAAGTCCGCGGTTTGAAAGCCCCGCCGCGGAGAATATGAACCCCCATTTCTTGTAGGCTTTGGGCCACCTGTAGATATTCTTCCCTACCTTCCACGGCACACGGGCCGGCGATTACCGTACAGTAACCTTCCCCAATCCGCACCGCGCCCCGCGGAGTATTAATTTCCACTATGGTATCCTGACTCTCACTTTCCCTTGAGGCAAGTCTAAACGGTTTCATCTCATTATTCCTCCAGACAATATTTTAACCTAACCTGCCGCGGAAGGATAATCTATTTTGTGGCGGCTTTGAGTACAGCAACTGCATTGGCCAGTTCAACCAGTAACCCTTTCCGCTCCCGGGCATACCTCTCTATAGTTCCGACCAGCAGGCTGCCTACTACCAGAGCATCGGCGTATTCTTTCAGGCCGGCCACCTGTTCAGCCGAGGAAATGCCAAATCCCACGGCCACAGGCCGGCTGGTGTTGGCTCTTACTCTTAGCAGGTACTCCCTGAGGTCGGGTAGGTTTTGGCGAATACCGGTTACCCCGGCTACCGAAACACAGTAGAGGAAACTCCGGGCCACTGAATCAGCTAACCGGATCCGTTTTGCCCCGGTGGTAGGGGCTACCATCGGTATGACATCCAGGTCCTGCACCCGGTACCTGAAATGTTCCTCGAGCGTAAGGTCCGGGATGATGACCGCATCCCCTCCCGCCTCCCTCAGTTCGCTGGCGAAGGCTGCCATACCTCTCCGGTGGATGGGATTGAAATAGGAGAACATGACCAGGGGCAGCTCACACTTATCCCGTACCGCAGCCATAAACTCCAGGCCCCGGCTCAGGTTCATGCCCCGCTCGATGCCCCGGAAATGCGCCCGTTCGATCACTTCCCCGTCGGCAATGGGGTCCGAGTACGGCACCCCGATCTCCAGAATGTCGCATCCAGCATCCTGTAATACCCTGGCACATTCCACCCCGGTAGCCATATCAGGCTCCCCCGCCATGATGAAACCGATGAGGCCCTTTTCTCCCCGCGTCTTCAGTTCCTCGAACTTACGCTGCAACCGGTTCATGCTTTGCCCCCTTTCAGCAGCCGGGCGACGGTCTCCACGTCTTTGTCACCCCGCCCGGAAAGGTTCACCACCAGGCAATCGTCCCGGGCGAGTCCGGGGGCAATCTTCATGGCATGCGCCACCGCGTGCGCACTTTCCAGTGCCGGGATGATACCTTCCAGCCGGCACAACATCATAAAAGCCTCCAATACTTCATCATCGGTAGCCACGGTATACTCCACCCGTTCAAGTTGCCGGAGGTGGGAATGCTCCGGGCCAACGCCGGGATAGTCCAGCCCTGCCGATACCGAATGAGTAGCCAGAACCTGACCCTCCTCGTCTTGTAGCACGGTGCTCAGGGCTCCATGCAAGACCCCCGGCAATCCGCAATTTAATGTGGCGGCGTGATGCCCGCTTTCCAATCCGGTTCCCCCTGCTTCTACCCCAACCAGGTGCACCGGATCGGTCAGGAACTCGTAGAATATCCCCATGGCGTTGCTGCCGCCGCCTACACAGGCGATGATATACTGCGGCAGCTTGCCCTCCGCCTCCAATATCTGGTAACGCAGCTCCCTGCCGATTATGGATTGAAAATCTCTAACCATCATGGGGTAGGGATGAGGTCCCACAACGGAGCCGATGAGGTAGTGCGTATAGTCGCTGGTAGCAATGTATTCCCGAAAAGCCTCGTCGGTAGCCTCCTTCAAGGTCTGGGAGCCCTTGTCGACTGCTCTGACTTCTGCGTTCAGGGCCTGCATACGGAAAACGTTTAGCTTTTGCCTCTCCATATCCCTGGCTCCCATGTAGACGGTACAGGAAAGACCCAGGACCGCCGCAGCGGTAGCTGTCGCCACCCCGTGCTGGCCCGCCCCGGTCTCTGCAATCACTCGGGTTTTTCCCATCCGTCTGGCCAGGAGCGCCTGGCCCATGGTGTTGTTTATCTTGTGAGACCCGGTATGGTTCAGGTCCTCTCGCTTCAGATATATCCTAGCCCCTCCCAGGGCCTGGCTCAGTCTCTTGGCGAAGTACAGCCCCGTTGGCCGGCCAACATACTGGTTCAGGTAGTAGGACAACTCGGTATTGAAGTCCGGGTCTTCCTTTATCTGTTCATAACGGGTGGCCAGTTCGTCCAGAACAGGCATGAGGGTCTCGGGAACAAAACGTCCCCCGAACTCTCCATAGTAGCCACTGCTGTCCGGATACACTCCATCCCCTCCTCAAGCAATTATTATTGGCATCGGCCCCTTGAGGGGCATGGCCCCACGCCATTCTACGCACGTTGGCTTGCTGGTGCTGTGGAAATGGACACCGATAAAAAAGGCTAAATCATGAGTGACACTCGTTGCATCTCCGGGCATTGGCGATGAACTGTTCGATGAGTTTACGGTCTTTGCGCCCGGCCCTTTCTACCCCGCTGGACACATCTACCGCGTAGGGCCTCACCACATGGACGGCCCAGGCTACGTTACCCGGCTGCAGTCCTCCGGCCAGTATGACCCGGGCACCTGGTTTTAGTGCCTGCAGGCAATGCCAGTCAAACGTGGTCCCGGTCCCTCCCCAGTAACCTTCCCGGTAGGCGTCAAAATGCCAGGCATAGACCCGGTACTCCTCCACCCCGGCCAGTGAGTCCGCGTCTTTAACCCGAAACGATTTGATAACCGGAAGGTGCCAACCCTCACAGTATTCCGGGGTTTCCCTCCCGTGGAACTGCAGCATGTTTATGCCGGTATGCTTCACGACATCGCTGACCTCTTTCCGGCTCGCATCCACAAATACACCCACCTTGTAAACCTGCGGGGGCAATTGGCGGACAAAGCTGGCGGCCTGTTCTACCGTCACCTGGCGCGGTGACGGGGCAAAAACCAAGCCCACCGCCCACGCCCCGGCGGCCACGGCCCACCTGGCCTCTTCCTCGGAGCGGATTCCGCATATCTTAACCCTGGTCATAGCCGGCTCCCTCGTAGTACCCCGCCAGTTCCCGGACACGCGCTCCGATGTCCCTGGCAGTCACCAGGGCTTCTCCCACCAGAGCCCCCCGGAAACCGTTTTCCTCCAGGGTCTTCATATCCTGTCGGCTCCGAATCCCACTTGCGGCTATGCAGTGTATCCGCTCCGGAACCAGGGGAATCAAATCGAGGCTTACCCGCAGGTCCACGGTGAAGTCCTTGAGATCCCGGTTGTTAATACCTATCACCCGGACCGGGGTATCCAGAGCCTCCTCCAATTCGGCCCGGTCATGAACCTCCACCAGCGGCTCCAGCCCCAGGTGGCAGGCCAGTTCCACAAATCGCAACAGCCGGCCGGGTAACAGGCGAGCTATCAGCAAAACCGCGTCAGCCCCCATCAACCTGCTCTCGTATACCTGGCACTCGTCAATAATGAAGTCTTTGCGCAGGACAGGCAGCTCAGCCTGTTCCCGGACTTGACGAATCAGCCCCGGGTTTCCCCCGAAATAGTTCTGCTCGGTTATAACCGAAATCGCCCTGGCCCCATTCCGCTCGTAGACCACGGCCAGGTCGGCCAGTTCCACACCGGCCAGGAAAACGCCTTTAACCGGCGACCCCCTTTTTATCTCCGCGATAAGGCTCACCCGATTATCGATGGCAAAAATGCCGGTAAAATCCCGGAGGGCGGGCAAACAATCGGTGGAATAAAACTCCTCGAGAATGGCATCACTCTTGCCCGCCAGCTCAGCCCGCTTGGCGTCAACAATCTGCGCTAACATTCTTTCACCCGGCTTCCCTGGGTAAGCCTGACCAATTCCCCCAGCTTCGCCGTTGCCCGGCCGGAATCGATAGCCTCGGCGGCCAGACGAAGCCCGTCGGCCATATCCCCCGCCTTTTCAGCGACTACCAGGGCTGCTGCCGCGTTAAGCAGCACCACGTCACGGGCCGGCCCCGGGTTCCCGGCCAGAACCTCCTTGATGATGCGCGCATTGTCGGCGGCATCTCCCCCCTGGATGCCCTCCAGACTGTCTCCCCGGAACCCCAGTTGCGCCGGCTCGAATGTATCCAGGGTGATACCATGGCCGTCTACTCTTGCCATCCGGGTAGTTCCCACGTGGCTGATCTCGTCCATACCGTTCTCCGCGTGTACCACCAATGCCCTTTTCCTGCCCAGCTTGAACAAGGCCTGGGCCACCGGCTCAAGCATGGCCGGGTCTGAGACCCCTAGAACCTGAAAACTCGGGAAGAACGGGTTAACCAGGGGGCCCAGGAAGTTGAAGGCAGTAGCTATTCCCAGGCTGCGGCGCATCGAACCGAACTTCTTCATCACCGGGTGAAATCCCGGAGCAAACAAAAACACGATACCCACCTCTTCCAGAACCGCGCGGGCCTCCTCTAAGTCAAGATTAACCCTTACTCCCAGGGACTCCAGTACATCAGCGCTTCCGGCCCGGCTGGTAACCGCCCGGTTACCGTGTTTGGCCACCTGCACCCCGCAGGCGGCGCACACGATGGCGGCCGCAGTGGAGATATTGAAGGTCCTGCATCCATCCCCCCCGGTCCCGCAGGTGTCCAGCAGACCCTCCAGGCCATCGTCCTTGATGGCCTTTTCCAGAAGGGCGCTGGCAAAGCCATACAGCTCCTCGCCGGTTTCCTTACGCAAGCGCAGGGCGGCAAAAAAGGCTGCCGCCTGGTTTTCGGGGACCTCTTCGGTCACCAGCAGGTTGATAACATCATAAGCCTCACTACTGGTCAATTCTCCGCCCTCTACCACTCTCTTCAAGTAATTGATAAACACTGGTCTACCTCCTCTCAGCTCCGCTCCAGCTCAGCCGGCTGGCAAACATACTATTAGAACCTTGGTTGATCCTGGGTGCCAGCGCAAACGTCCCAAGCAATGCCGTTTCTATCCTCAGGCGGTGACCCCACCGGGGGTCATGATGCTTGTGGTTCGGTCCAGAAAATTCCGCAGTATACCTTTGCCGTTCTCGGTGAGAATGGACTCGGGGTGAAACTGAACCCCCTCCACCGGGTACCAGCGATGCCTGAGCCCCATTATCTCCCCCTCTTCCGTCCGGGCAGAAACCTCCAGGCAACCGGGCACGGTGGAAGGGTCGACTACCAGGGAATGGTAACGAGTGGCAACAAAGGGGTTACTCATGCCACTCAACATTCCCCTGCCGTCGTGGTAGATAGGGGATACCTTGCCGTGCATCATGCGGTAGTTGACAATCACGTTGGCGCCGAAAGCGCGGGCAATGGCCTGGTGCCCCAGACAAACCCCCAGTATGGGCAGGCGTCCGGTAAACTCCCGGATTACCTCCAGGGTTACCCCGGCTTCATCCGGGCTGCCCGGCCCGGGCGAAATGACAATCCCGCCTGGCTGCATTTTCTCGATATCTTTACTGGTAATCCGGTCGTTCTTCACTACGACCACCTCGCTCCCCAGTTCCTCCAGGTACTGCACCAGGTTGTAGGTAAACGAGTCATAATTGTCAATCATCAGTATCATGGCTTCCCTCCGCATTCAAAACCGCTTTCATCAAGGCTCTGGCCTTATTCACTGTTTCCCGGTACTCGTTGCGGGGAACCGAGTCGGCCACAATCCCGGCACCAGCCTGCAAGTAGCAGCAACCGTTACGGAACAGTATCGACCTGATGGTGATGCAGGAATCCAGGCACCCGTTCAGCCCCACATAGCCGACCGCCCCCCCGTATGGCCCCCGGGGGTCTTTTTCAAGCTGGTCAATGATTTCCATGGCCCGCCGTTTAGGAGCCCCGGTAAGGGTTCCGGCCGGATAACAGGCCCGCAGGGCAGACAGACCGTCCTCCCCCGGCCTGAGGCGTCCTTCCACCGTTGAAACCAGGTGTACCACGTGAGAATAGGCTTCTACCTTCATGAACTCTCCCACCCGGACGGTCCCCGGTCGGCTGACCTTGCCAACATCATTACGTCCCAGGTCAACTAGCATCAGGTGTTCGGCTCTTTCCTTGACATCCTCGAGCAGCTCCCTGCGCAGCGCCGCGTCACGCTCCGCATCTCCGGTAACCGGCCTGGTTCCGGCTATCGGCCTGGTCTGCACCCGGTCCCCCTCCACCCTGACCATCATCTCCGGGGAAGAGCCTACCAGGGTATAGCCGGGGAACCGCAGGTAGAACATGTAGGGTGACGGGTTCAGGTCTCTTAACTCTGCATAAACATCCTCGGGACTGGCCCGGGTATGTTTCCTCCAGCGCTGAGACAGAACCACTTGAAAGATGTCTCCCCGGTTGATGTATCGCTGGGCCCTGGCCACCATGTCTAGAAACTCAACCCCAGACGTGTTGCTGGTAAAGCCATCCTCCGCCTGCCGCGAGGTCCTCCCCGGCCGACGAATGACAGGATGGCGAGCGGATTCGGTAACCGCCCGGACGGTCTCTTGCACCTGCTTCCAGACAGTTGGTTCCTCCTGACTTCCGGCCGGGTAGAAGCCGAATACCCGGACGGTGGAAGTATGGCGGTCATGAACCACCACAATGCGCGGCAGAAAAAATGCGGCATCGGGCAGAGCCGGTACGGGACGGTTTACCCGGGTAATGCCCTCCGTCGCCAGGGCCAGGTCGTAGCCCCAGTAGCCGACCAGCCCTCCGTAAAAGTGCGGCACATCAACGGTCAGCTCAGGCAACTGCGCCTGCAGAACCGCCCTCTGCAGCGAGAAAATATCGGTATTAAGGTTGAGAAACGACGCCCGGTCGTCCACCCTGACGGAGCCCTCCCGGCTCTCCATGACCAGCAGCGGGTCATAACCAAGCATCGAATAGCGCGCATGCTCGTCCCCGGTCAGGCTCTCCAGGAAAAACAGGTGCTTCCGGTCCTTAACCGTGGAGAAATAGGTGTACAGTTCGAAATCAGGCAGGGTAAACTCGGCAATAACAGGTATATAGGCAGGAAAACGAAAGCCGACACCCAAATGAGTGCCGGCACAACTGTCCCGGTCTCCGCTCATCTCGGTCTCTCCTCTCCTCAACTTGTCAATCTCAGCTCGTATTTACTTGTGCTGCCAGTCTCAATACATCCTCAGCTCAAACTCAACTCAAAACTTGTTAAAAGTATAGCCTTCCCGCACGAGCTTCGTCAAGTAAATTTTGCCTTCACCCCCAGGTAATAGCCGTCAAAAAAGATTGGCCGCGCGGACGGTTCAAGCTCCGGCGATACAACCATCCCCGGAGGATAATGTCATTAAGTTCCCGAATTCTCCCGGCTGAGTCCGGGAAGCGCACCGGTTCATTGAATTGCCCGCCAAAGATGTGTAAAATGCTTGTAGGAAAACCGGCAGGGTGTGGCAATAAAGAGATGGATTATCTGCAAAAGATGTTGGCTAAATTTCATATCTACCACCCGGGACCTGCGGGAGAAGAACTGTTGGCTGACGGCATAGCCGTACTCATATTGGCAGCATTTTGGCTGCTCAGAAAAAGGCTCTCCCGGCTTGTTTTGGGCCTGGTATCCACAATTGCCAACCGGACCAAAACCAGGCTGGATAATCATATTGCCAAAGCGTTTGAAAAGCCCATGCATTGGTTTTTCGCTTTGCTGGGCCTGTATCTTGCTCTTTGGTATTTACCGCTAACCGGTGCAAGCAACGCCTTAGTCTCCGACCTGTTCCGGTCTGCCATTATATTGATTGTTACTGCGGGATTATACAGTCTTGCCAGCAGCTCTGAAGCTTTGCATGAAGAGTTTGAAGAATTATTTAGTGTAAAAGTAGACAAGATACTCGTCCCCTTTTTCTCGAAAGTTCTGAAGTTTATAATTGTAGCGCTGGCGCTCACGATGATAGCCCAGGAATGGGACTACCGAATTGACGGGGTTATCGCCGGCCTCGGTCTGGGAGGCCTGGCATTTTCCCTGGCGGCCAAGGATGCTCTGGCCAATATCTTTGGAGGACTGGTAATAATACTGGATAAACCATTCTCCATAGGCGACTGGATTATGACGCCCAGTGTGGAAGGGACCGTAGAAGATATTAACTTCCGCGGCACCAAAGTCCGAACCTTTGCGCAAGCTTTGGTAACTGTACCTAATTCTACTCTGGCCAGTGAACCCATAACCAATTGGACGAAGATGGGCAAAAGAAGGATCACCTTTAAGCTTGGGGTCACCTACGGCACGCCAAGGGCTAAGCTCAAGAAGTGTGTTGAGGAAATAGAGAAGATGTTACGCCAGCATCCCGACATCCACCAGGAAACCATACTGGTTCGCTTTGACTCGTTCGGCGAAAGCAGCCTGGACATGTTTTTGTATTTCTTCACCCAGACAACTGATTGGGAAGAATACTTGAGGGTAAAGGAGGACGTTAACCTAAGAATAATGGAAATCCTCGAAAGGGAGGAGGTCAGTTTGGCCTTCCCCAGCAAGAGTATTTATTTTGAAACTCCTTTGCAGACTCATATAACCTCCTTGCCTTCAGCACCGGAGAATAAATCCTGAGCCTTCAGCAACCAACCTGAATATGGTTTGGCCTGCTACGGTGACGGTCCTGGGGTATGTGTTTCTTTACTCTGACCAGACTGGCTACTAAAGAGCGTTGAGGATGAATCCCGTCGTTACCGCGATAATGAAAACGGTTGCTACAAAGGCCGCGACCAGGCGAGGCCGGAAGATGGGGTTTCCCCAGAACCCTTCTCATCGTTTCATCAGGGACTAACTGTAGGATAAGTCCCACCAAAAAACTGATGCCGATAAAGAGCAGAATTAGTTCCCCGGTGATTACCGCAAAATACTTGCCAGCCGTAACCAGGTTATTCACTTGCATGGCCTTATATGTCTCCCTCTTGTCTTTGGCAACTTACCAGATTTCCCAGGCTGCGTGGTATTTGTCAACCAGAGCTTCGGCCAGCGCGCGTTCTTCCTTGCTCAGATCATCCGTTCGAAACTCGATATTCAAAGTCTTTCGATTAACCATCCACAAGGGCCTAAGCAACTTGTTCCACCTTCACCTGATGTCCCATTATCTCTTCTAGGCAGGTGGTTTTTTCTAGCAGGGCCTGGCACTTTTCTTTCCCCTTGCCAGCAAACACCCGAGCCAGGATTTCCTCCTGGGAACGTATAAGGATGGAACCATGCTGCAACAGTCTGGGCACCACTTGGTAATCCATCCGCGATTCCATGCCCGCAGCATTTTCTGCTGCCACGATGCCCTCGGCAAAAGCGACATGGGCCAGCAACCACCCGCCCACTACATCACCGGCGGCATACAGGCCGGGGACGGCAGTCTCCATACGTTCGTTTACTGGCAACGGCCCGTTTCCGTGCTCCAATCCAGCTTCGGCCAACGCGGCGACACCATTCGCCCCCAGCTCCCTCAAATAAGGCGATTTTATTTCCGCGAAAGAGCTGGGCTATTCCACCTCTTATCATGCTTACCCAGCACTCCCCGGAGTGATAGAGGTAGCCCTTCACCACCCGGAAGGTGAACTTGTCATAGGTTACTTCCATAAAATCCTGACCCATCGATTTTCTCATCCTTTGTATTTCCTAATTACCGGATTTTAGGCCCGCAGGTCTGAAGTTTCCTTGCACCGGTCACGCCATCCATATGACTCCTCCCGCAACGATTGGTATCGAATATGCGGGTGTCACCTCGCCCTGACCATTTCATGGGCAAAGTACTTCCGCTTGAAGTACAAGGCCACGTTGACCAGGCTGATGAGAACCGGAACCTCCACCAGCGGGCCAACCACCGTCGCAAAGGCCTGGGCGGAGTGGATACCAAACACCGCTACGGCCACGGCAATAGCCAGCTCAAAGTCGTTGCTGGCGGCCGTAAAGGCAATGGTGGTCGTGCGCGGGTAATCGGCGCCGATCCATTTCCCCAGGAAAAAGGTGACCAGCCACATGAACAAGAAATATCCAGTTAGCGGAATGACTACCCGCAGCACGTCCAGAGGCAGGGTAACAATCACGTTCCCCTTGAGGGAGAACATCACCAGGATGGTGAATAACAGGGCAATTAAGGTCAACTTGCCGATTCTCGGAATAAAATGGGCCTCATACCAGTCGCGACCCCTTGACTTGACCAGAACCGATCGGGTAAGAAAACCCGCTATGAAAGGAATGCCCAGGTAGATAAAAACGCTCTTGGCTATCTGGGCCATGGAGACATCGACCACTACGCTGGAAAGGCCAAACCACCTGGGGATAACTGTCAGAAAGATATAGGCGTAAATGGAATAAGTCAGCACCTGGAAGATAGCGTTAAAGGCCACCAACCCGGCAACATAGTCTGGATGCCCTTCCGCCAGGTCATTCCATACCAGCACCATGGCGATGCAGCGGGCCAGGCCCACCAGTATCACGCCCTGCATCAGGGCCGGTTTGTCCGGCAAAAGCAGCACCGCCAGTAGGAACATGACGATTGGTCCTACAATCCAGTTCTGAATCAGGGACAGGCTCAACAGCTTCCGGTCGCTGAAAACGGTGGGTAGTTCCTCATAGCGGACCTTAGCCAGCGGCGGGAACATCATCAGGATAAGGCCGATGGCAATGGGTATGTTGGTCGTGCCGACCTGAAACTTGCTCCAGAAACCGGCAATCTGGGGATAGAGATACCCGGCTCCCACGCCGACCGTCATCGCCAGGAAAATCCACAGGGTCAGGTACCGGTCAAGAAACGAGAGTTTTTGACTGATAGACCCACTCATTTCTGCCAACCCCTTTCCTAAAATCATGTTATCTTCCCGGTGGACACCGTTTACTAGATAGGTATGAGCCAGTTGAAAACATACCCTACCATTATTATGGCAGCGGCCATAATCCCGACAAAAATGGCTATCAGCTTGGGCTTAAGGACATTTCGTAGAATTATCATCTCGGGCAGGGAAAGGGCCGTCACTGCCATCATGAAAGCCAGCACGGTACCCATGGCCATCCCTTTCTCCCGCAAAGCAGCTACGATGGGAATGGTCCCGGCAGCGTTCGAGTAAAGCGGAACTCCCAGGGCTACTGCCACCGGTACCGCAAAAGGATTATGGCGGCCGGCCCACTTGACCAGAAAATCCTCCGGCACATAGCCGTGGATCCACCCGCCAACGGCGATACCAACCACGACATAGGGCCAGACCTTGCGCAGTATTTCCAGAACATATCCATAAGCATACTGCAGGCGGTCGTTCCAGGTCAGCTCGGCAGCCTCCATCTCGCCCACCTTTATTTCATACACATAACCTTCCACCAGGTGCTCCAGCCCCAGTTTGCCGATTACCAGTCCCCCCACTATTGCCACTAATAACCCTGTCCCCAGGTAAATGGCGGCTATCTTCAGCCCAAACATACCGAAGAGCATGATAAGCGCCACCTCGTTCACCATGGGGGACGAGATAAGAAAAGAAAAGGTTACCCCCAGGGGGACTCCCGCTTCAATGAAACCGATAAATACCGGAATGGCCGAGCAGGAACAAAACGGGGTGACAATACCCAGCAGGGCGGCCACGATGTTGCCGAAATACTGGTGCCGGTAGCTCAGTATCTTGCGGGTTTTTTCCGGAGGAAAGAAACTTCTGATTATCGCCACGACAAAAATTATCAGCGACAGCATGACAAAGATTTTTAAGGTGTCGTACACAAAGAAGTGGACCGCTTCACCCAGCCTGGAGCCGGCGGTCAGGTGCAGCAACTTCCAGGCTACCAGGTCGGCAAACCATTTGAACATGTGAATACCTCTTTTCTAGCTTTGGGCTACTCCTTCGTCCAATATGGCACGGATCTGTTCCACATCGATTGCTCCCGCCAACCGGGGCTTACCGTCGATAGCGATAATGGGAAACGGGTAGCCCATCTCCGTCAGCCTGGCAATGAGCGGGAAGGCCCGCAGGCCTTTTTCCCTGGTGTCTACATACTTGACTTCTACCTTTTCTCCATAGGTCTCACTTAACTCCTTTGCCAGCATGGTAGTGGCTTCTTGCAACGAGACAGTTGGCCCGCAACTGTCATCAGGCCCACAGGGGGCAGAACAGCCTCAACCAGCGGCTACCGCTTTGCCATCAAAAACTTCTAAAAGAATCCTCTCTTCCGACATTACTCTTAACATCTCCTTTTGCTTCAACAGTGTTGTACCGCCTTACAGTTCTTCACTGATGTATTTCTTGATTTCATCCAGTTTCGGGACTTTACCGGCAACCTTGACCTTGCCGTTCACCACCAGGGCCGGAGTAGACATGACCTTGTAAGACAGTATCTTTTGAATGTCCTCCACCTTCTCCACATCTGCCGCCACATCCAGGGCCGCCAGGGCATTAAAAACTTCCTTCTCCAGTTGCTGACAGCGCGAACACCCGGTTCCCAGCACCTTGATTTCCATACACATTTCACCTCCTTTCACCCCCATTGCCTCACGTCGCTCGATATACTTCATACCGCCAGGCGTCTTTCCGGTCCGCAGCGATGGTATCCACCAGCTTTTCTAGCTTATCCGACTCTTGCATTCCCTTACCAGGTCGTTGGAGTCAAGGTGGGACAGCCGTGTAAATTCAGCGGCCAGGTCGGGCAGGCTGCCGAGTTCTGCCGTCATGTAATCCAAGAACTCCTTGATTTTGCCGGAACCAAACTTGGGGTTTAGTCTATAAAATGATTTCTGCCCTTCTTTGCGTTCTCTAACCACACCGGCTTTCTTCAGAACCTTTAAGTGCTGTGATACTCTAGGCTGGCTCATTTCCAGGACAGCTACCAATTCGCATACACATAACTCCTGAACCGCAACCAGCTTTGTAATCTTCAGCCGCGTCGGTTCTCCCAATGCTTTAAAAATAGTCACCACTCTTTGAATCACTCTTGTCACCTCATATAAGTCCATACTTATATTATTCGTTGCTTTTATAATAGTATCCTTATATAAAATAGTCAAGTATATAACTGGGG
>JAAYAC010000008.1 GCA_012719535.1 Syntrophomonadaceae bacterium | reverse complement strand
GGCGCCGAAATAGCCATGCACGGCATGGAAACTATGGAACGCGACTTTGGCCCTAAATACAAACCGCATCCGCTGCTCAAGAAGAGAGTCCTGGCCGGCCTGCTGGGCGTCAAAACCGGCAAGGGATTCTATGAGTACTAAGCACTGTATGTGGTAACAAGGGGGTAACTGAATGAGAAACGTGAAAGAGTTGTTTGACCTGTCCGGTCAGGTGGCCGTTGTTACCGGGGGAGCGGCCGGAATAGGTGTTCAAATGGCCTACGCGCTGGGAGAGGCGGGGGCCAACCTGGTCATAGCTGCCCGCAAGATCGACCGGTGTAGCGAAGCAGCCCAACGGATGGAAAAGGAACTGGGGGTCAGGGTAATGCCGGCCCGGTGTGACGTCAGCAAGCCCGAAGAAATTGATGCTCTTTATGAACAGGTTATGAAAGAATTCGGGCGTGTGGACATTTTGGTCAATAATTCCGGAGCCACCTGGGGTGCACCCTCCCTGGATTTCCCCATCGATGGGTGGAACAAGGTCATTAACACCAATGTGACCGGTTCGTGGCTTATGTGCCAAAAAGCGGGGCAAATTATGGCCAGGCAAATGTATGGAAGGATAATCAACCTAGCGTCGCTGGCGGCGTTTGTGGGGGCCAAGGCCGAAATTATGGACGCGGTTGCTTACCAGGCCAGTAAGGCGGCCATCGCCGGCCTGACTAAGGATCTGGCAGTCAAGTGGGCCAAGTACAACATCACTGTCAACGCGCTTGCCCCGGGATGGTTTCCCACCAAAATGACCCAGGGGACGTTGGACAAGAGCGAGCAACTCATGTTGGAATTCATCCCCATGGGCCGTTTTGGTGCGGATGATGAGTTGAAGGCTGCCACCCTGTTCCTGGCCTCCCCCGGAGCCAGCTACTGCACTGGCGTAGTGCTCAGCGTGGATGGTGGCTGGGTGGCCATGTAACGCGGACCCTCCTTCTAAAGATGGGGTATCACGGTTCTCACTTTGGTTTATGGGATGTTCTTAACACTAAACCTGATACCCCACACTCTCCCTGTATACTAGTAATTCTACAACACTATCAAAGGAGATGAAACGTATGAGTTTTCAGAAGAGTAAAGATGACCTGGTTTGTGTATCCGCAGTAAGGACTCCGTTCGGCCGCTTCGGTGGCTCCATGCGCGACATCGACATCTATGACCTGGGTGCTATTGCCATGAAAAATGCCCTGGAAAGGATAAAAATGGACCCGGAATTAATTGACGAGGTCTGGTGGGGATGTGGCGATACGACCAACTGCAAGGATCCCTACACTCCTGTCGTTGCCCGGCAGAGCATGCTGAAAGCTGGCATTCCTTCAGAGAAACCGTCTGTCACATTTGACCAGGCCTGTATCTCTGGCATGGATGCGGTGAAATATGGAGGCCGGAGCATACAACTGGGTGAAGCCGAGATAGTCATGGCGGGTGGTGCTACAAGCTTTAGTACGGTTCCATTCCTTCTCCGTGGCATACGGTGGGAAGGGAAGCGTCATACGTCATTTCTGGTAGAAGACCCCATAATTCCCCTGGGCTACAAGGATTATGCTCCGGTGGCAGTTGACTCCGGGGACGTAGCCGTTGAGTATGGAGTATCTAGAGAGGAACAGGATGAATTCGCAGTGGCCAGTCATGTTAAGTACGGCAAGGCCTACGAACGGGGCTTTTTCAAGCAGGAAATGGTTCCCCTGGAATTGGTTAAGACGGATAAGAAAGGGAATGTAGTATCTAAGAGGGTCTTGGAGATCGACGAGCAATATCGTCCTGACGTTAAACTTGAAGAACTGGCCAGGTTAAAGCCTATATTT
>JAAYAC010000060.1 GCA_012719535.1 Syntrophomonadaceae bacterium | reverse complement strand
TCTACTATCCCGTCCAGGTCTGCATAAGTCTCGGTTGGTAACCCAAGCATGAAGTAGAGCTTGACCCCCAGCCAGCCGGCGGAAAAGGCTGCTTCCACTGCATCCAGCAAGTCCTGCTCGGAAACGTTCTTGTTGATGACATTCCGCAACCGCTGCGTGCCGGCTTCCGGGGCGAAAGTCAGCGTAGTCTTTCTCACTTTCTGCACCTCGGCAGCCAGCCTCACGGAAAAAGCATCAGCTCTAAGCGAGGGCAGTGATACCCCGATACCTCTGGGTCCATACCGGTCCACCAGGCTGGTAACCAGTTTCTCGATATTCGAGTAGTCGGCCGTGCTGAGCGAAGCCAAAGAGAGGTCTTCATACCCCGTGTTCTTCAGCAGAGCCCCGGCCTGTTCCAGGAGCAAGGGCAGGCTCTTTTCGCGCACCGGCCGGTAGATGATTCCCGCCTGGCAAAACCGGCAGGCTCGCTGACAACCCCGCATGACTTCGAGCACGGCCCGGTCATGGACTATATCCAGGTACGGCACTACCGGCTGTCGCGGGTAGTAAGTCCTATCCAGGTCGGTTACCAGGCGCTTGCGGATGCGAGCGGGAAGAGATGGGTCGGCTGGACGCATCCTCTTGAAGGTTCCATCCGCGTAGTACTCCGGTTCATAGAACCTGGGCACATAGACCCCCTCCAAGCCGGCCAGTTTACGTAACAAGTCTTCCCGCGCCCGGCCCCGGTTATCTCTTATAACCTCCAAGAACTCGGGCAGCAATTCCTCACCGTCACCGATAAGGAAAGCATCAAAGAACGGGCTCACCGGTTCGGGATTGAAACAAACCGGCCCCCCGGCTATAACCAGGGGATGCTCTTCCTTCCTTTCCCGGTGCCAGAGCGGAATCCCCGCCAGGTCCAACATGTTCAGAACATTGGTGATGGATAGTTCGTATTGCAGAGAAAACCCGACCACATCAAACTCCCGTACCGGGCGCCAGGTTTCCAGGGAAAACAGGGGCAGCCCTTCCGCACGCATTTGCTCCTCCATGTCCACCCAGGGAGCAAAGGTCCTCTCCATAAGGAAATCAGGGTGTTCATTCACCAATCCGTAGAGTATCTTTCCGCCCAGGTGGGACATGCCTACCTCGTAAACATCAGGAAAGGCAAAAACCATCCGCACGCTGGCTTTCTCCCAATCCTTTATTACGCTGTTGTATTCTCCGCCCGTGTAACGGGCCGGCTTGCTCACCCGGGGGAGTATCCGGTTCAGCTTATCTTTCATAAACATCCTCCATCAATTATTGCCATCTTGGTTATCTTTTTTATTATAGAGCAAATTAACCGGCAATAATACACATGGCTTACCGGTGTCCGGCGTCCGGTTTCAGTCGGGGCGGATGTCTTCCAGGGTGACGAGCGGCCCCCCTTCGAAAAGGGCTTCAATGAGCTGGGCCTCGGTGACTATCCCGCACAGGCGCTCCCGCTCGTCGACCACCATCACCATCATATAGGAAGACGGGGACGTGGAATTTAGAATATCCGTGATCAGGGTTTGCGGGGTGCTCACCACCTGGTAAACTGGGAGAACTCCCTTCTTGGATAGCTCCCCTTTCTTGTGTACCAGGTACCGCATAAAAGCATAGGCAAGGAAACGCGCTTCTTTCCGGGCCGCCCAAAAGAGCAGGATGCCGACGAAGATAAAGTTGGCTCCTTCCCGGAAATGGTAGGCAACATAGCCTCCATAGGCCACCAGCGCCAGCGCAACCACTTCGCCCAGGAGCGCGGCAGCCCGGGTGGCGCGGCGGAATCCCACCCGGTTGGCCAGCACCGCCCTTAATACCCTTCCCCCGTCGAGCGGCAGGGCTGGAATGAGGTTAAAAAGCCCCAGCACCAGGTTTATCCGCATAAAAAAAAGGAGATCCCATTCTCCCAGGTTAGCCTTAACCAGAAAAACCCCACCAGCCAGGGCCAGGCTGGTTAGGGGTCCGGCCAGGGCTATATATATCTCACGCTCGGGGTGTATGGCGAGAAAGTCTTCGGTCTTGGCCTGTCCGCCAAAGGGTAGAAGCTCCACCTCAGTGATGTTCGTCCCCATGAGACGGGCCACCACGGTATGGGCCAGTTCGTGGACAAGCACCGCCCCAAATATACAAAGGACCTGCCTGGCCAGGCCCAGTACACAATAGATACACAGCAGGAGTAAAAACAGGGGGTTCACCCGCAAAACAACCCCCGCGATGCTGCCAATTCTCATGGTTTGCCGTTATTCGAAAAGCTTTTCCGGGTTAAGGGTTCTGTCCTGGTTACGCAGTTCAAAGTAGAGCTCCCGGCGGGACTTGCCCAGGATGTCGCCGCTTCGTACCACCTCACCCCGGCTAACAAACACCTCTTTCAGTCCGCTGTAGACCGACACCATTTCCTCCCCATGCCGGATACGCACCTTCCGTCCCCCTTCCGGCGCCCCGGTAATCTCTTCCACTTCTCCGCCCAGTACGGCCCTGACCGGGGAATTCTCCGGCAACTGCAACACAACCCCGGGGTTGAACTCCTGCCTTTGCGAGTCCGGGTTCCAGTACCAGCCAAAGTGGCGCTTTATCTTACCTGCCTCACAGGGCGGTTCGACCCCACCGGGGGCTGAAGTTGGAACCGGCCGAAACCGTTCTTCCACGCTGCGGCTGTCCAGCAAGGAAAACAGGCGGTCATCCACCTGGTAATCGGTTTTCATGATGTACTCGAGTACCGGCTCCACCCTTTCCCTGGATTGGTTCCCGGAATTCAGGCCTGTCAGCACCAGGGCCACTACCACCAGGACCAGGAAGAGCCTCATCCTAAAGCTTCCCAGCATAACTTACCTCCGGCCAACACTCCCTTTCTATAAATTATATCGGCCGGGCTGACTTTTAGTACAGGTTATGCGAGCTATCCCCCGGCTCATTACACAAATGCGAATTCGCTTTCAGCGCAGCGAAAGCTACTAAATTACGCCCGTTGGCCGATTCCCCCCCAGTTGAATTCGCCAAAACGCACCGCGGGCAATGCCTGGGAAAAAGGGGAAACCAGGCTGGGCGGCAGAATCCCCGTAAACATTTCCGGCGGGCTGAAAGCCAAGGGACACCCCATTGGAGCTACTGGCGTCTCCCAGGTATACGAGGTAACCCGCCAGTTGCGAGGCGATATGGCAGAACAGGGTCGGCAAGTAGAAGGCGCTAGATACGGGCTGATAGATACACTGGGTGGGGACGGGGTACTCGTCACCATGATTCTGTCGGCTGAATGAGAGGAGGGGTTAACTATGGAATACAGACTGCCTTTTAAAGACTACAACAAGGCCCTCAAGCTGAATAAGCTTTTGGGCCTCAAGTGCAACAATTGCGAGACGATTACCTGTCCGCCAATGATGGTGTGTCGCGAGTGTGCCAGCACCAATCATGAGGTTATTCAACTGAGCGGCACTGGCAAGATCGTGACCTTCACCACCTCGTATATTGCTGCCGAAGGCCGCGAGGGGGAAGTTCCCTATACGATTGTGATGGTCGAACTAGACGAGGGTCCCTGGATAATGGGCAATCTTATCGACATAGACCCGGCCAAGGTGGGTATGGAGTTGATCGGCAAAAGGGTGAGGCTGGGACACAAGGTGTTCCCCGGGGACAAATACTCGGCCGGGGACGCGGCCCGGCCGTTGTTTAGCTTTGCCGACTAAACGAACCTCCGGTGGGTATCAGCCTCAAGCCCCCCCGGTCTTGGGGTGCCCCTGCGGGGAGAACTGCGCAACAGCCTGAGAAAGGCCTTTTACCCCGGCTCCTAATAACCTTCGGCGTTATAACCCCCTACTATGAAAAGGTGTGCCATTGCCCTTGGCAGCGGCACACCTTTTCCGGCGTCCGGCTTCCAATGCTGGCCAACCAGAACCCTTCTGTCACAGTCCAAAAGCTTCCCATACCAAGCCGGCCAAGTTCTTTGATAATAATCTTACGTGATTGGCAACACGGTTATCATTACCAACCGCACCCCGGTAATGCACAAAGGAGAACTTATTGGGGCTCAACATAATAGAAATCAACATACCCCCCCTGAGACAACACCTGGAAGACCTGCCGCTGCTGGTCGATTCGCTGGTAGCAAGGCTGAATACCAAGCTGAAAAAGCGGATAAGAGGGGTCTCCCGTGAAGCCCTGGAACTGCTCCAGCAGTATTCCTGGCCGGGAAACATTAGGGAACTGGAAAACATGCTGGAACTGGCAATCAATATGTCGGAGGGAGATTTCCTGGAGTATGATGACTTTCCCTGCGTAGCCAGGAAAGTACACGGTACAAGCATTGGCCAGAAAAGGCCCGTGCTGGCTGACGCCATAGCCCAGGTGGAAAGAGAGATGCTCCTGGATGCCTTACAGCGGACCGGGGGTGACAAGCAAAGGGCCGCCCACCTGCTGCAAATACACCCGTCCGCCCTGTACCGCAAGCTTAAGAAATACAACATAAGGTGAGCGGCCGGCCGCCTTCCGCCGTGAAAACCTTCTGTGCTCGAGAGCAGAGGGGCATCCGGCAGATCCAGCACCCTCGTTTCGTAAACTGGGAAGTAACCTGATACCGGGCAGGTCTTGGCAATAGTTAGATATTTCGAGGTAATCTCCGAAGATGCTTGACGTGAAGAGCCCCTGTCAGATGCTGGTCAGATGTCCGGGCAACAGTTGGCCTACACTTGAATTTATCTTTCGGTGGAGAAACATGCGGAACAATTCTGTCCTTAATTAATGTTCTCTACTGGTTACCCTTTAAGAGGTTGTCTTGGCCTACCCGGGCTATATATCTCTTAAGCCGCAGGCTAACCAACTTGAACTCCTTCTCGCTAAATGTCCGGAGTATGCAAATCTGCCGTTCCTGGGATAGATCAATCTTAACGGCGGGGTTTATAAACCTCCCGTCACCATCAATAACCGCGACCACCAGTGGCCGGCAGGGGTTGTTCCTGCTGGTGGATAAAACCACGGCAACCTGGTTATTGCTTAACTTTACCAGGCTCCCTACAGGGTATATGGCGATGTTGGCCATGAAAGTCGCTAGGATGTCAGGATCGAAGTATACGTTGGACAACTTCCTCAAGATGGTAACTACATTGTCAATAGAATAGCCCTTCCGGTAAGGCCGGTCCGATATCAAGGCATCAAACACATCAGCCGCGGCCACAATCCGAGCATATTCAATAATATCCGCCCCGGCCAGGCCCCGGGGATAACCGGACCCGTCCCACCTCTCGTGGTGCTGAAACGCTACGTGCGACGATAGGAGAGATACATCGTCGTAAGCCCGCAATACATTAAAACCGTTTTCAGCATGTTTCTTAATCAACTCGGTCTCTGCAGCAGTCAATGGTCCTCGTTTGTTGAGTATATCAGGGTTGACAGTCATCATACCTATGTCGTGCAGCAGTGCCCCAATCCCCAGCTCCATCAAGGCGAGCTCGTTATACCCCAGCGAAGCACCGGTCATTATGGCCAGGATACTGACATTGATTGAGTGAAAAAACAGAATATCGCTGTATGTACACATATCATACATGCTGAAGAGGACGTCCCGGTTGCTCATCACATCATCGACCAGTAAAGCAACACTCTTTTTAAGGGCCCGGGTATCTATGTATCCTCTGCCTCTGATAGTTTGGTATGTATGCTTGAGAGTCTTGGTAACCGCCACACGCACCGCAGCGGAAACGACTTCGGGAATCTCCACGTCGGTCAGATCATTCTTAACGTAAATGGAGCCAAGTCCCAGGTCTCTTAGCCGGCTGATATACTGTTCAGTAAGTACAGTGTTTTTGACCAGTAACGGCTTACCTTCACTGCTTACAATGGTGCGCCCCACCAGCATCCCGGGTTCGAGTTCCTCAATACTCATTCTCTGCATGCGAGGGTCTCCCTACAGTTAACTAGGTCTCTCCACGGAAATTGTCAACTCTAATAATACCCCTTTTTTTATTAAGCATAAAGACCTAATTTTTTTGAATTTTTTTGTTGTTTTTCTCCGTTAAACTCAAACCCCATTTTCCCCAAATTACTCTGACTTCCTCCTCAAACTCCCTTTGTGTTAACAGGGTCTGTTTTGGGATAGACCTTGATACTTAACTTACTATTCCTTGAACCGGTATTCGACATCGATAACATCCTGGTCGCGGCGTTTGAGACCGGGACTGCGCTTAAGTCCCGGGGGAAGGAAAAACAGGATAGCGTTGAGAATGCGGTAAATCGCGGTCAGCCCGGACGGGCTACCTCCCCAGTACCGGCCGGCTATCTCCGCACCGGCCGCATTCAGCAAGCGTTGCACGGCCAGAGCCATGAGTAGGAAGTCATCCACCTGGCCTGCCAGCGGCAACAGGTCGGGTATTATGTCCAGGGGACAGAAAACATAAACAACCGCCGCCAGTAACACTATCTTCTCCAACAACGGCACGCGATGGTCCCTCACCAGGCAATATAATAGCCTGAGCAGGTTAGGTATAGCCTTAATAAGCTGTGCCAACATCAACTCTTCATCTCCATTACTGTACTTACTCGCCAGGCAGTCAATAACCAGCGCAATCTAAAAAATTATACGGTTGCCTTTCAGATTCACAGCCAGAATAAGCCCGGCACCTATAAAGTTGGTCAGCATAAAGTTTCCCCCATAGCTGACAAAAGGCAGGGGAATGCCGGTAATAGGCATTATGCCAATGGACATCCCGATGTTTTCAAAGATATGGAACAGCCACATGGTAGCGATACCAACTACCACTAGGGTTCCATAAAAATCCTTTGCGGAAAAGGCAATATACAACGCCCGGTAGATCAAAATGGCATAGAGAACGATGAGAAAGGCCGCACCAAGAAAACCAAGTTCCTCGCCTATGACCGCGTAAATAAAGTCGGTGTGCAGTTCAGGCAGAAAGTTAAGTTGCACCTGGGTACCGTGGAACAACCCTTTACCAAAAAAACCACCCGAGCCAATGGCCACCAGCGACTGAATGGTATTCCACCCCGCTCCCCGTCCCCCCTGGCCGTCATTATAGGGATCCAGAAACACGGTCAACCTCAGTAACTGGTAATCCTTTAACGGCAGCCACATACCGAACTGAAAATGCAGAAACAGCGCTAGAGATACCACCAGTATGGCTCCGCTTACCACCTTGAGTAACAGGCCTGGATTAGCTCCAGCCACAAACATCATGCCCAGCATAATAGCTAGGATTACCAGACCGGTACCTATGTCAGGCTGCAAGAGAATCAATCCGAACGGTACCAGGACATACAGGAAACAAGGAATCAGATCCCTCAAGGTGTTCAGAGCCCCCTGCCTCTTGCTCAAAAACGAAGCAAAACTCAAAATAATGAGTATTTTGGCCAGTTCCGCCGGCTGTACACTCAGGCTA
>JAAYAC010000059.1 GCA_012719535.1 Syntrophomonadaceae bacterium | reverse complement strand
TCCCTTCAGTCTGACCACTACCTTGCCCTCGCAGGCTTTGTCCGCCAGCAGCTGGTTAATTTTGTCCTGGGTCAAGGTATGGGTGCTGGAAGCCTTACCTACATAGATCATTTCGGCTTCAGGGCCAGCATAGGCCAGTATCCTGGGATTTACCAGACGGTCAAAAACAACCACTTCTGCCTTTTTCAGGCACTCTACTCCCTTTAAGGTAAAAAGCCCGGGGTCTCCGGGCCCGGCGCCAACCAGGTAGACAATACCTTGCCTTTTCAATTTCTATTCCTCCATGCACCTGATTTCTTGCAGAATGGAGCCAGCTCCCATTTCCAGGATGCGTTCGGCCAGTCTCTTACCAAGTTCGGTGGCCTTCCCGGGGGAACCTTGCAGTTGGCTTCTAAGTACGGTTTTGCCATCCAGGGAAGCTACCAGCCCGTCTATCGCCAGCAGGCCTTCATGCTCAGGCCTGGCCAGGCAGGCAATAGGTACCTGGCATCCACCTTCCAACCGTTGTAGAAAAGCACGCTCGGCAGCAACCGCCGCACCGGTCCACCTGTCGTGGACCGTAGCAACGATTGTGCTCATAGCGGCATCGTTCTCGCGAATTTCCACCCCAATCGCCCCCTGCCCCACTGCCGGAAGGAATACATCTGGAGACAGGAAGTCGGTTACTTCATCCATAAATCCCATTCTCTTGACTCCCGCATATGCCAGGATAATCCCATCCAAGTTCTCGGTTCTCATTTTGCTGATCCGCGTTTCTACGTTACCCCGCAGGTCTATTACCTTCAGGTCGGGGCGTATAGATTTCAGCTGGGCCACCCGCCGCAGGCTGGACGTGCCGATGCGTCCCTGCGGGGGCAGGTCGGCCAGCTTGTACCCCCGGTGCGACAACAGGACATCCTGGGGATTTTCCCTGGCCAGGACGGCCCCGATCTCAATTCCCTCCGGCACTATCGAAGGCAGGTCCTTCATGCTGTGAACGGCTATTTCAATGTGACCCTCGAGTAAAGCCGTTTCGATCTCCTTGGTAAAAAGGCCCTTGTCTCCTATTTTGGAAAGGGCCACATCCAGAATCTTGTCACCTTTGGTTTTGATTACTTCTATTTCGAACTGCACATCCGGAAAGTGCTTGCGGAGCAGTTTGACCACATGGTGGGCCTGCCACAACGCCAGCCTGCTTCCCCTAGTTCCTACCCTTATCTTCTCCGGCATATATTGTGTTCTCCTCACTGCTGATTTCCAAGGCAAAAAGGTTTTTCGCCACCTCGGCGTACAGGTGTCCCTGGTTGGTCAACCCCATTTCCTTGAGGTTGATGACCGGGAAATGCAGCAATTGGTTTACGATCGAATTGGCCAGGGCGGTAATTATCTTTTCCTGGCGAGGGCTTACGTTGCCCAGCCGGTTGAACGCCCTGGTCAGCTCGGCTTGCTTGATTATTTCACCTCTCTGTTTGAGAGCCTTGATAACCGGAATAACGTACAGGGTACTGAGCCACCGGTTGAATTCCTCCAGTTCTTCCTCCAAAATGGTCTCCGCCTGCCGGGCCGCCTTCTTGCGCGCCAGTAAATTAGCGTCAACGACATTTTGCAGGTCGTCTATATCGTAAAGGTACACACCTTCAATGCTACCCACGCGCGGGTCTATATCACGGGGCACCGCGATATCGATCATGAACAGTTTCCTCCCCTGCCTTTGCCGCAGTATCTCCTCCACCGCTTCAAACCTGACCACATAGTGGCTGGCAGCAGTGGCGCTGATGACGATATCGGCCTGCGGTAGCCAGTCATGCAACTCGTGGAAATGGATGGCATGACCATTTATTCTTTCCGCCAAGCAGAGCGCCCGGTTATATGACCGGTTGGATACCATTACCGTTGCAACCCCGTTATCGACCAGGTACCGTGCCGTAAGCTCGCTCATCTCTCCCGCTCCGATGACCAGCACCGTCTTACCCTGCAGAGACCCAAATATGTTCCTGGCCAACTCGACGGCCGCATAGCTGATGGATACGGCGTGGCGATCCAGGCCAGTCTCAGTTCTCACCCGCTTGCCGGCGTGCAGGGCCTTCTGGAACAGGGTGTTAAGTACCCCGTCGGAGGCTCCAACCTCCACCGCACGGACATATGCGTCCTTCACCTGGCCCAGTATCTGCGTTTCCCCAAGGATCATGGAATCCAGCCCCGCTGCCACCCGGAAAAGATGACCGATCGCCTCATAACAGTTGGGCTGGTACAGGTACTGACGTAAATCGTCGACTTCCAGCCCGGAGTGACGGGCCATGAAATCCTCCAAAACCGCGGTTCCCTGTTCAATGTCTTTAACCGTGGCATAGACCTCCGTGCGGTTGCAGGTGGAAATGATGATCACCCCATGCAACTCTTCATGACGCGTCAAGTCCGCGTACACTTCTGCCGGAACCGGATCGTTGAAAGCCAGTTTCTCCCTTATTTCAACCGGAGCCGTCCGGTGATTCAGTCCGGTAAGGAGAATATACATTGTTCGATTCGCTCCTTTGCCCTGTCCTTTTCGCCTTTGAACAAGAGTTCGAGGATATCCGAATCAACTAGGGCCTCGAACACCTTGCGCCGCCGGGCCATGTCATCCGGGTAGGCCCGTTTCGCCATCTCGCGTGCTTGCCCGAGCAACTCCACGAACTCCCCATGCTCCCTGGTGATGATCTGCTCCAGCTGTTCTCGGAGCTTCCTGGCAAACAGCGGGCTGTTTCCCCCCGTGGAAATGGCAACTGAGAGGGGACCCCTCCTTACCACCGACGGTACCAAGAAGGTACAGCGAGGCGGGTCGTCCACCACATTCACCAATATATTCCGTTTCTTGCACAGCTCCGCGATTACCTCGTTGAGTCCCTCCTGATTGGTAGCCGAGAAAACCAAAAACATCCCTTCCAGATCGGTTTCAACGAACTCCCGGTCGTACCAGGTTACTTCGCGGTTCCGGGCAAGTTGGCGGATACCTTCCTCCGCCTCCGGTGCCACCACGGTAATGCTGGCACCACACTCCAGCAGGTTGCGGACCTTGCGGCAGGCCACCTCGCCGCCCCCCACTACCAGGCAGGAGCGGCCGGTCACGTCAAGGTATACGGGAAACAATTCCAGCATTTTCACCTTCCTTGGCCTGTGAACTACCCCTACCTGGGCTAACGCTGCAGGAGGGGCTTCTGGCTTCATAGCCCGACCACCGCCGTAGCTTCAGCGAGGCCGGTTCCCGACCTCAAAATCCGCCTCTCATCCCCTTTCCGCTCCCGCTACCGCCGGCAGGGAAAAGCTCAGGGAGAAGGAGAGGTCTTTTCGGCGGCTAGAGATAAATCTCAACCTTCATATGAAAAAGGGGCCTGCGACGGAGACCCCGGGGTGCTATTCTTCATTTTTGTCGCTTAGTTGTTCATCAAACTCTCGGTTCTTTTCCTTTTTGAAATTACCCAGGGCCTTGCCTACTGCCTGTCCCACCTGGGGCAGTTTGCCCGGGCCAACAATTATGAGGAGTATCACTAGCACCAGTATAAGTTCCCATGGCCCGATATTACCTATAAGACCAAACATCCTGTAACCTCCTTCAACCCTGCCGCGTTACCAACCGTGGCCCGGGATTAGTTGAAATCGCTTTGTTTGTGCCCGTACCCCCTCTGTTCCGCCAACAAGTCCAGGTATATGGTCTGAATGTTGGTGATAAACATATCACTCCTGGCCTTCCCTTTGCGCTCGTCATAGTTTTTCAAGTAGCCTTTGCACTTTTCACAAACAAACACCTGGTTGGCGTCATCGCCCTCAACCGTAAAGTACTTGAGTGTTTTGGGCTCATCATTGCCACAGTATATGCAGGCCAGGTACCGGTGCTCCCATTCGGTGAAGCACTCTTCGCAGAAAAGGAACCTCCTGCCGTCGTGGGATCTTACCCGCGAGATACTGGGGAGCGCGCCACAAACTGGACACACCCCTTTCCCCCAGCTCAACCCTTCATCATGGCTGAGCGAATCCTCGAAAGGGAGGGCAAAGGCACGCAAGAATGGACGCAGCGCATGTTGGGCAATTAGCATCGTGATATTCCTGGGGACTCCGGTAGCCTCCTCCAGCTTGTTAAAAAAAGCCAGGTCATTCTCGAGCGTCCTCGCAATCATCTCGGCGTAATCAAGCTTGTCCTGCATTTCCAGAATTCGGTCTACAAACCCGGCCGCTTTCTCCCTCTTCTCCTTGACCAGCCGGGCAAAGGCCAGGAATGCTTGGCTGTAGTCCTCCGTATCAACCTCAAAATCAACGAATTCGATTAGAGGACGTTCCTCTCTCTGCAACAGCTCTATGGCATCCTGTTTTTGAAAGGTCATCTTTTTCTTGAGACGGAAAAACAACTCGTTTTGCCACGTCTCCACATCCTTGTAAAACTCAACAAATCCTTCCGGTAGCGTAACTGGAGTTGCCTTGGACACGGTAACACTCCCCCGTGAATCTAAACTTGATGTTATTATCCCAGAAAGGTCATGGTTTGTAAAGAAGAAAGGGGGCTTCTCGCCCCCTTATCGCAGTTCTCATCTCAGACTTATTCCGCCTTGGCTTTTGCCCCGAAGTTCTCTTCGTACCATACCTTATGATGGTGCTCGGCCCAATCGGCCCGGACCGTGCCCTTCCACATGCCCCAGAAAGATTCTCCGGAGCCGGGATGGAACGAGCCTAGGTACCCGTGCATACACACCATGAAGGTGGCAAATATCATGGCCAGGTCATGAATGGGATAGCAGATGCTGACCAGCCAGGCCGGGAAAATAGCCGGGAACCACATGATATACCCGGTCACCATGAGAAGCAGCACACAGGTCGGGGTGATGATGGAATTCCCTTTTTCCCCGCCGTTGAACCTGGTCTGCGGGGGCATCTTAACCTTGAACCCGAAGAACTCCAGCGGGAACAGGACTAGAAAGATGATGTCATTAACCCCGAACCTGAACAGGTCCATTATCCACTTGGCCAGTCCCCGTATGCCGAAAACCGCACCGTAAATTACGAACAAGGTCATGAATACACCACTGACACGGTGCACCAGCCCCGCTCCCCGGTAACCACCAAAGATGGTGGCCAGCCAGTCAACCCCGTCCAGGAACAGGACCAGCCCGGTAAACAGGCACAGAAGGAAGGTTACTGTGTGTCCCCAGTGAGTAATACGCGCAGTCAGGTCAAAACGCGGTACGCGGGGTACATCTTCCCTATACTCGGTAAGCCATTGCATTACTCATTCCCCCCTTCCTCAGGCGCACGCTCGGAAGCTGCTATCAGGCGGGTGGTAAAGAAACTCACCACGGAAGCACCCAGGGCCAGCGGAATCAGCCAACCGGCATATGGTTGCACGATATTCTGCCAGAAACTGACCTGACCGGAAACCTTGGGATTAACCGGTAAGCCGTACTTATCCGGACTGTATGCCAGGACGTATACCACATTGCAGCCGCCCATTTCATTTACCCCGTAGAGAGTAGCCTCGGGGAAACCATTGTTACGCAGGAAACTGACCCGCTCCTGCGCATATGCCATCAGTTCGCCCTGGTCGCCGAACTGGAGAGCTCCCGACGGGCAGGTTTGAACACAGGCCGGCTTCAGCCCGGCTTCTACCCGGTTAGCGCAGAGGGTACACTTGGTAACCACGTCTTCCCGCTTCAAATACTTGGGAACACTCCACGGGCAAGCATAGTGACAGTACTGGCAACCAATACAGCGGTTGATATCATGCAGGGTTGCACCCCACTCCGTCTTGGAATAAGCTTGCCGCGGGCACGCTTCCATGCAGGCCGGGTTATCACAGTGCATGCACTGGTGTTTCCTGAACAACCACCGGACACCCTTGGCCGGATCAACGTACTCATTGAACTTTACTATGGTGTAAGTCTCGGCGTTCGTATCCTTGTGGGTCTGGTAACTTCCCGTAAACGGCTCGATCACGGCCGGATTCTGGTTCCAGTTCTTGCAAGCTACCTGGCAGCCCCGACAGGCGGTACACTTGGTTACGTCAATCACCTTTATCAATTTCGCCATCCTTACGCCCTCCTTACATCGCAAAGCCAGGCTTTATATTCGGGAATCATGGTGTTGGCGTCCCCTATATGTGGCGTCAGGCGGTTAGCCGGGTCGCCCTTGGCATAGCCGTTAAATCCGTAATGCCAGGTCATTCCAATCTGGTGGACTTCCTTACCGTCAACGGTAAACGGTTTAAGCCGCTTGGTTACACAGGCTATACCCTCTATGTCACCTCTGGTGGTGGATACTATCACCTTGTCACCATTGTTGATTCCCTTGAGTTTTGCCAGTTCTTCGCTCATTTCTATAAACATGTTGGGCATAAGTTCTGCCAGCCACGGCAGGTTACGTGTCAGAGCTCCAGTCTGCCAGTGCTCGACCACGCGGTAGGTGGTACCAATGATCGGGTACTTATCAGCGGTGCCCTGCTTGTCAGGTTCCCAAACCTTTATACACGGGTTATTCTGCTGACTGTTCAGCAGGTTCTTGAATGGGCTTTCCCATGGCTCATAGTGCTCAGGGAACGGGCCTTCCTTCATGTCTTTCTTGGTAGCGAAGAGACATCCAACTCCCTCGGGCCTCATCAGGAATGGCACAGCCGCTCCAGGCCCCACTGCCGGCGCCAGATACTTGTTGAAGTCGGGTACGTCGTCCCCCACCCACTTGCCGGGGTTTCCCGTCTTCGGATCGCCATCGGGGTTATTGGGATCCCACTTGAACAGTGCACGGGCTTCGTCTCCCGGCCAGGGTGTACCATCCGGCTGTACCGAGCAACGGTTGTACACGATGCGGCGGTTGAGCGGCCAGCACCATGCCCACTTGGAGTACAATCCCAGACCGGTCTTCGAATTGTCCTGGTTATCGCGCCACATCGGCTTGTAATCCAAGGTTCCGTCGGGTTTTGTAGTCATACAACCGGAATAGACCCAGACGCCACAGGCAGTACTGCCGTCATCGGCCAGTTTAGTAAAGTTCTCGACCGGTTTGTGGTCCTCGAATTTACCAATGTACCCGTTGAGTTCCAGGCCGACCAGCACGGGTTCGGGTTCTTCACCTTCGCCGTAAGGACCCCAGGTCAACTTGGTAATGGGCTCATCCTCCGGCTTGGTGCTGCCTTCATACAGCTTCTTGATACGCTTGCAGAGTTGGTCGATTATCCACAGGTCGGGCTTAGAATCCCCAACCGGTTCCGCGCCCTTCCAGCGATATTGCATCCACCGCCCGGTGTTGGATGCGGTTCCTTCTTTCTCATAGACGGCAGCCGCCGGCAGGAAGAATACTTCGGTCGGGATATCCTTGGGCTCCATCTTCGGTACATCGGGATTCTCAACCGGTCTCTCCCATGCCTTGTAGGACCAAAACTCCGCCGTCTCATGCAGCCACAGGTCCAGTACCACCAGCCACTTAAGTTTGGCCAGAGCCGCTTGTTCCTTGTTGGCATTAGGGCCACCCACCACCGGGTTCCCGCCGTTCACAAACAGGCCGTCGATTTCACCATTGTACATAGCTTCAAACATAGCCATGTGCGAGTAGTTCTTCTTCTCATCCCTCTTGGGGAGATAATGGTAAGCAAAGTCGTTTTCCGGTGTAGCCGCATCGCCCCACCAGGCTTTCAGCATGCTTACCACCCATTTGGAAGTGTTGATCTTGAAACCGGAATTCGGAAATCCCGCTTTAACAGCTTCCCTCAATTCAGCCAGGGTACTGACAGGCAGATTGGCCGCGCCCGGGGTTTCCTTCTTCAAGAAGGATATCAAATCCTTGTGGTCGGGCGTATTCATGGGGGAATTGATGTAGCCGGGAATGATATGGAACAACAGGGCCATATCGGTAGCACCCTGCACGTTGTTCTCCCCGCGCATCGCGTTCACCCCGCCGCCGGGTCTCCCCGCGTTACCCAACAGGAGCTGTACCATAGCATAAGACCGCACGTTTTGACTACCCACCGTGTGCTGGGTAGTACCCATGGCGTAGATTATGCAGCCGGTCTTATCGGGCGCCCCGGTAGCACAGAAGGTCTCCAGAACCTCCAGGTACTTATCCTTGGGAGTACCGGTAATCCTACATACCGTGTCAATGTCATAACGCTCATAGTGTTTCTTCAAGAGCTGGAACACGCAGCGCGGGTTGGTAAGGGTTGGGTCCTTGATAGGCTTCCCTTCCGCATCACGCTGGTAATCCCACGTAGTCGGATCATATGCCTTCTTACTCTCATCATAACCGGAGAACAGGCCGTCTTTGAAATCAAACCCATCATTAATGAGGAACGCGGCATTCGTGTAGTTAACCACATAGTCCTTGTGGTACAAATTGTTGTCGATGATATACTTGATCATTCCGCCGATAAATGCAATATCGGTACCCGACCTCAGTGGAGCATAAATATCGGCGACCGCAGAAGTACGGGTAAACCGCGGGTCCACGTGAATAAGCTTGGCACCCCGTTCCTCCCGTGCCTTCAGTAGCCATTTCATGGTAATAGGGTGGTTCTCCGCCACGTTACTACCAATAATAAGGGCACAGTCGGTATTCTTCATATCAATGATATGATTGGTCATAACCCCCCGGCCGAATGAAGGTGACAAACCTGCCACCGTGGCCGAGTGTCAAATACGGGCCTGGGTTTCCAGGTACACAACCCCGAGGGCACGCATCATCTTGCTCAGCAAGTAAGCTTCCTCGTTATCCAGGCCTGAACCTCCCATCGAAGCGATTTTTTCGCAGCGATTGACTATGATTTCGCTACCGTCCGCAATTTTTTCCTTGTGGATGAAGCTCTTGTCCCGCGTTTCCTTGACTCTCTTGGCTATTTCGTCTAGAATCCAATCCCAATCCTTTTCTTCCCACTTGTCACTCCCAGGCGCGCGATACAGCGGCTTTTGCGCTCGCTTGGGATTTACTACCTGTTCTCCGGTCAATTCGTCATAAACCTCCCGGAGGTTGAACAGTGCCGCACCTTTGGCACAAGCAGCGCCCCGGTTAATCGGGTGATCGGGATCTCCCTCAACACTAAGGAGTTTCACGAACTTGCCCGAGGCATCCGTTTCCGAGTAGACCAGCAAGCCGCACCCTGTAGCACAGTACGGGCAGATCGTAGGTGTAGGAGTGACGTCCTTGATCCGGCACCCCTTAACCTCGGCTGCCGTGGCTGTCAGGCCAAAGCCAAGGTCTACTACGGCGAAGGTAGCAGCAGTTGCTCCGGTAAACTTGAGAAACTGTCTCCGCGTAACCTTCACGCCTTCGACTCTCCTTTCTGCAATTGTCAACTATTTACTGGGGTTTAGGGGAACGCATATTTTTAGTACAATTCTACATTGCCTGAACAATTCCTCCTTTAACAACAAACATTTATAGGAGAAATTTTGGTCTTCACACAAAATTCGGCGGGGGGCTGTTTACCGCTCCGGTTTTACAGTTTACCGTACATCCATACATATAGAGGCCGGTCATTATCTCTCCGAGATGCAACCGGCCATACACCTTTGATTACGTATACCGTTCAGTTCTTCTCTGTACTGAGCTGGTCCGTTCCATTTTATGGTGCGGAAAACCTTTACATGGAACCCTCCACCAATGTTTGGGTAACATCCTTGCTGCAAAATCCCTTTCTATTCCAGGACTTCCTCGCTGTCCTCTTTCTGTTTGGGACGGGCCAGTTTGGCCACCAGGATACTAACCTCGTACAGCAAATATACGGGCAAGGCCATCATGGTCTGGGAAATTGGATCCGGCCCGGGAGTAAGGGCTGCCGCAATAATAAAAATTACCAGCAGGGCATACTTGCGATTGCGGGAAAGAGTTTCCGGGCCTATGACACCTATCTTGGTCAGAAAGAAGACGATAACAGGAAGTTCGAAAACCACCCCGAAGGGGATGGTAAAAGTCAGCACAAAGGACAGGTACTTGTCTACCGTCAGCATAGGCTGAAGATCCCCGGAGATGTATATCAGAAAAGCCAGCACCATCTTGAGAATGGTAAAATAAGCGAACAACACTCCACCGGCGAAGAGAATCAAGATGATTGGAAACAAAAGGTATACATACCTTCGCTCATGCGGGTACAGCGCCGGGGCGACAAAACTCCACAACTCCCACGCAACGATAGGAAAAGCAATAATCAAACCGGCCAGCAGGGACAGCTTCATTTTCACAAAAAATCCCTCGGCCACCCCGATATAGACCAAGCTTAACCCCATCCCCAGGTCGGTCAACGGGCGTTGAACTATTCTGAGTATTTCATCACTGTACGAGAAGGATGCAAAGGCCGCAATCACTATCGCAGCCAGGGAGATAAGCAAGGCCTTGCGGAGGTCCTCCAAGTGGCGTAGTAAAGTCACCTTCTCATCGGGGCTCAACTTCTTAAACAACGAAGAATCCTCCTTATCAGAAGATCAGAAGTCGCGGCTGGCAATGAAACCCGCGATATCGTCCAGAGTCTTGCGGGCGGGAACATCGGGTAGCTGGGCAAGTTTCCTGCGGGCTTTACCAATATACGCACAGGCCATATCATACGCGTAGTCTATGCCGCCACTCGAAACCACCATGTCAACTATCCGGCCCGGTTCCTCCTGGCACCTCTCCGGCGAGGCCAGCAAGCCGGCCAACTCCTCCCGCCGGTCGCCAAACCGCAGTGCATACAGAGCCGGCAGGGTTATGATGCCCTGGCGGATGTCACTGCCCACCGGTTTTCCCAGCACCGCTTCGTCAGCTACGTAATCCAGGATGTCATCGGTTATCTGAAAGGCCATCCCCAGATAGTAACCCAGCCTGCTCAATACCCTGACTTTGGCAGGGGGAGCGTCACCGATAAGAGCGCCCAGGTGACAGCTCAGGGACATCAACAAGGCCGTCTTGCGCTCAATACGCCGCAGGTAGTCCTTCAAGTTCTGGTTAACGTTAAAGCAGCTCATCATCTGAATTATTTCGCCTTCACATATCTTCATGCTGGCGTCAGCCAGGATGTTTATTACATCCGGCCTTTCGTAACTGGCCGCCAGGTTAAGCGACTTGGCAAAGATGTAGTTGCCCGAGTATATGGAGATACGGTTGCCCCAGCAGGCCTTGACCGTTTCACGCCCCCGGCGGGTAGCCGAATTATCAATGACGTCATCGTGTACCAGGGTAGCCATATGCACCAACTCAAGAGCTACCGCCACAGGTATCAGCCTATCCAGAGAAGACGCGTAAAAACTGCCGGCCAGTAGGGTAAAGGCCGGCCGCAGGCGCTTGCCTCCCGCCTCGATCAAGTGCATGGAGGCTTCGCGAAGTACGGGCAGGTCGGTGTCTATGGTTTTTCTCAATTCGATTTCGACTATCTGTAGTTCCCCTTCAATATCTTTGAAAAAATCAAAACTCATGCCATGTCTCCTTAAAGCGACATAGTCGGATAATCAGTCTAATTATATAGTTTTAGCCTCTTGTACTCAACCATAAGCATGATTTTTCCCAACAAAAAAAGGCATCTGATCACTCAAGATGCCTTTGGCCATACCGGGGTATGTGCCTTTGGTAGTTGGTTCTTACTTATATCGCTTCCTCAACCTCTACTATTTTGCCTTCCCAGGTCCGCAGTGTAAACTTGCCTGGTCGTACATTTACAATGTACTGGGGCATAAGCGGAATCTTCCCCAGCCCGCCCGGGGCGTTTACGATGTACGTCGGCACCGCCAGACCCGAGGTATGCCCGCGCAAGGCCTCCATTATTTCCAGCCCCCTGTGGATGCTGGTCCACCAGTGACTGGTTCCCTTAACCGTTTTCGGGTGGAAGATATAATAAGGACGAACCCGGATACGAAGCAACTCCTGGTTCAGCCTTTTCATTACATCCGGGCAGTCATTTATGCCGCGCAGCAAGACAGCCTGGTTACCCAGGACGGCTCCGGCCTCGACCAATCTGTCACAGGCTTTTTTCGCCCAAGGCGTGACCTCGAGCGGGTGATTAAACTGGGTATTTATATATAGAGGAGGATGCTTGCGCAAAACATCACACAATGCAGGCGTAACGCGCTGCGGCAGCGTAACCGGAACCCTGGTTCCTATACGTTTGATCTCAACATGTGGGATGTTATCCAGCTCGCTCAATATCCAATCCAGCATTTGGTCACTCAACAGCAATGCATCGCCACCGGTAATTAGCACGTCTCTTATTTCGGGATTGCCGGCTACATACTCCAGCGCCTGCCGAATATCGTCCCGGCAAGCGTGCCTGTCGATTTCTCCTATATTTCGCCTTCTCTGACAGTGCCGGCAAAACATGGCACACTGGTTGGTGACATTGATTATGAGTCGATCGGGATAACGGCGCGTAATACAAGGAGCGGGTGACGTAAGGGCCTCATTCATGGGATCCAAGCTTCCGCCCCCATAGAGTTCGCGCATATCGGGGACTGACTGTTTATAAATGGGGCTGTTTTCCCGGTCATCACCAATCAAGCTCAGGTAATAAGGTGAAACGGCCCACCGGTAGACTTCCCCCACCTTTTCAATCCGCTTTCTTTCAGTGGTACTCAGCTCCAGGATTTCTGCCAGCAAACCAGCATCCTTAACCCGGTTACGCACTTGCCACTTCCAATCGTCCCAATCCTGCTCGCTGGCTTTAAGAATTCGGAGTATTTCCCTTTTGCGGGCCTCCACCTCCACCTGCCGGGACATCCCAGTTGGGATTTCGGCCCGGTTCTTGAGGTAGCTATCTACATCCATTTTGAGCTCGGCCGCCCTGGCAAGGGCCCGGAGCCTGGTATCATCACTGGCGCTTCTTTCCCTCATACGCTCCCTCCTTTTGACCGTGTCTCGTTAAAGAGTCCTGGCTGGCCTATTATACAGTCATCCAGTGGCCCTGCATTGAACTCTCCACCCCAGCACAGCTTCTTCATTTTTGTAAACCGGACTATGTACCATCTGTGGGAAACAGGTAAGAAAAGATACGAGAAAGGTGTCTTGGTCCTCACAGTACTTACACTGCAACAGACCTGTATGCGGAACACAAGCGACCCATGATGATGCAAAAAGACCAAAGGAACCCTTGGTCTTGCTACAACACAACGACCCTGTCTCCCTTTCGACGCTTACGAGGTTAGCTGACGGATTCGGGCTAAGGGATAGCCCTACCCTGTACCCAACCAAATACTCTCCCGTTCACCGCCTCGTTCAACGAGCCAGCCGAGATTGTGCGCGGGAAAGAGGCAATGTCAGTTGAATACCGGGATTCACCCCAATTCTCTGGTTCCCCCGCTCCTCACTATCGAGGATTCAGCGATATGACACGAGTATCGTTAGATTCACTGCATTTAGTTCCCCATGAAAAGTCGATTTTCTTCCGGTTAGCCTGGAAACAGCATACGACAGATACTTGCATACAGGGAATAGTTCATTCTAATTGCCGGAAGACGTACTTTGGGGAGGGCGCTTTTCAGGGAACACCATTTAGAGCATAACAACCATACCCCATTGACCCAACTCATGACAAGCTTCGAGCCGTTGTTGACGCTCATCCGGTTGCGAAAGAATGGGGACCTGCTATCCCTCCTTTCTTTTTTCGGGCGGTAATAGAATTGACGTGGATAGCCAGGCTATAAAAGCTACCCACCCTGATAACCTATTTTCTCCAGGCACTAAAATGGTCCTTCAGCGGCTTAGACTCGTATAGCCCGCAACTTGCATGGTTTTAATGTAACACACATTTACAGGTGATGTCAAATCATACTCCCACCCTTTGGCAAACTATACAACTATCTCCAATAGAACAAGTATAAGTAAGCCGTAGATAGTAAAATGGAAAGCAGCATGAGGGGGAACCCGACTTTAAGGAATTGCATAAATCTAATCGAAGTTCCGTAACGCTCCGCTATCCCCGCCACTATCACGTTGGCCGAAGCTCCCACCAGTGTCCCGTTGCCTCCCAGGCAGGCTCCCAACGCAAGACTCCACCATATGGATTCCATGGGCATCGAAGATATTGTACCCATCGTCTGTAAGAGAGGGATCATGGTAGCCACAAAGGGTATATTGTCCACAAAAGCTGAACCCACCGCCGCCAGCCACAAAACCAGTAGCCCGGTTGTTACGACGTCCCCCCTGGTGACGTCTAACGCCCTCCGGGCTATCCACTCAATGACTCCAGCCGCTTCCAGGCCCCCCACTATAACAAATAAACCAGCGAAAAAAAAGATGGTGGGCCATTCCACGATGAGCAGTGCCTCTTCCGGGTGCTCGGCAGTGACGAGCATAAGCACTGCCGCACCCAGCAAGGCAATGGTAGCCGACTCCAGGTTTAAGGCCTGGTGAAGTAAAAAGCCCAACACGGTTAGGCCCAGCACGGCGAGCGAGCGTTTCAACAAACGCCAGTCCTTGATGAACTCCTTCTACTCCAGTTCGAGAACCCTCTGGACGTTCGTCGCTGATGCGAAGAGGTCCCGGCGGTATAAAATCGCCAGGATAGCAACCGTGAGCAACAGTATTACTGCCACCGGGAAAGCCAGGTTGGCCACAAAGTCCATAAAACCCAGGTGGGTGGCACTCCCAATCATTATGTTGGGTGGATCGCCGATCAACGTTGCCGTACCTCCAATGTTAGATGCGAGGATCTCCGTAACCAGGAAAGGCAGGGGAGAAACTTCCAGGTGTTGGGTAACAGCAAAAGTGACCGGGACTATTAGCAGCACAGTGGTAACATTGTCGAGTAGCGCCGAAGCTACCGCCGTGATCAGGCTGAAGGCGACCAGAATTCCCAATGGTTTCCCCCCGGCTAGCTTGGCTGCCTTGATAGCCAGGTACTCAAATACTCCACTGCGCCTCGTAATTCCTACAATGATCATCATTCCCACTAGCAAGCCGATGGTGTTAAAGTCTATGGAACGTACAGCCTCTTCCTGGGTCACCACGCCCAGCGCAATGCAAATGGTAGCACCCACCATGGCCACCACGGTCCGGTGCACCTTTTCCACAATAATAAAAATGTAGGCTACCGCGAATATCAGTATTGAAAGCATAAAGTGCGACATGCTACCCCCCACCTCATAACAACCAGATAAGACAAGACACAAAAAAGGGTAGCCCCATTTCAGGCTACCCACCCCAGTAAGCCAAGTTCTCATGGTAAAGCACGCCATATCCTTGTGAACTTAGGCACCTTCACCCCGCATTCCCGGCTTTCGCCGTGAAGCTTTGACCGTTCGACAATCTTCAGTTTTCAATATACATTCTAGTATATGCCAGGTCTAATGTCAAAACTTGAATTATCCCCCGGCTGGTTTACCCCACCGATACCACCTTGTCATGCCGGCCAGCCTGCCAAACCATGCTCAGGCGCCGCCTTCATACCTTTTAAATAGTCGATTTTCCAGGGCCAGTATATCCATTACCTTGCCTACCACAAAACTTACCATGTCGTCTACGGTGCGCGGCTGGTGATAAAACCCGGGCATGGCCGGGACTATGGATACACCCATTTCGGCCAGGGATAACATATTTCTCAGGTGGATGACGTTTAGAGGCGTCTCGCGCGGCACGAGAACCAGGAGGCGCTTTTCCTTCAACATCACGTCCGCCGCTCGCTCGATCAGGTTGTTGGAACTCCCATGGGCAATGCCCGACAAGGTGGACATGGAGCACGGGATAACCACCATTCCGCCAACCGGGAAAGAACCACTGGCGGGGGGAGCCCAAATCTCATGGTTTTCGTATACCCTAAGCGTACCGGTGTCGCCACCCGCTATCTCCCGGCGGCATGTTTCCACCACTCCGGCCTGGAAATCCCATCCCAGTTCGTGAGTCGCCACCACCACAGCCGGCTCGCTCACCACCAGGTGCACTTCGTGCCCGGAAGCCAGCAGGGCCTCTACCATCCTTGTGCCATAGACAACCCCGCTGGCCCCGGTAATACCGACTACAAGTCTCCTCATAACACACAATCCTTTCAGGGTCAGGCTTGAAATTGTGAAGTTTTTCGCCGGCAGGCCCTCATAGTTCCGGCGCATCAGTGCAGGAGTAAATCGGCTAAGGTTGTCAAAAACATAACGAGACTGACATAGCGGTTTACCTTGAACGAGGCCAGGTTGACCAGGGAAAGGTCGTCTGGCCTTACCAAACTGTGTTCATATATTAGTATTACCGCGGCAAAAGCCACCCCGGCATAATACCATCCACCCCGTCCGAGGACAGCTCCGGCCAGCAGAAAACAGACCACCGTCAGCAGGTGGAAAAACTTAGCAAAGTACAAGGCCCCTCCGGCTCCGAAGCGGGCAGGTATGGAATACAGGCCTTCCTGCCGGTCGAACTCAACATCCTGACACGCGTACATGGTGTCAAAACCGGCTACCCAGAAAGCCACAGCCAGGCCCAGTAGAAAAGGCTGCCAGTCCAGGCTACCGGTCACGGCAATCCAGGCTCCAATGGACCCCATACCAATGGCCAGGCCCAAAATAAGGTGGCACCACCAGGTAAACCGCTTGGTATATGAATAACCCCATAAAATCAGTACCGCCAGGGGAGCCAGCTTCACACATAACATGTTGAGCTGCCAAGCTGCCAGAAAAAGCAGAGCCAGATTTACGAACACCGCTCCCCAGACTGGCCCTACCGGCAACTGCCCGCTGGCCATGATCCAGTGTGCGGTACGCGGGTTGCGCCTGTCTATCTCCCGGTCAATGAGGCGGTTCAAACACAAGGCGGCAGTGCGCGCGCCTATCATGGCTACCGTTATCCAGAGTAGCTGGTGAAGACTGGGGACACCCCCGACAGCCAGAAATGCTCCCAGGTAAGCGAACGGCAGCCCGAAAACCGTGTAACCGAAATCGATCATCCGCAAGAACACACCTATTTTAGTCCAGGCCATATTCCTTCCACCTGCGGTCTACTAATGCCTTGATCTCAGGCAACATTTCAATATCGTCCGGCCATTCCCGGGGATGACCCTCACTTTCCCATTTTTTCGTAGCATCAATGCCAATCTTAGAGCCAAACAAAGGATTGGGTGCTGAGTGATCTAGAACATCCAGCGGGCCTTCAACGATTTCAATATCTCTCCGTGGATCAACATTATTGAATACCTTCCACGCTACCTCGGATGTGTTATGGACATCCACGGAATCGTCCACCACCACGATAAACTTGGCAAACATCATCTGGCCCATTCCCCATAAAGCATGCATTACTTTCTTGGCCTGGCGGGGAAAACTCTTCTTGATGGAAACCACTACACAGTTATGAAATACACCCTCCAGCGGCAGGTTCATATCTACCACTTCCGGCAACTGCAATTTCAAGAGGGGCAGGAATATTCTTTCCGTAGCCTTCCCCATGTAACAATCCTCCATGGGAGGTTTACCCACAATAGTGGTAGGATAAATGGCGTTCCTGCGGTGAGTGATACAGGTCAAATGAAATACGGGAAACTCATCCGCCAGGGAATAGTAGCCGGTATGATCCCCGAAAGGTCCCTCGAGCCGCTTTTCGCCGGGATTAACGTATCCTTCCAGGATAATCTCCGCATGTGCGGGTACTTCCAGATCCACCGTCACACACTTGACGACTTCCACCGGTTTGCGCCGGAGAAAGCCGGCAAACACCAGTTCATAAATGTCTTTGGGCAGCGGCGCTGTAGCAGCATAAATGATGGCCGGATCCCCCCCAAGAGCTACCGCCACCTCGGTGGCTCGGCCCAGGGCACAGTGCTTCCGGTAGTTCTCAGCCCCGTCATGGTGGGTGTGCCAGTGCATCCCCGTGGTTCGGCTGTCAAACACCTGCATGCGGTACATGCCCATGTTAGGTTTTCCGTTCTCCGGGTCCCTGGTGAAGACCAGCGGCAAGGTAATGTACCTGCCGGCATCCCCGGGCCAGCACTTGAGAATGGGCAAAATGTCCAAGGAGGGGTTTTCTTTAATTACAACCTCCTGGCAGGGGCCGGACTTAACCCGCTTGGGCATGAATGAGGAGAGCTCTGCCAACTTGGGGAGCATCTTTATCTTGCCGATGAGGGACTCGGGAACCCGGTCCACCATTCCCAGCAATTCTTCAATCCGCCCGCTGATGTCGTTAAAACTCGTAACCCCCAGAGCCAGGGACATTCTTTCGTAACTTCCCAGGGAATTGATGAGCAGGGGCATGTCTGCTCCTTTAACATTCTCAAAAAGTAAAGCAGGCCCGTAGGCCTTACTTACCCGGTCCGTGATTTCGGTTATTTCCAACTCGGCATCCACTTCGGCGGTTATGCGTTTCAACCACCCCCGCCTCTCCAATTCAGCTACAAACTCGTGCAAATCCTGAAAAGCCATCAAATACCTCCTTAGGGTGACTTTGCCCCAGGGCCGCTGCGAAACAGTATTCTTACACTACGGCTGCCTTGCGAATAACCGCACCACCCAAAAGCTCATCAATCAGGTTATCTACCATGTTCTCACTTTCCCGGCGGCGCTCCCGGCCGGCGGCCAGTTGCAGGGACTTGGCCTTATCCAGGTATGGATAAGCAGCACGGGGGGAGCAGGTCTCATACTGGATGGCTACTGCCATCCCCAGGTTGTGGCCTATTTCCCGGTAAAGTTCCCTCTCCCGGTCGGACAGGCGCGCCGCCATAGCGGCGGTAAGGAAAATGGTCTTATAGATTGAGGCCGTTTCCCGGCTTATGGTTTCCACGTCCAGCTCCCGGCCAGCGTTCAACTTTCGCATAACTCTTCCCTCATTGATTTCACACGTCATGGCAGTGAAAGCCGGTATTAAATAATGAGAATCAATTTCACTCAACAGTCTTAATATCATTCCGGAAATGTAATCACCAATAAGGATTGCAAACTGAAAACCCCGGTCATATTGCTGACCTTCTTCATCATCCCGTACCGTGCCGTGGATATGGTTAGCAAAATGTACCATCCGAAATATAGCGGTCATGTATACCGTAGAGCGGAAATTGAAACCCAGACTCCGGTAAACCAGAGCCGTAACCGCAGGTATCATCCTCCAATGAACATCGCTTTCCAGACCCTCGAAATAAGGTAGTGTATCTTCGCCCCACGGGTGGAGACTCTCTTTTATGAGAAGGTTGGCGGCGACCAGCTCATTCTTTACCTTTTCCACAAAAACCAGGTTCATTGCCAAAGCGAGCCCCCTTACCAAGCATGTCTATGTTTCTTTCTACAGAAGACATAAATCTCCTGCTTGTTGAAACCAGTACATATTAGATTTTAAACTAACCCATGCTATGTGAAAAGGAGGTTTCTTAACTTGAGGACAGTTGTCGGCGTGACTGGTGACAGGCAAAAAGCATATAAGGCTGCCGCCCACCTGCGGGATACAGGCTTTCAGAACGACATTTCCATATTATGGCGCCATATCGAGCATGAAAACAGTGAGACCCAAAGTTTTCAAGTTGGCTATGATGACAACCTTTGGGACGGGGGAGCTACTGGGGCGAGTCTGGGAGCCCTGGGCGGGTTACTGGTGGGAGCCGGGCTCGTTACAGTACCCATTCTGGGACCTTTGGCGGCTGTCGGACCCGCAGCCGGGTTCCTGACCGGCGCGACTGCCGGCGGGCTGGCCGGGGCCGTCGCTGACTGGGGAATATCGCCGGAAGGGGGCCGGGATATTGAGGAGGCCTTACAGGCTGGCAAAACGGTTCTCATCATTCAGTGCCCGGATGAACAGGTCGGTTCCACCATCGCTCTTCTCAGACAGCACGACATCCCGCAAGTAACCGTACACTAGCTGGTACTTATGATATTGAACCGGCCCTTATGACCCGCACCAAGTTGCACCATTTCAAGCCTGATTCCACACGCCGATCTTTCTCAAGCGCTGATATCTCTTTTCGACCAGTTCGGCGGGATCATACTCCACAAGTTGTTTGAGGTGAAAGCTCAGCCTTTCCTTTACCACCTTGAAGGTGTTTTCCGCATCACGATGCGCGCCTTCCAGGGGTTCGGGAATAATCTCATCGATAATCCCCAGGTTAAGGAGATCGGGGGCGGTCATCTTCAGGTTTTCCGCCATTTCGTCGGCCCGGCGGGCGTCGTTCCACAGGATGCTGGCGCACCCCTGCGGTGAGATAACCGAGTACGTGGCATAGGATAACATCAAGACGCGGTCCGCCACTCCCAGGGCAAGAGCCCCGCCGCTGCCGCCCTCCCCGATAACCACACTTATAGTTGGGATGCGGAGGGCTGACATCTGCAACAGGCTCTGGGAAATGGCCCAGCCCTGTCCTCGCTCCTCGGCCCCGGTACCCGGGTATGCTCCCGAGGTATCGATAAAACATATCAACGGGCGCCCGAACTTTTCGGCCTGTTGCATCAGGCGGCACGCCTTACGGTAGCCTTCCGGATGAGGCATTCCGAAGTTTCGTTGCAGGTTCTGGTTGGTGTCTTTCCCTTTCTGGTGTCCAATTACGGTAACCGGTACACCCTCGAACCAGGCAATTCCTCCCACCAGGGCGGGATCGTCTCCGAAACACCTGTCTCCGTGCAGCTCGACGAAATCATGGAACATCGCCTGAACAAAGTCAAGGGTGGTCGGCCGGTCGGGGTGGCGAGCTATCTGCACCTTCTGCCAGGCAGTGAGCTCCCGGTATTTTTGTTCCTTGAGCCGGGCCACCTTCTCCTCCAGGCTGGCAATCTCCGCACCCAGATCAATGCTCTTTTCGGAGGCCATGCTTTTCAATTCATCCAGTTTTTCCTTAAGGTCCAGGTAATCCTTTTCAAAGTCCAGAGGGCGACTATACACCACGTTGTCCTCCTGACCTGTGAAATACCAGGAGTTTGCCGAGAAACTCCTTCATCTCTTTACGGTGAACGATGCGGTCGATCATGCCGTGTTGCAGCAGGAACTCCGCTTGTTGGAACCCGGGCGGGACTTTCTGCCCGATGGTCTGTTCGATAACCCGGGGACCGGCAAAACCAACCATGGTACCGGGTTCAGTAACCACTATGTCCGCCAGGGTGGCAAAGCTCGCTGTCACACCTCCAGTGGTTGGATGGGTCAGAACGGCTACATAGAGCAGGCCTTTCCGGGAAAACCGTCCTACCGCCGCGCTGGTCTTGGCCATCTGCATTAGAGAAATCATGCCCTCCTGCATCCTGGCACCTCCCGAGGCGGTAAACATGATAACCGGAAGTTTCTCCTCACCAGCTCTTTCAAAAGCCCGGGTGACTTTTTCCCCGACCACGGACCCCATACTTCCCATCATGAACCTGCTGTCCATGACTCCCAATACGGTTGGTTCACCATAGATAGTGCCCTTCCCGGTGACCACCGCTTCGTTCAGACCGCTTGCTTCCCTCGCCCTGGCCAGCTTTTCGGGGTAACCGGGAAACTCGAGCGGATTCAGCGAGGTGAGTCCCTCGTCAAACTCGACAAAACTGCCTTCGTCGGTTACCATCCATATCCTTTCCCCCGCTGCCAGCGGAAAATGGTAATCACATGCGGAGCATACCTTTAGGTTGATATCAAGCTCCTCCTCCCGGGTACGCTTGCCGCACCGGGGGCAACGCTTCACCGAAGGCACCTCCACCGGTGCAAGGTCTTCGCTGTGCACCGGCAGGGTTACATATCTCTTTTTAGGCCGGCGTTCAAAAATATCCTTCAACATGTTTTCTATCCTCTTTTGCTCTCCAGCGCAAACATGAACTCTCCGGCTGCCACCAGGTCACCTTCTACAGTGGCCTTGCCCTTCGCCTTGCCGATCAAGCCCTTTAGCTTGAGCATTTCCACTTCCAGCACCAGCTGGTCGCCAGGAAAAACCATCCTCTTGAACCGCACCCGGTCAATACCGGCAAAATACGCCAGGCGGCTTTTGTAACTGTCCTGGCTCAGTATGGCACAAGCTCCGACCTGCGCCAGCGCCTCCAGCACCAGCACGCCAGGCATGATAGGATTCCCCGGGAAGTGCCCCTGGAAAAAGGGTTCGTTTCCCGAGACATTCTTAATTCCCACCGCCCTCTTGCCGGGTTCCAGTTCGATGATGCGATCCACGAGCAGGAAGGGATACCGGTGGGGGATTATTGCCTGTATATCTTTTGTGTGCAGCATTCAAATCATCCCAATCAATGCCGTTCAGGCAAACTTGCGGACCACCAGCACTGCGTTGTGTCCCCCGAAGCCTAATGAATCCGATATGGCCACCCGCACGTTCCTGCGGCGAGCCGTGTTCGGAACGTAGTCCAAATCACAATCAGGGTCGGGAGTAGTATAGTTTATGGTTGGAGGAATCAGGTCATGCTTACAGGCAAGAACAGCCACAATAAACTCCACCGCCCCGGCGGCGCCCAGCATGTGACCGGTCATGCTTTTGGTAGAACTTATGGCTACCTCGTACGCGTGCTTACCCAATATCTTCTTTATAGCCCTGGTTTCCATGGCATCATTGAACTCGGTGCCGGTTCCGTGAGCGTTTATATAATCAACTTCTCCTGGCGCAATCCCCGCATCCCGGAGGGCCATGGCAAAAGCTCGTGCGGCTCCGTCGCCCTCGGGCTCCGGTTGAACCACGTGATATGCATCAGCGGTGGTACCATACCCTATCACTTCGGCGTAAATCCTGGCACCGCGCTGCAGCGCCCGTTCCATTTCCTCCAGGATGACGATACCGGCCCCCTCCCCCATCACAAAGCCGTCCCGTCCAGCGTCAAAGGGCCGACTGGCTTTCTCGGGTTCATCATTACGGGTGGACATGGCCTTCATGGCGCAGAAACCGGCCATCCCCAGCGGGGTGATGGAAGCCTCGGTTCCTCCGGTTATCATGACATCCGCCTCCCCCCTTTGAATGAAGCGGAAAGCGTCACCGATGGAATTGGTCGCAGTGGCGCAGGCGGTCACCGTACACCCGTTGGGCCCCTTGGCTCCGAACAGAATTGATACCTGCCCGGCTGCCATATTGGCGATCAACATGGGAATGAAGAACGGGCTGATACTCCCCACTCCTTTGCCCAACAGGTTCTGGTGCTGCATCTCGAAGGTCTCCAAACCGCCGATGCCTGAGCCAATCCACACGCCCACCCTGTCCGCATTCTCCGCGTTGATGGTCAGCCCCGCGTCTTCCAGGGCCATACGTGTGGCCGCACAGGCAAACTGGACGAATTTATCCATGCGGCGGGCTTCTTTGCGGCTTATATAATCTCCGGGGTTAAACCCCTTGACCTGGGCTGCAATTTTGGTAGGATAAGCCGAGACGTCAAACCGGTCAATGTAGCCTATCCCGCTCTTACCTTCTACCAGACTGTTCCAGAAGGTGGCGATATCATTGCCCACCGGGCTAATAACTCCCATTCCGGTGACAGCCACTCTTCTCTGTCGCATTCCCAACCCACCTTTAACTCTCTTGCAGGCGCTTTTCCAGGTATTCGACTACATCTTTAACTCTTTTCATGTTTTCCGCCACTTCTTCCGGAATTTCAATGTCATACTTCTCTTCCAGAAGCATTAACATCTCCACTACGTCCAGGGAGTCTGCTTCCAGGTCATCGGCGAAACTCGACTCCAGCGTAATTTCATCGGCGGGAATGTCCAACACCTCGACAATGATCTCCTTAAGGGCCTCAAAAACCGACATCGACAATCTGCCTCCTTAACTTGTTTTAGTTCATACCTCCGTCAACGGAGATAACCTGACCATTTACATAGGAAGCGTCCGGAGAAGCCAGAAAAGCCACCACCCCGGCAACTTCCTCCGGCAAGCCCGCCCTGCCCAAAGGAATCTGGGTAAGCAAGGCCTGGCGCGCATCAGTGGTAAAACCTGCCGTCATAGGCGTCTCTATGTATCCTGGTGCAACCGCATTGACGGTAATACCCCTGCCACCGTACTCCTTGGCCACCGACCGGGTAAAACCGATAATACCCGCCTTGGAAGCAGCGTAATGAGCCTGACCCGCGTTGCCGTAAAGGCCCACTACCGAAGACATATTGATGATGCGCCCGTACCTTTGCTTCATCATAACCCGAATTGCCGCGCGGGTACAGAGAAAAGTTCCGGTTAAATTGATGGCCAGCGTTTGCGACCATTCATCGTCCGAAATACGAAGCAGCAAGTTATCCCGGGCGATACAGGCATTATTAACCAGCACATCCAGCCTGCCGACACTGGCCACGGTTCTGTCCACCAGGGCTTTTACCTGATCAGGCCGGGACACATCGGCTGCCAATGCCAGGGCTTCGCCACTCGCTGCCTGAATCTCCTTCACTACCGCTTCAGCCTCTCCGGTGACGTCAATATCATTTACCACCACTTTAAAACCATCCCGGGCCAGCCGCAGAGCAATGGCACGTCCAATCCCCCTGGCACTGCCCGTCACAAGCGCAACCCTATCCATTACGACAAAACCTCCTTCACCCGGTCGAGCGTACGGGTCAGGGAAGCGACATCCTCAACATTCCCCAACAACTGGCGTCGGGCTTTCTTCTTGATAAAACCGGACAAGACCTTCCCCGGCCCCACCTCTACAAAATAATCCACCTGGCCGGCCATGTATTCCACCGATTGCTCCCACCTGACCGGGCTGAATAACTGTTTGACCAGTAAGGTGGTGAACTCCCCCGGTAGTATCTCCTGCGCGCTGACATTGCTAACCACGGGGAAACCCGGCTGGCCCCAATTGATGCCATCCAGTTCTGCGGCCAGCAATTGCGCCGCCTCTTTCATCAACCGGGAGTGGGAGGGTACACTAACCGAAAGGGGTATAACCTTGCCCCCGGCTTCCTTCATGAATTCAGCCGCTTGGAGAACTGCTTGCCTTTCCCCGGAGATCACCAGTTGGCCAGGGCAATTGTAGTTGGCAATATCTACAATACCAGACTCGGACGCCCTGCTACAAGCCTCTTCCACTATAGCATGCTCCAGCCCCATTATCGCCGCCATCATTCCCGCCCCTTCCGGAACCGCCTCCTGCATAATCCGGCCGCGCTTGGCCACCAGCCTGACCGCTGTTTCCAGCTCGAGAACCCCGGCGGCTGTCAGGGCACTGTACTCGCCCAGACTTAAACCTGCTGCCAGGCAGGGAGTAACTCCCTCAGCCTGTAGAACGGCGTAAGCCGCCAGGCTGGCAACCAGGATGGCCGGCTGGGTCACCTCCGTTCTGTCCAGTTCTTCCGCCGGCCCGGTAAAACACACCCGGCTCAACTTGAAGCCGAGTGCCTCGTCCGCCCTTTCGAATACTTCCCGGGCAGTGGTAAACTGTTCGCACAATTCTTTGCCCATGCCTACGTACTGCGCCCCCTGGCCGGGAAAAACGAACGCTAGTCGGACCACAGCTCCACCCCCAATCTTTGCCGCAGTACTCTTTCTGCCTCTTCCATCACGCTGGTCACTATCTCCGCAGCAGGTTGTATCTTATTGACTAGTCCCACTACCTGACCGGCCAGGATGGACCCGTTTTCTATGTCACCTCCCAGGGCCGCTGCAGGGTACTTCCCGGACCCCAATCTCTCTAATTCTTCCGGGCTGGCGCCTTCCTTTTCGCGGTTCAGGTAATAACGCACGAATTTGTTGCGGATGGCCCGTACCGGGTGGCCAGTTGAAGCACCACACACCACGGTATCGCGATCTCCCGCCTTCAAGACTTTTTCCTTGTACCTCTGGTGGGCCGGGCACTCTTCGGCACAGATGAACCGGGTACCCATCTGCACACCTTCCGCTCCCAGGGCCAGAGCAGCAGCTACCCCCCGGCCATCGGCTATACCTCCTGCAGCAATCACCGGGATATCCACTGCGTCAACCACCATTGGAACCAGGCACATGGTCGTCATTTCCCCGACATGCCCTCCTGATTCCATTCCTTCGGCGATAACGGCATCCGCACCCTGGCGGGCCAGCCGCCTGGCCAGGGCCACCGAGGCCACCACCGGAATGACCTTGATCCCTCTTTCTTTAAACCGGGGAAGATATTTCCCCGGATTTCCCGCTCCGGTGGTGACCACCGGGACGTTTTCCCGAATGAGCAGCTCTACATTATCCTCGACGTGAGGAGACACCAACACCAGGTTAACGCCAAACGGCTTGCTGGTTATCTTCCGGGCTGCGTCGATCTCCTGCTTCAGCCACCGGGCATCGGCCGTACCGGCCCCGATTATACCCAGACCACCTGCCTCGGAAACTGCTCCGGCCAGCTTGCCCGTAGCTATCCAGGCCATAGCTCCCTGGAAGAGGGGATACTTGATGCCTAACATCCGTGTAACTCTGGTCGCAATCATTTTTTCGCTCACCTGCCCCAACGCACCAGGGCCGCCCCCATGGTAAGACCAGCTCCGAATCCTACCATGAGAACCAGTTCCCCCGATTTAATCTTGTCCTCATCAACCGCTTCCGCAACAGCTACGGGTATGGAAGCGGCCGATATGTTCCCGTAACGTTCTATGTTCACCAGCACCTTATCCCAGGGCACATTCAAGCGCTTGGCCGCCGTCTGCATGATGCGCAGGTTAGCCTGGTGCAAAACCAAGTGATCGACTTCTTCAATACCGATACCAGCCTGGCTCAGCACCCGGGAAACGCAGTCGGGTATAACCTTCACCGCAAACTTGAAGACCTCGTTACCCTGCATGCGAATATAATGCAGCCGGTTGGCAACGGTTTCAACCGAAGCTGGCATCCATGACCCTCCAGCCGGCATATGCAGCAAACCTCCTCCGTTGCCGTCAGCCCCCAGGTACGTAGACAAAATGCCGTTTGGTCCTGGTCCTCTCCCCAACACCATGGCGCCTGCCCCATCACCAAACAGGATACAGGTATTGCGGTCGGTGAAATCTGTTATATTCGATAGGATTTCCGCACCTATCACCAGCGCGTGATTTACCCCACCTGCCAGCAGGAAGCGCTCGGCCACCACCATCGCGTAGAGAAAACCGGTACAACCCGCGGAAAGGTCGAAAGCGGCAGCATTGGTCGCCCCCAACTTTCCCTGCAATATGCACGCTGTGGACGGAAACATCATGTCCGGGGTTACGGTTGCCACGATAATGAGGTCAAGGTCGGCACCGCTGATACCCGACCTGGCTAAAGCCTCCTCCGCCGCCCGCAAGGCCAGATCAGAAGTGACCACACCCTTACCCGCAATCCTTCTTTCTCGAATTCCTGTTCTGCTGACAATCCACTCATCACTGGTATCAACCATAGACTCGAGCTCGGCATTGGACAATACCCGCTCCGGTACCGCGTATCCTGTTCCCAGCACTTGCACTTTCATTAGCCCTGCCTCCGTATACTCTTGGCTTACCCCTTATAACTTCCACAGCCCCTGCTATTTTTATGCAGGTTGATATAAATTATGGTAATTTAAGGATTACAAGGAACTTACTAATATATTTATACATCCGAAAATGCTTTGTCAACAATTTTGTGCTCAATTTAATGCCCAAAAACTAAGGCCTTACTCACTTTCCGGAAGTTGAGTAAGGCCTGCTAATCTTCACCAGGAGTCGACGGTAAGCTTCTTCGGTCTACTAAAATAGTATCCCTCCTAAAGATTTATCACCTGTTTATGCGTGCTCTCCAGGATGCCCCTTTTAATCTCCCTGGCATCTACATGAGTGGCCTGGAATCTTTCGGCCAGATAATCACACGCATCCCAGGGATTAACCTTTTCCCCACACGTGAAAACGTCCACCGCAGCATAGCCCAGTTCGGGCCAAGTATGGATAGCCAGGTGAGATTCTGAAATCACTACCCCCCCGCTAACCCCCTGCGGGCTGAACTTGTGAAACACAAACTCCCTGATCTCGGCACCAGCCTCTAAAGCCGCGTTTATCATGATTTCTTCGACCATTGCCATATCGTTGAGAATTTCAAAACTGCATCCAGATATTTCGGCCAGGATGTGACGCCCTAAAGACTGCACCCATTTCAGCCTCCCTTCAATTGTGTTTAGTGCGAAGTTGAGCGGTAAACCCTCTCAACCCCGGATATCTACCTCCCTAGTTGGAATTCAACAGAATTAATTTTATCACATGACCGGAGCATGTCAACTTACTTAACGAAAAATTAACCTTGCTCTCCAACCACCCGGTTAACCAGTTGTCCGATGGCTTCGATCTCGATGGCTACCTCATCTCCCACCCTGAGCTCCCCCACTCCGCTGGGCGTACCGGTAAGAATAACATCCCCCGGGTACAGGGTCATAATCCGGGATATAAAACTGACTAGCTGTTCCGGGCTCCAGAGCATTTGGCTGGTGTTGGAGGCCTGCCTGGTTTCACCGTTAATGTATGCATATATCCCCAGCTTTTGTGCCTCCACCTCCGTTTCTATCCAGGGACCCAGCGGGCAGAAGGTATCAAACGACTTCGCCCGCGTCCACTGACCATCCTTTTGCTGCAGGTCGCGAGCCGTAACATCATTGCCGCAGGTATACCCAAATACTTTACGCCGGGCCTCGTTTGCCGGAACATTCCTGGTCATGTCCCCAATAACCACCGCCAGTTCGGCTTCATAATCAACCCGCCAGCTCAGGCGCGGGTAGACTATAGCGGCCCGGTGCCCGATTACCGTCGAGGGCGGTTTGAGAAATATTGTGGGTTCTTCCGGCACCGGCATTCTCAATTCCTCAGCATGGTCTCGGTAATTCAGCCCTACACAAACTATCTTCGACGGTTCCACCGGAGCCAGCAGCGTAACGTCACCGATGTCGAACCAGGTACCGGTAAACTTGCCTTGCAGGTAGCCCGGGCCATCGAGCTCGAGAACCCGGTCCTTCTCCAGCACTCCGTAACCAACCCGGCCGCCAACCGCGAACCTTACATAACGCACAGACTTTCCCCCTCGTACCAAAAAAACCCGAAAACCCGTGTAGGTTATTTTACCATACACGGGTGTTGCTGCCAAAAACCTGTCCGGCAAGTGACCGCCAATCCTGTTATTCAGGTTTTACCGGGAAGTCTGATAGTCTCCAGCTCCGTGGTAACCCTAACCTCTCCGCTCACATACTCCGATTTAACAAACCCCAGGCCCCTCACAAAATACATATACTCGGTAGCATCCAGCTCCTTGTAGGTTTTCTTGACCTTCAGTGCCCGCCGTTGTCCGACGGGAAGAGCAAGCTTCTCATCAACAGCTATGATCTCGTAAACTGCCTGGCGGTCCTCCCAGCGCGTACCGACTTCCAGGGGAGTGTGCAGCCAGACCTGGTGAAGGTTTCCGCGATTCCTGAGATGGTTCCCGTAAGGAGACTTTTCTCCGAAGTAAACCAGCTCGATGGCATCACGCCCTGTCCGAAAAACCATAGCGGCGCGAACTCCCCGGCCGGTTTCGACAATCTGTACTTTGTTTCCTTTCTTGAACAATACCTCCCAGTCCATGCTGGCAAACCGGCTCCCCGTCCCCCGGAAATGATACCTGTATCCGACCTGGTTTTGCAGGTACGAACCAAGGTACTTGTCCTCACGGGTAGCCAGTCCGGCTCCGCAACCGGCAACCAGGCAACCAACCCCTAGCAGTAGTGTGATCAGCCAGGGTCTTCTCACCACCCGAACTCCTCCAGAAACTTAAACCCCTGCCCCCGCCGGAAGGGCGGGGGCAGGGTGGTACGGTTTCACTGGCTGACCTGGGGCGGAATTACGGTGGGAAACCCAGTGGGCTGCGGTGTAACTTGATAGCTGGGAGCAGCCGTTTGCGCATAAGTAATCCCCATCTGGGAACTCAGGGAGCTGACCTGGCTGCTGACCTGGCTCTGCAATTCGGGACGGGCAACAGAAACCTGCAGCCAGCCCTTTCTGTGTACCAGCTGGTTCCACTCGTCGGCCATCCTCAGGTGTTCCTGATTCATCCGCATCATCAGGTCCCTGATTTGGGGGGTGGTTGATTCCAAACTGTCAAAGGCATCAGATATCGCCATGTACTTGGTAGAATTCAGGCAATCGATGGCAATACCCTGCACGCTCATGTTTCTATACGGCATTAAACCCCCCCCCTTCCCGCCATTCCAGGTTGGTTGAATCCCTGCGGCACGTAAGTCGTCGGGAAGACACCGGCTTGGAAAGTGGCCGGTTGTGCGGTGTAGCTCACCGGCTGCTGGATAAAGCTTCTCAAAGTTTGCAAGTGCCCCTGCAGGAGATTCTGGTGGTTCTGCAGCAGTTGTTTAACCTCCGGATCCTGCACCACCTGGGAGTAAAGTGAATACTTCTCGATCTGGCTTAAGTGCCCAATCATCTGGTCACTGAGGGCATGCAACTCTCTGTCGGTCATCGGTTTGGTGGTCACTCCTTTCTCAATTCATCAAATATTATTATGGCTTGACTACCCCTGCGGTATTCGAACAGGATCATGGAATATATTGGCTCATGCAGTAATCAGAGATCGTTTCATCCAGGTGAGTAATATCGTTATCGTTCATGGCAACCAGCACCAGCCGGCCATTTTCCACCAGCAAGGTGCAGACCGCCGCCTTGGCCTGGTAATATTTCCAGTACAACAACAGGGGCTCTTCATTCAGGTGGCAGGCCAGGGTCATCAGATTCCCACCATGGGTTACCACCAGCACAGTACCCAGGGGATGGCGTTCCACCTTCATTTTTACCCCCCTATACAAACGAAAATAACCTGCCGAAGCCGAAACGAGATGTACATGGCGATTTCGCCGGTATGACCTTATAATGGCTTGCGTAAATCTCCTTCTAAATTACCTGAAAGACAATAAATTGTAAAAGGGGGGAGGAATCGACTTGAGAGTAGTAGTGTTGCGCAAGAACTCCCTACTCTTACTGGTGGCCACCCTGGTACCGGTACTGTGCTTGTGGACCATATTCGGTAGCAATCTCGTTCACCTGGTTGCGGGAGACGGCTATAAGACCGTTAAGCAGGTTACCGAGGACACCAATAATGACGGAACAAAAGAGACAATCAACGTGAGGGCCGACCTGCATAAAAAGACCTACTGGGTTGAGGTATTGCACGAGGGAGGCAAAACTTATGTCCTGAAGCCGGACCCGGCTATAGGTTGGCTGGGTATCTACGAGGAATGGTATCCCTTAAATATCACCGTCCTGGACGTAAACCGGGACCACCGGGCCGAGATTCTGGTGCTGGGAAGCCATTCACATGAAAAACCTTTTCACCTTTTCCGGTGGAACCCGGAAAAGCAACGGTATGAAAGGCTTTTCTCCCTAGTTGTAACCGGACTTGATTTGCATGACGTTAACGGGGATCGGGTCCCGGAACTGATTGTAGTTCAGCGCATCTATGGAACCGGATATGAGTACCTGGCTTATCAGTGGCAGAAAAACCGGTACAAGGTCATAAACTACAGCCTGGATGCGGGTACGCGCGGGTTTGCCGAGATTAGCCTGCTTTTGGAATACCTCGAACGCCCCTTCGGAGGTAAGCCGGTCCTCCCCCAGGAAATTCAGGATGCCATTTTTACTGAACGTTGGAACGGGAGTCCCCGGGAAACCCGACGATTGTGCAAAAAATTTGAGAATACGATAAGCATTCAGATCTTGAACTACATCGGGGAAGACCTGGAATGGGGACAACACCAGCTTCCCGAACAGAATACCTGGCGTTTCCAGCTACTCCTGTTCAGGAAGCAGGGAGTATCCCTCAAGCACGAAGTAGTTGAGGCCGAATTTCGAACCAAACTAGTAAACCCGCAAACAGGAGCCTACCGCATCGATAGAATCACATTCCGCTAGTCCACTACCAAGCAGGGACTGTCCCCACTTGCCATTAAGATTATCCTTTGCTTCCACTCTATTATCCAATATAATTAAATTCTGAGTACATTACAAAAAAGCTGGTGAAGAAATGGAACTCGGTGCGTTAACCATAGGCTGTCATAGGGCACGAATCCCCCTGATTCAGGGGGGGATGGGCATAGGTATATCCCTGTCGGGCCTTGCTTCAGCAGTGGCCCGGGAGGGAGCAATTGGGATAATCTCCGCGGTCGAGATCGGAATGGCCGAACCCGACTACCGGGAAAACAAGAGAAAGGCAAATATCCGAGCCCTCCGCCAGGAGATACGCCGAGCTCGGGAACTCTGCCCTCAAGGTGTTATCGGCGTTAATGTTATGGCAGCCCTCAACCACTTTGACGAAATGGTTCGCACCGCCGTAGAAGAGGCAATCAACCTGGTTATGGTTGGAGCCGGCCTCCCGCTTAGCTTGCCCGAATACGTGCTGGGAACCACAACTGCCATTGTGCCAATTGTATCTTCAGCCAAGGCCTTTCAGCTGATCGCCAAGAAGTGGGACAGAAGTTACGGTTACTGTCCTGACGGCGTGGTCGTGGAAGGGCCGCTCGCAGGCGGCCACCTGGGTTTCTCATACGCGCAGCTGGAACACCTGGAAGAACATTGCCTGGAAGACATTGTAATAGAAGTCATCGAAGCAGTTAAGCCCTTCGAGGATAAATCTGGCCGCCAGATACCGGTCATCGCCGCGGGGGGTATATACGACGGCAAAGACATAGCCCGTTTCCTTGGTTTGGGCTGCGCCGGGGTGCAGATGGCCACCCGGTTCGTGGCCACCTATGAGTGTGATGCCTCCCCCGGGTTTAAAGAGGCCTACCTGCGAGCCCGGCAGGAGGATGTAGTTATAATAAAGAGCCCGGTTGGCCTGCCTGGACGGGCCATCAAAAACCAGTTTATTGATAATGTTGCTGAAAGGCCGCAAAAGGTCAAGTGCCGGTACAATTGCCTTAAACACTGCAATCCCAAAACAGCTCCTTATTGTATAGCCGATGCCCTCATCAATGCGCAGGCAGGCAAAATGGACAAGGGGTTCGCCTTTGCGGGAGCCAACGTGTATCGGATTGACCGTATCATGTCAGTGAGCGAGCTGGTGCAGGAATTGACCACTGAGGCCCGCTTGTACTTATCCGAGGGGCCCGCGGCTGAATAGCTGCGAGGAAACCGCCCCCATGCCCCACCAGACCACGATCAACGAAACCAGCCAACCTATCGCGGGTATCCTGCTCACGAGGATAACCAGCGAAAGACCCAGCAGGTATAGCCAGAACGGGTGCATGGTTCGGTTCCAACCCGAGTACTGGCCAATGACCTCTCCCGCCGCGCTACCTACGATTATCTTGCTCAGGTAAAGAAGCACAACGTAAGATACCCCCAGAATCATTCCGAGGGGAATGCCTACCACGGTAAGCAACAAGATCAGTGACAGTACCGGCAGGGTGAAAAACGCAGCTACACCTAACACCAGACTTCTCCAGGGGGTCCCGGTTATTTCTCGGGCCAGGCTGTCCCAGAAGCCAGGGGAAAACAGCCGGAAAACCGCCCACACCAGGAGCATACCCAGAAAACCGGCCAGTATGTCCAGGTAGTAAACATATGGTTGCTGTTCGCCAACCACCTTCCGCCAGTTCTGTTGACCTTCAATCACCGCACCACCAGCTATATCAGCCTTCCCGGGACTGGAGTAATACAAGTTTCCCTGGATACGGCTGTTCTCACCCAACCGAAGACTACCGATTTGAACAAGCCTTACATTTCTGCCCACCGTACCATCGACATAGATCCGGTTCCCAGTAGCACTGATGTCCCTATCTACCACTCCGTACAGATCAAACCGTCTCGCAGCAAACACCAGGTCCCGCCCCACCACGGCTTCTCTGTCAATGACCAGTGATTCCACAGCCCCGGAAAATGATCCTGCTACCATGCTCCGTAGTGATACATTGCCGGCGAGTATACGTATATCCCCGTCTACCGGGCCATTGACCTCGGCCTCCTGACAGGCCATAATCAGGTCTCCCTTGACTCGACCATTGATGCGGGCGGACCGGGCCACAACAAAAAGGTCTCCGTCTGTCGTCCCGTCGAACCCGACCGACTGCCCGGCTAAAAGGTGGGGACCGTTGAGGACCCGGCCGCTGTCTATGTACACCGTATCGTTGCTTACGGTCTGAAAGGCCTGAACTAAACCGGCCGGGCTGCCCAGTAATAGAACCATCCCCAGCAAAATCAAACCCAACCTTTTACGCAAACCGATCACCCCTTGCAAAGATATCCTGTTTCCAACCGCCTCTCCAGTTGAGCCAATCCCCGGCATGAATGCGGGGCGGGCCCGGAAGCTGGGCATCATTCTTCGATAACCCTGGCATACTTCTTCATGGTCTTGATTATCAACCGCACTTCCGCGTCGCGGAAACTGCCCAGCTGAATCACCAGAGGATCGGGCCTACCAGTTATACTGACGAGAAGGCGATATGTATCGCGTAAAGTCTTCCGATCCGGGTTGGGAACCTTGTGGATCACCACGACTTCCTCCCAGGCGCAATCCAGAGGTTGTCCCTCGGTTTCAACCCGGAACCCTTGCGGGTCTATATATAGGCTGCGGTAGTAGGAAAGGCTGGCCGGCATGAACAGGTGCCCGTCCTCACCCTGACGGGCATAAAAGAGACTGGCATCTTCTTCAGCCTGCCGGTGAGCCTTGTTTTTTCTCCAGAACACAAAACCCTGTGCTGCTGCGGCCAGCAACATGACAATGACCACCGGGGTCATCCAGTCCTTCAGTGGACTTCCCTCCCTTAAGCGGCTTTAACTATTAAGCATTTCCACACCACCGGCAGATAACCCTTCTCGCCGCACAAAAAAACCGGGAACTCCCGGTTTCAGTATACTGATCTATTTGGTGGCAGTTCACCATTTGTCCTCACGGACCACCTCTTCCAACAGTCTGCGTGGGCGAACCTCCGGCACTGCGTTCGCCTGCCTAACGGGAGCGTGGAGACTACCCAGAGTCACCTGCCCGCCACCCCTCCCGACACTATGAAGGTCATCACCTCGGAACTATTGGCATTCAGCGGTCTTACCTGATCCCGGGGCACTACCACCAGGTTACCGGCAAAATTGTAGGATTGGGGGAGATACACTGCCACCAGGTCATTCAGCCCGAAATCCCTCAGCGATTCGCGGGTAATGAAGCCTAAAACATAGGCATTTGCTTCCGGAAACAGGCTCACCAGCACAGGTTTGTCAAAGCTCTTTTTCTCCCCGACAAAAGCCCCGATCAGGTCCTTGACCGAGGAGTACAGCAGTCTTACCAGGGGCAAGCGGTTGAATAGGCCGTCCACCCAGCTTAACAGTCCCCGGGTCAAGAAGTTGGACGCCAGGAATCCTACCAGGGTTATTAACACCAGGGTTATCATAAACCCCAACCCGGGAACGGGAATCCCCAGCCAACCGTCAATCTTCACGAACACCAGGTAGAAAACATAAACGGTAAGCACTACCGGAACCAGGAACAAGAGCCCGTTCAAAAAGTATCTGGCTAACCTTTTCGTACTACCTACCCCCTTTTTCCGCAAACAATTCTTGCAGGTCCCTTACCACCTGTTCGGGAGAAATTGCTGTTACCCGGTGTATGACTGTGGAGCCGGGTCGATTCAGCCGCTTCCCCTGGACGTATATATACTTGAACCCCCCCTTGCTTAGCATGGCCATGGATTCCCGGTTAATGGCCCCCATGGGAGGAGCATAATCCACCGGGTTTATCCCGAGCCTGGCCATCTCGCTCCGGCAGAGCTGAATATCCTTCCCAAGCCGGGCCCGGTAGGCTCTTAGAGTCTCACCCGGGTAGCGGGATGTCAGAAACGGCCCCCCCCTGACCACCATCCGGTGGCCATCGTAAGAGTGACAGCCAAAGGACCAGAGACCGGATGCCAACATCTCCCGGACCTCATCCGCTGTCAGGTGGGGCCGGTTCGGCTTCTGGTGTGGGGGAGGAGAAAACCACTTCGCTACCGGGAAAACCACCGCGGGAATGTCCCACCTGAACAGGATGGGGTGGGCATACTCATAGTTGTCCCGGTAGCCATCGTCAAACGTTATCAGCACCGCTCGGGGTGGCACACTCGCCTTTCCTTCAAGAAAAGCATGGAATTGGTTAAGAGCGATGAATTGAAAACCACTCTGCTCCAGGCGGACCAGGGTAAGCTCAAAATCAGCAGGCGACATTACTGTCGAATTGGAACGCACCCCGGTTTGGAGCGAGTGAAAAACCAGCACGGCCACACCGTTTCCCGCCTGGTCGTCCGCGAGTGCCCGGGCGGAGGGCACGCATGCAGTAAGGCAGAAAATCATCAAAACAGCGATCAGCCCGCGTATCACCGGTAAAAGCCGCCTGTCAAGCTTGCCACTACTCGTGTGCTTCAAGTTTCTGTTCCACCTTCCGGGAAATTTTCCGCTGCGAAAAACAACACTGACTACGCTTACAACTCATGAGTGGTACTACCTCAAGGGAATTCCGTGGCGGCGGTTGTAACCTTCTTTGGCTAGTATCAGCCTGGTAAAATCGGGGTCCGGCCTGCCGGTGATTTCCCTGATGAGTTCCTGCCCCTGTCGCAAGTCATTCAGAGTCAGGGTCGGGTAGTCTTTGAGGCCGAAATTCCCGTTGGGGAGATAGGCGTACCACAGTTCCCCATCCTCTTTGATCCATCCGTCCCGTGTATCCTTTACTGCCTGCCGCATGCGGTCGGCCACCTGCCGGTAGGACGAATTTCCAGTAGCCACGTACATGCTATAGAGGAAGTTCATTTCCGCCACCAGGTGGTTAAGGGCGGTATGCGTACCTGCCCGCCCCGACGGATCCATGTAGTCGGGGACCAGATAACCACCATTTGCGGTCCGGTAAGAGTACTGCCGGGCATAGTCACAAAGGAACCGGGCATACCGCTCCGCAGCGGCCAGAGCTTTAGCTTCCCCATATTTTTGGTATGCCTCAAGGAGGAAGAGCGCCCCGTCCGTGTTGAACCGGGTATCGAAGAAGTCATGGCCTATGCCGTAATCTTTGGCCAGCCAGGTTGATTTCGGGGTGGTGGGCCAGTACCCAGCCTGGTTTTGTGTCCGGATACAGGAATACATTGAGGAAAGGGTAATAACAGCAGCATAGCGGCCGGGCTCACCCGCGAACAACCTGCCGATATGTTGTGCGGGGCAACGCCAATAACCCCTGGGATGCGATGGAACATAACTCGAAGGAATCGGGTCATAAGACCCATCCCGCCAGAACTTGCGATTCCAGCTTAACTCCCCCCGCTGCAGGGAAGCAATCTCTCCGCGGGCATTCCACTCCACCAGTGAATGCTCGCTCAGTACCCCCCAGACCCGGCTCTCGCCATCGTTCCAGCCCTGTAACGGGATTTCGTACAAGCTGGCGTTACGCCCGGCATGTACTCCAACCTTCCCGATGGAAACTTCCTTCACCACCCCGTGCCCCAAATCCCGGAACAGGTTGACGGGGCCGGTAACCAGAGAATAGCCTTCGCCTTCCAGAAAAACCAGCCCCTCTGGGAGCCACCCGGGCAAGCGGTCCGGGTGCACCGGTTGCCACACGGGTCGGGGCCGCAGGGAACCCGTTGCCTCGCAGGCGATGGCGTACCCCCGCCGGGGTTGTGCCCCCGCCACTCTCAGTTGCAGCCGCGCCAAGGGCTCCGGTTGAGAAAGGACCCCACGTGAGGCGACAAAAAACAAAAGGTCGCCATTATGGAATCGCTGTAGAATAACGCTTAACCGCCCGGCTTCCCCCTTCCAGGCCTGAACCCGGTAAATATATTCAGTCTCGGTCATGAGCTTCTCCCGCCGGGTTAAATTCCTGACGGGCTGCACCTGGTAGCCCGGTTCGGGAACTAGCCGCAAAGAAAACCTAGGAGTACGGCCGTATGCCACGGGGAGATCCACGGAATAAAGCACCGGCCAGACCCACCGAAAAAACGTGTACAAAAGGGCCGGCCCCAGTACCAGTACCGGCAGAAGCCGCCACCTTTTCTCCCTCTTGCCCACTATCCCGCCCATGTCAATACTCCTATCAAGCACGCCTGCATAGCCAATCTAATTATGACCCTTCTTCCCAATGCCCGTCAAGGTTGGGTAGACCTGGCAACAGTGCCGGGTACGGCTAAAAAATAAAAACAGGCTGATGCCTGTCTTCACTTCCAAATGGTCGGAGCGACTGGATTTGAACCAGCGACCTCTTGCACCCCAAGCAAGCGCTCTACCAAGCTGAGCCACGCCCCGGTTAATCTCTATGTTAATCTCTATTTTGCCGGGACCTGTATTGATAATCCGTCCCGGCGCACCTTATATTTTACGACTCAACCCATTCCCTGTCAAGAGAAACCCGGCTCTGGCGGAACACTCGGGTAAAACCCGGCGTGACCGGAGCGGTATAACGGGGGTTTCATACTGCGCCGGGATACGTTGGGACCTCAGGTAGGAGTCGGAGTATTGAGCGGATACTTGACCAGTTGTCTCGGAAAGACGTGGTTCGAGACGAAGCACTGCGGGAAAACCTGAATAACTTCGCAGAGCTGCTGAAAAAGTGGTACTGAGAAGGCCAACAGTGAACTCCGATAACCAGCTCTGTTACGGGACCACGCCGGTACGCATGGCAGTGTATAATCGGCCCGTTGTGATTTTCCGCTTGACTGGGTTAGAATAATAGCTAAAATGGTTTTAGAGAAAAACTAAACCAAAGACGGACGCTAGGGGAGCCTCTGGTAGAGAGGCTGAGAAACGGGTAACAGCCTGTGACCCTCAGTACCTGATCTGGATCATACCAGCGTAGGGAAGCGTGAACACGACTGGCGAGTGAACCCTGCGGGGTTCATTTTATTTTTGCCGGGATTAGCGCCAACGCGCCATGGGCGTCTGTCCTGAAAACAGACACTGATAACACGGATGAATTATGACAATCACATTGTGAAAGGAGCAAAGCGGGATGATAAGAAAAGTAGCGGAGAATCTGGACAAGGTACGTTCGACAAGGCCCCTGGTTCACCACATCACCAACTATGTAACCGTCAATGATTGCGCCAATATCACCCTGCAGGTGGGCGCCCTGCCGGTTATGGCTGATGCCGCCGAAGAGGTAGAGGAGATGGTGGCTATCGCCAATTCACTGGTGCTCAACATAGGCACCCTCAATCCCCGGACGGTCGCTTCCATGCTCAAGGCCGGCAAAAAGGCTAACCAGTTGGGTATCCCGGTCATACTCGACCCGGTGGGTGTCGGGGCCACGAGCTACCGCACCGATAGCACCACTCTGATACTTGAAGAAGTGAAGATCAGCATCCTGAAAGGCAACCCTGCGGAAATCGGCATTCTGGCCGGTCTGGACGCCGAGGTCCGCGGAGTTGAATCGGGGGAAGTCGCCGGTGACCTGCTCAAAGCCGGGCAGAGGCTGGCAGCCAGATTGGGCAATGTCGTGGTGGTCACCGGAGTTCGGGACCTGGTCCTTTCTGCAACCAGAGCGGTGACGGTAAACAACGGTCACCCATTTATGGGGACAATTACCGGCACCGGCTGCATGTGCGCCTCGGTGCTCGGGGCCTTCGGCGCCGTGGTTGCAGACCCGTTCGAAGCAGCTGTCTCGTCCCTGGTATGTTTCGGCATAGCTGGTCAACTAGCCGCCGGGGACGGGGTTAAAGGTCCCGGCAGCTACCGTACTACTTTCCTGGACCGCATGGCCGGTTTGACCAGGGACGACATCATACGGATGGCCAGTATCCAAGATGCATGAGCACCTATTCCCGAATTAATCAACCTCGTCCAGGGCAAACTTGCGGTGCAGCGCCTGAACCGCCTTGGCCACGTTTACCGCATCGATGACACAGGAGACCTTGATCTCGGAGGTACTGATCATCTGAATGTTGATTTCCTCGTCGGCCAGGGCTTCAAACATGGCAGCAGCTACTCCGGGGTTGCTTTGCATACCCGCTCCCACGATAGACACCTTGGCAACATCCTCCCCGAAACTGGCACCAGAAGCCCCGGTCTCCTGTCGCACCTGTTCTACCACCGTCAGAGCCCGGGGTAGGTCATCTCTGGTTATGGTAAAGGAAATGTCATTATGGCCGTTGCGATTGCCACTCTGGATAATCATATCGACGTTAATCCCATGCCGGGCCAGGCTTTTGAAGATGGTCTTGGCAATACCGGGCACATCCGGAAGATCGAATAGGGTTACTTTGGCAACATTCAGGTCATGGGCTACCCCGGTAACGATTCTCTCTTTTTCCATTTGTCCAACCTCCATAATACTGGTACCTTTGGCAAAACTAAAACTGGAACGCACCTGTAGCTTTACCCCATACAGCTTGGCAAACTCCACGGCCCGGGGCTGAAGAACTACCGCCCCCAGGCTGGCCAGCTCCAACATTTCATCGTAGGAGACGTATGGTAACTTCCGGGCATCCTTGACTACCCGCGGGTCGGCGGTGTAGACTCCGTCAACATCGGTATATATGTCACAAATGTCGGCTCCTAGCACCGCTGCCAGCGCTACCGCAGTAGTGTCGGAGCCGCCCCGGCCCAGGGTGGTTACGTCGCCCCCGGGGCTAAGTCCCTGGAACCCGGCAACCACTACCACTTTACCCCCTGCCAGCTCCTTCTGGATGCGCTCCGGGGTTATCTTGCTGATACGTGCTTTGCCATGTACCGGTTCGGTCAGTATCCCCGCCTGCCAACCGGTAAGAGAGATGGCATCACACCCCATGTTCCGCAGGGTGAGGGTCAGCAGGGCGGCCGACTGCTGTTCGCCGGTAGCCAGCAAGGCATCCATTTCCCGGTCATCCAAAACCGGGCCGGTCTGGCGGGCCAGGCCGATGAGCTCATCGGTAGTATCACCCATAGCCGATACCACTACCACAACCCGGTTGCCATCCTCCTTCTCCCGCATAACACGGTTTGCCACATTCCTTATCCTTTCCAGGGAGGCAACCGAACTCCCCCCAAACTTCTGTACAACCAGGGCCATCCTTGGTCACTCCTTTTTTCCGACTGTTTCTTCGAACCAGGTGAGAGTGTTTTACCGCGTCTCTCCCTCCAGGCGTATTACATTACTGATCTCGCTCACAATACTCATGCCTTCCAACACAGTCAGGGCATCCCGCAGGTCGGATTCCGGTACATAGTGGGTAACAAGAACCAACCGGGCATATTCCTCGCCACTGGTCTTCTGCAGGACAGTAGCGATGCTGACCTGGTGGTTGCCGAACACCCCGGCGATGGCAGCCAGCACACCCGGCCGATCCTTGACCAGCAGGCGAATATAGAACTTGCTCTGCAACTCATCTATGGGCATAATGTCCTTGCTATAAAAACAGGTACAGGAGACGCTTCCAACGGTGCCCCGGTGGATATTACGGGCAATTTCCATGATGTCTCCAACCACCGCACTGGCGGTTGGCATCTGCCCGGCACCCCGCCCGTAAAACATCAGCTCGCCTACCGCATCCCCGTTGATAAAAACGGCGTTATACACCCCGTTAACCGCCGCCAGGGGATGATGCTTGGGGATAAATGCCGGGTGCACCCGAGCCTGGATCCTCCCTTTGATTTCCTGGGCAATGGCCAGCAACTTCACCACGTAACCCAATTCACCACCGTATTCGATATCCAACGGGCTCAAACGGGTAATACCTTCCACATATACGTCGTCCAGGGTTACCCGGCTGTTGAAGGCTATGGAAGCGAGTATAGCAATCTTGCGGGCCGCGTCGTATCCTTCCACGTCGGAAGTTGGATCCGCCTCGGCATAACCCAGTTCCTGAGCTTCCCGCAGAACTTGATTAAACTCCATCCCTTCCCGGGACATCTTGGTCAGGATATAGTTGGTAGTACCGTTTACTATGCCGATGACTTCTTTGATATGGTTGCCGCCCAGGTACTGCTTGAGAGGATGAATTACCGGGATTCCTCCACCAACAGCGGCCTCAAAGTAGAAATCCACCCCGTGAGTCTCAGCGGTACTGAACAACTCCTGCCCACAAACCGCAATCAGGTCCTTATTGGCGGTGACCACATGCTTGCCCCTTTTCATTGCTTCCAGAATATATGTTCGGGCCGGCTCAATACCTCCGATAAGCTCCACTACGATGTGGATGTCTTCGTCGGCCAGCAGTTCATTTATGTCGGTGCACAGGACCTCTTCTCCCAAACCCAGATCAAGAACCTTGTGCGGCGCCGTTTCCAGAACCCGCTTGATGGTTATTTCTTGCCCACTTCTCATAGAAATAACAGCCCGGTTGGATGCGAGGAGCTTTACCACCCCGGATCCCACCGTCCCGCAGCCCAGAAGCCCGATATTGATCACGATGCTACGTCCTCCCTTGTCATGTATTGACAGGTTCTAGCTCCTGCCCACAACCTCGACCCGGATAACACCATCGAGGCTGTAAAGTTGCTCAATCAGTTCCTCGGGACTCAATTCCACCTTTTCCATATCCAGTGACAGGGTAACATTGGCCATGCCCTGCAGCGGAAGGCTCTGGTTTATGGTTAGGATGTTTATGCCCGCTCCTGCAATACTGTTCAGTACCCCGGAAAGTATACCTGGCCGGTCTTTCAGGTGCAGTGACAGGTTCACTACCTGCATAGCCTTTCCATCAAAAAACGGGTATACCCCGTCTTTGTATTTGTAGAAAGTACTCCTGGCCAGGTCTGCCATCTCCACGGCCTGCTTAATACTTTCAGCACTACCGTTGGCCAGCATCTCCTTGACCCACGCCGTCTTGCGGATAGCTTCAGGCAAGATATCTTCCCGCACAAGGTAATACCTTTTTTCCCGGTTCACGCTTCTCCCCCTGTCTACGGAACACGGATATAATTCTGGTATCAGTGGACATTATAGCATTCCCGTCCGCTCGTGACAAAACCTTTTTCCCCGAGCAGCAAAACAGCCGGGATCACCCGGCTGCGAGACCGACGCAACCTCAATCTTTGTATATCACATAAGCTAGGAAGCGGTCACCCCGGGGGGATGTCACCTTGAATATTCTGACCAGGTCGATCTCATAGGGAACGTTTTTAGCATGGCCCATGACTTCTGAAAAATCGTCCAGATCTTTACTTAGGTCAGGCAACTTCCTCTTCTCAAATACCACGCAGTTTTGCTGGATAAACTTCTCCTCCTCCTGGACTAAGATAGCCAGGGTATAGGAGCGGTCCATTTTGTTCCAATCAAGGTACAATATATCCAGGATCCTACAGATCTCGTCCCGGATAAGCAAATTGATCTCGGCTTCGAAGTTGGGTGATTTACCCCTGAGGGTTACTAATCTTTTCACCGCCTTAACCCCCCTTGTATTTCCTTCTGTGACGGAGATTCGGCACAAGGTGGCGCTAATCCTGCTGGCGGTTAGACAATTTCCGCTCCCGCCCCTCAGGCGTAAAAAAAGCCGGCTTTTCGCCGGCCCGACTGGGCTAGATGATGATGCAGATTAAGCCGCCGCTGCCTTCGTTTACTATGCGCTGCAAGGTATCCTGTAGCTTGACCTGGGCGTGTTCCGGCATCCGGTGCAATTTGTTCTGAATTCCTTCCCTGACCAGGTCATGCAGCGACTTTCCGAATATGTTTGATTGCCATATCTTGGTGGGGTCTTCCTCGAATTCATCCAGCATGTAGCGTACCAGTTCCTCACATTGTTTCTCGGTACCGATAATCGGGGTTATTTCGGTGGTAATATCTGCCCGAACCACATGCAGTGACGGAGCCCGCGCTTTCAGCCGTACACCGAAACGGCTCCCCTGCCTGATAAGCTCCGGCTCTTCCAGGAGCATTTCGTCCAGGCTGGGAGTAACCACACCATAGCCGGTTTCTTTAACCTCCTCCAGGGCAGGAGCCACCTTGTCGTATTCCCGTTTGGCTACGCTGAGGTCCTTCATCAGCCGGAGGATATCGTGAGTGCCTTCCACCTGAAAACCGCTTAGCTCAGCGATCACCGTGTAGAAGAGTTCATCAGGAATGGCCACTTCAAGAGAGGCTGTCCCCGTCCCCAAGTTCATCTCTTCCATATTGACATAAGCGACCTCATTGATGTCCGATATCTTCTCCACGGCGTTGTCTATGTCCCTGACTTTCCTAACGTTGTTAAGTATACCCCTGATGGACGATTCCAGCTTATCCCTGAGCCAAAAATCTTCGTCCAGTTCGTCGACCCACCTGGGCAGCCGCACGTTGACCTCCTGAACCGGGAACTCGTAAAGAACCTCTTCCAGCACCCCGTACAAGTCGTCGGTCGATGCCTGGGCGGCGTCTATGGGAACAACCGCCACCTGGTACTTGCTGGCTAGTTCGGCGGCCAACTCCATGGTCTCCTTGGCATAGGGCTGGGTCGAGTTCAGTAAAACGATAAAGGGTTTATCCAGCTCCTTGAGTTCAGAGATAACTCTTTCCTCGGCCGGTTCATACTTTTCACGAGGAATATCACTAATGGAGCCATCGGTAACAACCACCAGACCTATAGTGGAGTGGTCTACTATTACTTTACGGGTACCTATCTCGGCCGCCTCTTCGAAGGGTATCTCATAATCAAGCCATGGGGTCTTGACCATCCGGGGCTCATCATCTTCCAGGTAGCCAAGGGCTCCCTCGACTGCATACCCGACACAGTCGATCAACCTTACCTTCAGGTTAGCTCCGCTGCGCAGGTTTATCTCTATAGCTTCATTGGGAACAAACTTGGGCTCGGTGGTGGTTATGGTTTTCCCGGCTCCGCTTTGGGGCAACTCATCTTTGGCTCTTTGTTTATCGTAGATGTCTTTGATGTTTGGCAATACTAGCAAGTCCATGAACCGTTTAATAAAGGTCGATTTCCCGGTTCGAACGGGGCCTACAACTCCCAGGTAAATATCGCCCCCCGTTCGTTCGGCGATATCTCTTAAGATGTTGTTACCTTCCACTCCATTTCCCTCCTTGGCATAGACTTAATTGAGTTTTCCACCGGATTCCCAAACCCAACCAGTAATCGAGTAAGTTTAACAGTACAAATATATTGAAGACATCTGAGTAATATAACCAGAAAACAAAAAAAGTGTGGTAATTTACCACACCTCCATTGTAAAGCTGGACCCAACGAAAATCGCCGGTAAATTATCCCACAATCTTTGGTAACGCCAATCCATGTTTCAATCGGTGGTTAACGGTGTATCCACCCGCAAAGTAGCCGAGATTACTGAAGAACTTTGTGGTACCAGGATTTCAAAGTCTCTGGTATCCGAGTTGTGCAAACGACCCTATGTTAACTGCCTGGAATAACCG
>JAAYAC010000058.1 GCA_012719535.1 Syntrophomonadaceae bacterium | reverse complement strand
GGAGATTAAGGCCCGGGTGGTTGTTAATTCGGGGGGATTGGCCAGTGACCGCATTGCGGCTCTGGCGGGAATGGACATTGACACCTACCGATACCGGTTGCATTACTGCAAAGGAGAGTATTACCGGCTGGCTGCCAAAATACAGGTTAACCACTTGATCTACCCGATTCCGGAGCATAGCGGGCTGGGGATTCACCTGACCAAAGATTTCGGCGGGGGTCAGAGGCTGGGACCCAATGCCTACTATGTAGATAGTTGTGATTACGACATGGATGAGAAGTACCGGCACTGCTTCTATCAGGCCGCGCGGCGCTATCTCCCCGGCCTGAGGCCGGGTGACATACGGCCGGACTACGCAGGCATCCGTCCCAAACTGCAAGGTCCGGGTGAAGCTTTCCGTGATTTCGTCATTGGTGAGGAGTCAGCGAAAGGGTTTCCCGGTTTCATTAACCTGATTGGTATCGAGTCGCCCGGGCTCACTTCCTGCCTGGCCATTGGCAGGTATGTATCTGGAATAGTGAGGGAATTGCTTGGTTGACAGGGGAGCCCCGGGTAGTCACCAAAATGTTCTTCTGTGGTTTTTGAAGGAATACGTAGTCCCCGGAGAGAATGAGTACATAGCTACCGGACGGGGGGTGTTTGGCAACGAGCTATATAGTCTGGATAACAATCGCTTTGGTGTGCGGTGTAGTCGAGATACTCACGGTCGGTTTTTGGTTCCTGTGGTTGGCCCTGGCGGCCTTGCTAGTTGGTTTGGCTACCGCTCTGCGCCTTTTATCTTCGCTGGAAACTCAGGTGTTGGTTTTCGCGGTTTTAACCTTGTTTTTTGTGATATTTACCCGGCCCCTGGTTCTGAAGTTTTTTAAGACCAGGGAAGTCAAGAGTAACGTCGATTCCCTGGTGGGAATGAGTGGGGTGGTAATCAAGGAAATCGCGCCCCTGGAGACCGGGCAGGTCAAGATCTACGGCGAGGTATGGACGGCACTGGCGGACCGGAACATTCCTGCGGGGTCCAAGGTGATTATCCGGGCGGTGGAAGGAGTTAAGCTTCACGTCCAGCCGCTTGAGGAATAAGAAGCACCGGTCACGGAGGGTCAGAATCCCCTGGCAGTATTGTTTAAGGCAACTAAAAGGAATGAACAGGGTATGACAGGCAATCAGGAGGTGCTTTGTTGTGGAGGTTATTTCCTATATTGTTTTAATTCTGGTTCTGGTGGTCTTATTCCGTTCTATCAAGATAATTCGCCAGTCCACGGTCGGTATAGTGGAAAGGCTGGGCAAATTTCATGGAAAGGCGGAACAGGGGATTAATATCATCTTTCCTGTAATTGACCGTTTTCGCGCGGTAGTGGATTTGCGGGAGCAGGTGGTGGACTTTCCTCCCCAGCCGGTTATCACCCGAGACAACGTGACCATGCAAATAGATACGGTAGTCTACTACCAGATCACCGATGCTTTCCGTTACGTATACGAGATCGCCAATCCCATAGCAGCGATCGAGAACCTTACCGCTACTACCCTGCGGAATATCGTAGGGGAAATGGAGCTGGACCAAACACTAACGTCACGGGACATAGTTAACACCAAGCTGCGGCAGGTTCTGGATGAGGCTACCGATAAATGGGGCATAAAGGTAAACCGGGTGGAACTGAAGAATATCCTGCCACCCTCTGATATCCAGCAGGCAATGGAGAAACAGATGCGGGCTGAACGGGAGAAGCGAGAGGCTATCCTGAGGGCGGAAGGGCAGAAGACTGCCGCCATCCTGACGGCCGAGGGCGAAAAACAGGCAACCATTCTCCAGGCCGAGGCCCGGCGGGAAGCGGCTATCAGGGAGGCCGAGGGAATTAAGGAATCTACCATTCTGAAGGCCGAGGGTGAGGCTGCGGCTATTCTCCAGGTACAGCAGGCCATTGCCAATAGCTTGACCATGCTCAAGAACGCAGCGCCAGACGACAAGGTTCTGGCCCTCAAGTCGCTGGAGACGCTTAAAGAGCTGGGTTACGGCAATGCCACCAAGCTCATCATTCCTAGCGAACTTTCCGCCCTGGGTGGCGTCTTTGCCGCGCTAAAAGAAATAGGGAAGCAAGGGGACGATCTTTCTGCTTCCTCCGGGTCTTAAACATCAGCGTGCATCTGCGGTTTCAAACTATTTTCATAGCAGGGGGAGCGAAATTGGGGTAAAGAACGCTGTTGAACTGTTATTGAAAGACTACAGCTTAGGACCGGGGATAGTCTTTAAGCACTACTTCCCACCGAGCGAGGGGGTATTCCTTGACTTCCCGGAGGAATGTGCTCCTTCCCTGGTTAATGCGTTTAGACAGAAGAATGTACAGCAACTGTATTCTCACCAGTATGAAGCGTATATGACTGTGTTACAAGGGCAGAATGTGGTGGTGGTAACCCCAACGGCCTCGGGCAAGAGCCTCTGCTACAACCTGCCGATATTTGATACCTTGCTCAAGCAGCCGGAGGCCAGGGCTCTTTATATCTTTCCTACCAAGGCCCTGGCCCAGGACCAGTTGGCGGACATCCATAATACACTGGCACTTTTGGACCGGAGCATAAAGGTCTTCACTTATGACGGCGACACCCCGGTGGATGCCCGGCGGTCCATACGCCAGGCCGCCAATCTGGTTATTACCAACCCCGACATGCTGCACACCGGTATACTACCTCATCACACCAAGTGGATCAGCCTGTTTGAAAACTTGAGGTTTGTGGTAATCGATGAGATGCATAGCTACCGGGGAGTGTTCGGTTCGCACATGGCTCATGTCTTCCGGCGGCTCAAACGGGTTTGTCGCTACTATGGAAGCAAGCCGGTATTCATCCTGTGTTCCGCTACCATCGCCAACCCGGTTGAACTGGCCGAGAAGCTAACCGGAGAGAAGTTTCATGCCATTTTGGAGAACGGCGCCCCGAGCGGGGGGAAGTTCTTCATATTATACAACCCCCCGGTGGTCAATGCCGAGCTTGGTATACGCCGCAGCTCCTTGAACGAGGCCCAGAGGATCGCCGGTCATTTCCTGGAACAGGGGTGCAAGACTATTGCCTTTGCCCGTAGCCGGCTAAAGGTTGAGTTGCTGGGCAAGTACCTGCGCGACAAGCAGGCTCAAAAGGCCAGGCCCCGGGTTATTAGAACCTACCGGGGTGGGTACCTGCCCGGAGAAAGGCGGGAGATCGAGAAAGGCCTGCGTGAAGGCCGAATTGACGCGGTTGTTACTACCAATGCCATGGAATTGGGGGTTGATATAGGGGAACTGGATGCCTGTGTCATGGCCGGTTACCCGGGAAGTATTGCCAGTACCTGGCAGCAGGCCGGGCGGGCCGGCCGGCGCCGCAAGGATTCAGTAGCCGTAATGGTGGCTTCCAGCGCACCCGTTGACCAGTACCTGGTACGCAACCCCCGGTACTTTCTAGGGCAGTCTCCCGAGATGGGGTTGATTGATCCGGATAACACCATTATCAAGGCGGAACACCTCAAGTGTGCCTGCTTTGAATTGCCTTTTTCCCTCGAGGAAAGCGGAGATGATATCGAGACACTCCAGATCCTGGACTACCTGGAAGAAAGTCGTTTTCTGCACCGGGTGGAAGACCGTTACTACTGGGTGGCCGAGAGTTTTCCGTCCCACGAGGTAAGTCTCCGCAGTGTGGCCAGTGAGAATGTTATCATTATTGATGCCAGCGAGTCCCCAACCCGAGTTATCGGCGAGATGGATCGCAGCAGTGCCATGACCATGCTTTACGAAGGCGCCATATACTTGCATCAGGACGGGCAGTACCAGGTAACCAAACTGGACCTGGACGGTTGCCGGGCCTATCTAAAACGGGTCAAGGTAGACTACTATACTGATGCGGATCTGGCGGTTGCTCTCAAGGTGCTCACCGTGTTCAAGGAGGAGACCGGCTTTGCCATTACCAAGAAGTGGGGAGAATTGATGGTAACTCAGGTACCGACGGTTTTTAAGAAAATCAAGTACCGTACCCATGAGAATGTGGGCTATGGCCCCATTCACCTGCCGGAGGAGGAAATGCATACTTCAGGTTTCTGGTTGAGTTTCAGGCCTGAGGTGATGCTGGACATGACCAACCAGGAAAGAGAGCAAACCCTGCTGGGTTTGGCCAACCTGTACCAGAACCTGGCGCCGCTCTTTCTAATGTGTGATACCCGGGATATTAGAGTTGTACCCCAGGTGAAGGCGGTGGAAACGGAACTACCCAGCATCTTTGTCTATGATAGCTACCCGGGCGGGACCGGGCTGGCTGAGGGACTGTTCCGGGTTAATGAAGAGGTTTTGCGGGCAGGAATGGCGCTGGCCAGCCAGTGCGGTTGTCGCGGGGGATGTCCGTCCTGCGTAGGCCCTCCGCAGTTGGTGGGAGAAAAAACCAGGGACATGGTGGTGAGACTTCTCGCAAGATGTCTGGGTTGAGTGTCAAGGATAAGCTGGGACGGGCCATGGGAGCCAGGGCAAACCCGCCGGATATAAAGCGTGTTGCCTGGGAAGGACTGGGGTTTACTAGGAGAACCAATCCGGCTGGAGAATTCCTGGTACGGGAGGTCCGAGGGGAAGAAGAGATCTGTTTCCATGAGCTACCGGCCTGGGTATGGGGGCTGGTCGGAAAGGACCACTCCTTGGAGCAATTTGATGCCGAAGCGGTATGCTTTCTCGATCTGGAAACAACCGGTCTCAACTTGGGAGCCGGGGGGTTTGCTTTTACCATCGGAGTGGGATACCTGGACAGCGCGGGCCCCGTGATCAGGCAGTATTTTTTGCGGGATCACCGCGACGAACGGGCTGCTCTGTATGACCTGGCCCAGTTCCTGGAACAATTTCAAGGGCTGGGCAGTTACAATGGCAAGAGTTTCGACTGGCCCTTGCTGTGCGACCGCTTCCACTTTCATCGCCTGAGTTTTCCTTCTCTTGATAGAGCCCACCTGGACCTGCTTCACGCGGCGCGACGCCTGTGGAAAGGGGTTTTGACTGGCTTTAGCCTTAAAGAAGTGGAGCTGCATATCCTCAACAAGGCACGAGTTGACGATATTCCAGGCTATATGATACCGGCGGCCTATGTCAACTTCTTACGGACGGGCGAGGTGCGTGATATCCACCGCATCTTGAAGCATAACCAGCTTGATGTCACCAACCTTATGGTACTGGCCAGGCGCATGGGCGAAGTCTTTCTCGGTATTGAATGGTGTGAGTTCCGCCAGGAAGTGGTCAATGCCGCCGACATCTTTGCCTGGCAGGGGGACTTTACCCGGGCTATTGATTATCTCGAGACCGTGTTGGGAGGGACGGACGAGTGTGACCAGCGCGTTTTATGCTCGCTGGCAAGGTTGCATAAGCGGGTTGGCGACTATACCCGTGCAGTTGGTCTCTGGCAGGAGGCGGTGATCAGGGATTCGTCCGCTCATGAACCCTGGATAGAGTTGGCCAAGCACTTTGAGCACCGGGAAAAGGATATGGAGGCTGCGTTGCGATGTACCCTCCGGGCGGTGGAGACTAATCAAGGAAGAGTTGACCCGCGTCTGCAAAAGCGCCTTAACCGGATTAAATGGAAGCTTACCCGGGAGTCCTCCCGGTAGGATGGCAAGATACCCTAACGTAGCTGGTGATCCGGTAGTTCACAGGGGGGCAAGGGTGAATCGGGCAGAACCGGTAGTTCTTCTACCAGTTCGGAAGGACACCCGCCGGCTTGCCCGTCCTGGGGCAGGTTGGCCCGGAAAAGCTTGCCCCGGTGGCGGGGATCCCTGCATACCGGTTGAACTTCCACCGGAGAGCCGGGTGAGCTGTGGATGTTACAGTATTCCGTCGGCGGCCGATCGGCATCGGTGCTTCCCGGCGGCACGTTAACAAAGGATTTGGGTACCGGGAACGGGCAATATGGACCGGCAAGTTTGCCGGAATCGGGACAGACATTGTAGATGATGTGCGTGCTGCATGCAGTGGTGGGAGCACTGCCTTTTACCGCGAACTCGGTCACAATGGAGCTGTCCGGGCACAGTTCCGAGGGTAACATTCCCGACTTTCTACATACTGTGACCTTAATAATGTCACCCGGTTTGCTGAAGCTCTGCCGTGGTTCTCCTTTCAGGGCTTCCTGCATCATGGATTTCCAGATACGGGCCGGATAAGAACCACCCCAGACGTCAGGCATCCTTTCCAGCTTATCGTACCCCATCCAGACTGCACAGGTGAAATTGGGGGTATACCCCACAAACCAGGCGTTCTGATCATCCTGGCTGGTACCGGTTTTTCCTGCACAGGGGACTCCCGGTATACGAGCGCGTGTGCCGGTTCCCTGCTCAGTCACGGTTTGTAACATACTTGTCATCAACCAAGCGGTGGAAGGTTTCATGACCCGGCGGTAACGACTTCGGTGCTCGTACAGAACCTGTCCTTCGCTGGTCGTTATCTTGGTTATGACATGAGGCTCAACATAAACCCCGTTGTTGGCGAATGCACCGTATGCGGCGGCTAGCTGTAACGGACTAACTCCCCTGGTTAACCCTCCCAGCGCGGTTGATAGTCCCATATCGTTATGCCGCCCGGCCTTAACCAGGGTGTTTATGCCCAGGTTTTCTGCAAAGTCGATGCCCGTTTTCATGCCGATTTTTTCCGCTAGCTTCACGGCATACACGTTAACAGACCATTGCACAGCGGTCCGCATGGTAATGAGACCACGGTACTTACCGTCGTAATTCCGAGGAGTCCAGGTCTGACCTCCAGAACTGAAACTTACCGGGGAATCATCCAGAACCAGGAAGGGCATCAGCCCTTTCTCCAGGGCGGGACCGTATACTACTACCGGCTTAAAGGCAGAACCCGGGTGCCGCAGGGCATCGGTAGCCCGGTTGAAACCGCGTTGTTGCTCGTAGTGGCGACCACCGATAATAGCTTTTACCTCTCCGGTGTGGTGGTCCAGGAGAACCATGGCCGACTGGAGTTCTTGCCCGGTTCTACTCTTGCCGGACGGGAAGAAGCTGTTGTTACTGTAAATATCTTCAGAATGAGCTTGTAGTTCGGCATCCATGGTGGTAAAAATCCGCAATCCTTCATTGTATACAGCGTATTGTGGGTTCTCGTAAATGCCGTACTTGGTTAGTATCTTATCGGCTTCGTCAACGACCGTGTCTATGAAGTAGCCATAGCGGCATTGGGAGGACATTGTTTTCTTGAAAGATAGGGGCGTCGCAAATGCCTTGTCGGCTTCCCGGCGGCTAACGACACCGCAACTCACCATGTTGTTCAGAACCACCTTCTGCCTGGCCTTGGCCGCATCATAATCCCGGAAAGGAGATAGCCGGTTGGGACTTTGAATTATACCGGCCAGCATAGCCGACTCCGCCAACGTCAGATCCGTTACGTCTTTGCCGAAGTAAGTTTGCGCAGCCGCCTGTACCCCATAGGCACCCCCGCCGAAATATACCTTATTAAGGTAAAACTCGAGGATTTCATCCTTGGAATATCTCATTTCCAGCTGGAAGGCGAGGAGAATCTCCTTTATTTTCCGCTCATAAGTTTTCTCGGGATATAAAAAGGAGACCCGGGCCAACTGTTGAGTAAGCGTGCTTGCTCCCTGGGCCTTGCTATGCCGGGTGATGTTTACCAGTAGAGCGCCCAGGATGCGCTTGAAGTTGATGCCGTGATGGCGGTAGAATTCCTGATCCTCCGTGGAGATAACGGCGTCAATCAAATGCTGCGGGATTTTGTCCAGTGGTACTTGAATACGGTTTTCCTGGGCGTGCAGGCGTGCTGCCTCCTTATGTTCTTCATCATAAATGATGGTGGTTTGCGCGCCGGAAAGTTGCTGGGGATTCCAGGCGGGAAGACTTCGGAACGCACTAGCAACCACCCCGGTCACCACCCCGAGAACCAGAAAACCTAGAATAAAGAGGGCCTGGAGAATTCTCGCCTTCCTGTTCCGGGAATTATGTTTTTTTTCTGTACGTTTTACTCGCTTCATCAATATGCCCCCGTGTGCCGGAACTACTTAATAATTATAGCTATACTCAAAAATTCCTCCTTATTTTCTACTTTTCTACTACGCTTGCTCTGCTAAAGTTCCGACGGTTCGGCGTTACCTGCTGGCACCATTAATTGCAACGGTTAGAAAATGTATGATATGATTTGTTAAGTTAATAGCCTAGCTACAGGAGGGAAAAGGCTTGAAGGATACCAAAAAAAGAGCCTTTGAGCAGTTAAGTCTGCTCAGGAGGGGCGTGGCCGAAATAGTGCCCGAAGATGAGTTGCTTGCTAAACTGGAAAAGTCCATCAAGGACAAGCGCCCGTTACGGATAAAACTAGGCCTGGATCCAACTGCGCCCGATATTCACCTGGGACACAGCGTGGTTTTGAATAAGTTAAGACAGTTTCAGGACCTGGGGCATGAGGTCCACCTCATAATTGGTGATTTTACCGGTCGTATCGGGGATCCTAGTGGTAAATCGGAAACCCGTAAGCAACTTACTGAGGAAGAGATATTGGCGAATGCCCGGACTTATGGAGAACAAATATTCAAGATTCTAGACCGGACCAAGACCAGGATCCACTTTAACAGCCAATGGCTTTCTCCTATGAAATTTGCGGATGTCATTAACCTGGCCGCCAAATACACCGTGGCCCGGATGATGGAAAGGGACGATTTTTCCAAGAGGTTTAAAGAAGGCATACCGATAAGTATTCATGAGTTTTTCTATCCCCTGATGCAGGGCTACGACTCGGTGGTTCTCAAGGCGGATGTGGAACTGGGGGGGACTGACCAGAAGTTCAATCTCCTGGTGGGTAGAAACCTGCAGAAGGAGTATGGCCAGGAACCACAGGTGGCCTTGACGATGCCGATTCTTGAAGGTACCGACGGGGTGCAGAAAATGAGCAAGAGCCTGGGCAATTATATCGGCGTTAACGAGGATGCTTACGAAATGTATGGCAAGACCATGTCTATACCAGATGACTTGATAATCCGCTATTTCGAGCTTGTCACCAGAGTCCCCCTGGAGGAGGTCCGGGAGATAGAAGCCGGTATCAAATCGGGCCAGCTCAACCCGCGGGATGCCAAAATGCGTCTGGCCCGGGAGATCATCTGCCTGTACCATAGCCCTAGCGAGGCGGAAAGGGCGGAGGAAAGGTTTAAGCTCGTTTTTCAACAGGGTGATATCCCTGACGACATAGCCGGCTTTGCTCCCAGCGAGCCCGTTATATGGATACCTAAGCTGCTGGTCGAAGCTGGTCTGGTGAAATCGACCAGCGAAGGTAAGAGGATGATCAAGCAAGGAGCGGTTAAGGTTGACGGGGAGCGGGTGGATGATGAAACCGCCAACCTGATTTGTCAGGATGGACAGGTGATTCAGGTTGGTAAACGCAAGTTCGCCCGCGTTAGAGTGAAATAACCAGATAGTGTTCAACACTCGCTTATCTTGGAAACACATTGACCTTTGTTGTTTATGTGAGATAGGGGCACGGTATGCTGTGCCCGTTATAATGTACGGGCATAGTCTGGTCGAAGAAACAACGTCCGTCTTGTCTGTCATTTCTAGGGCAGGATCTGAGCGAACCGAAAACTCTAAGCAAGAATTAACATTTCGAATACCTCCTTGCAAACGGTAACGGACAGGAATATTCACCTCCCGTGTACACTTTTCATATATTAGGTATGCGGGAGGTGAGTATTTTGTATGGTAGAAGGTGGCCCGGTGGTTTAAAGGTCCTGGTCCTGGTAGGATTAATTGTACTCCTCGTAAGACTGATAGACATAAGCATCACTCCGTCCTTGGTCGAAATAGCCAGGGCCAGGGCCCAACTGGAGGGTGTGCGCAGTATAAACAGTGCGATCAATACCCGTGTCGTAAACGAGATTGAGTACCAGGACCTGATCTGTGTGCACAAAGACGACCGGGGACAAATTGTATTGATTCAACCGAATACCGTAAAGATAAACCGGTTGATGGCGCGAACCGTTCTCGAGGTGGAAGATTCTCTGGAGAAACTGGGTGAGAGGGCCTTTGACATTCCGCTGGGGCAGGTTTTTGGTTCCAGCTTCCTGGCTGGATATGGTCCCAAGATTAGGGTCAGGATGTTCCCGGTGGGAACGGTTGATGTAAACGTTATAAACAAGTTTGAAAGTGCAGGAATAAACCAAACCCGGCATTTGATTTATTTAAAGATTACCAGTAAAATGAGAATAGCGGTACCTTTTGTAGGTGAGGAGGTTAGGGTTGCTACAACGGTGCCAGTTGCAGAAAACATCATTATAGGAACTGTTCCCGAAACATATGTGAATTTGAGTAACCAGGCGTTACCATTATACCCGGCGCTGCAGCCAAAGTCGCATTAGGTGTTTTTTTAGGAAAATGCCTCGCTATAAATCTTGACATCCCGGATAGAGGGTGGTAATATAAAACTTGCGCGCGGCAAGCGTGGGATGAGGGAAGCGGGATAAACCGTCGCAACTCGGGGGCTGAAAGTAGCTGGAAAAAGAAGGCTGCTTGACAGGAACCCGGGGTGCG
>JAAYAC010000057.1 GCA_012719535.1 Syntrophomonadaceae bacterium | reverse complement strand
GTGAGTCTGGGCATCTGGGCGCTGCTGGTCTATCCCCCGGCTTGGCTCAGGAGCCGGTGGCCCGGGGCGCTGGCCGGCTTCCTGGTGTTGTTGCTGCTGGCGGTCGTTCGGGTGGGGGAGGGCTATCTGGTCAGCAATGTGCTGGTTAGCTACGCCGCTGCGGGTCTCTGGTCGGTGGTTATATGGATTATCAGGCTGTATCAGGGCTTGAACAAGGGGCGTTCCGGGTGATGGCGGGCCACTTGCTCAAGGACCAGAATCAGTGCGGGAATAACGATGTAAATGCTGGTGGTGGCGGCTGCCACTATACCGGAGTCGTTGATTACCAGGCCTACCACGGCTGCGATGATTATCCCGGCAAAACCCTTCATGAGACATGGGTACTCGTCTTTTATCCGGGCCATGGCTCCCGCCGGGCGATAGACCAGAATAGCCAGGGAAGCCAGTATAACCAGAAATACCCGGCTCCATACCGTGTACCTTATCAATTTGACATTCATGCCGACTTTCCGGGCCATTATAGTGAAACCTTCCTGCCATCCTCCCACAAGTACCTGATTGGCGGCCCGCCCGATGTGTGACTGGTGTTCCAGCGGGCGAGTCATATCATAGAGGGCCACTCCGCTGATGCCCAGCACTACCAGCAGCCCGACAAGCAGCAGCACCCTGTGGTTTATCCTGACATCTGCCAGGAGGGCCAGGCTCAGCAGGAAGGCGATCGGGGCGGTAATGACCCCGTCGGAGCTAGCTCCCAGCCCCGGGGCGGCAATGAGGTAACACTGGCTGATGAACAGAATGGCCAACAGCCCCAGCATCCAGGGTTGACTGAATCTCTGGTAAAGTGCCGCTGCAACAATGAGAGTGCATCCTAGTAAGACACCCATATACTCGTTACCAAGGCCATAATACCGGGCCCCGGCCATGGCGTCATACCCCAGAACCGAGTTTTGGATCATGGTGGTTCCGGTGAGGACATCCAGGTTAAGAGTTACCAGGGTCAGCAAGCACAGGGCCACAAACGCCCGGAAGTAGTTGCGCCGGAAAAACCGCACCAGAACCAGGGTCAACAGCATGGTACCCAGGATGGCCACCAGGACGTAATTCCAGTCGTAAGGCATTCTCAGTTTACCCAGCGGTAGTAGGACTAATGGGACCACAGCCAGGGCCAGCACCAGGGGTGCCACTCCCTTGAACGGCCTCCGGGGCAGCAATATGGCCAGTAAGGCCAGGATGATGACAGCTATTTGCAGGACAACATATCCCTTGACCAGCGGTGGCCGCAGGCGGTTGGTGGTACTGCTTGCCTGGCTTATGCTGTTGACCTGGGCTAGCTTATCATGGGTGCCGGCCGGTTTGGCCAGCATGGGCTGGCCGATCATGGTCCCGTCTTCATCCTTGAGCCCGAAGAAGTTCAGGATGGTCGGAGCGATGTCGGTATTGGCCACTATATAATCACGCCGGGTGGCCCCAGAAGTCAAAAGGCTCTCCTGGTAGCCGGGTCCGTATAGTATGACCGGGGTGAAGGTGTTCTTGTTCTTGATCTGTTCCGCGGCCGGTGACGGCGAGATAACCATAAGGATATCGCGGGAGGGGTCCACCTGCTCCCTGATACTTCCCACCAGTTGGTCTATGTTGTGTAAAATCCGGTGGCGTTCGGCCAGTTGAACTTCCGGCAGGGCCATCTCCGCCTTTTCCAGCCGGTACAGGTCTGAGAGTTGGATGAACAGCACATCGGCCCGGGTCCTGTAGCGGGCGACCTGGCTCCGGAGGTAAGCATAATCGGTTTCCAGGTCCAGGAAGCCCCGGGTGGAGGATTGGCAGGTGGCGGGACCGACATCTCCCAGGGGGATCCTTCCGCTGGCATCCATGGCAATAGCCACCGCCGACCGTGATTTTTCCATAATGGTGTCCCCATTACCCAGCACGCATACCTTCAGGTTGTGCCGGTGCAGGACCTCCCCCAGGGCGCCCGGCCGCGTGGTTACGTTTTGTTCCAGCAGCGCGTCCATGACTTCGGGAAGGTTGACCAGCAGGCACTGATAGCCCACCGGGTCAATCCCTGTCAAACTGCGGTAAAGCTGTCCCGCCGGTTTACCTCTTTCCGGTACCATTTCATCACGGTTGTAACCCATAATGCCCCTGACCGGAGAACGGGCCAGGTTGCCCGCGCCGATGGTGAGGCTTCCATCATCGGTAGTGGAGCGTCCCAGGGTACGATTACTGGCCAGCCCGACTGCTCCGTCCTTGACCAGCTTTTCCAGGACGGGAGTTGTTGTCCGGTCGATATCCGAAATGGCCAGCTTATCTATTACCAACACATAGGCCTGACCCGGTCCAGCAGTGGCTTGAACCACACCTGCCGGTAACAGTGACAGTATGACGAACACTAAGCCCAGGATGCACTTTTTCATGGCCATTATCCTCCGGTCAAGTTTCTTGCTCACACAACTTTATTATAAAGCAAAAAAGGCCCGCGTCATGCATTTTCCGTAACCGGTTTCAGCCGTATAGCCGCGTAGAAACTAGTTCATATTATTACTGATACTGGTGGGTTAACTGCCATGCATGAGGAGGAAGAACAATGCCTAACGAAGCGATGCAGACTCAGCATTACCATCCTATCGAAGGCCTGATGACCACTGCCATGGAAAACCTGAAACAGATGGTGGATGTCAATACCGTGGTGGGAGACGCGGTAGAAACCAATGACGGGACTGTTATTATTCCGCTTTCCCAGGTGGCTTTCGGATTTGCCGCCGGTGGTGGAGAGTACGAGGTTACCGGGCAAAATGGAGCGAAACAAATGCCGTTCGGGGGCGGAAGCGGGGGTGGGGTTTCTCTGAAACCTATCGGATTTCTGGTAGTTCGTGCCAACGATATCAGGTTGCTGCCCGTGTACGGCAACCACCTGGCGGAAAGGGTGGTCGACCTGGCCCCCCAAATCCTGGAAAAGATCGAGGCCTTGATGAATAACCGGGCGGAACAACGGCTCCAGTAGTACCATGCCACAGACGCCAGCCTGTATGGGTTGGCCAAGTTGGTCCAGTCCAAGCTCTACCGGGGGAATGAATAAAGATGTGTTCTCACCCCGTAACCAAAGGGGTGCCCGGTGGAGCCATACTTACGCGATTACCCAAGTGCCGGGCGTGAGCGGCCACACCTCACCCCGGCACTCAGTTTTGTGAAATCCTTGCCCGGCCAGCTTACGGTACCTGGCTCAAGCTGGGGATCGGGCCACTCCGGCTGACACCCTGCGGTTGGGTGCCGGGTTCTTATTCCTTGCCGTCTTTCATAACCTGTTAAGGAAAGGAACCAGGGGGTGAGGGGATTGCTTAACATCATCTGGCTGGCGTTACTGGCCTCCGGAATTATTATCGCAGCCATCAATGGCCAGGTGGAGGTTGCGACGGAGGCGGCCCTGGGAGCGGCCCGGGGGGCGGTAAAAATATGTTTTGACCTTATCGGCGTTATGGCGTTGTGGCTTGGTATCATGAGAATTGGAGAAAAGGCCGGGCTGGTAGAAGCCCTGGCCCGGGCCATGCGTCCGGTCATGGGCAGGTTGTTTCCGTCGGTACCTGCCGACCACCCGGCTATGGGGGCAATCATCCTCAACCTTTCCGCCAACGTACTGGGTCTGGGGAACGCGGCCACCCCATTTGGTATGAAGGCCATGCAGGAACTGCAAAAGCTGAATCACAATTCTGAAGAAGCTTCCGAAGCGATGTGTACTTTTTTAGCTCTAAACACCTCCTGTATCACCCTCATCCCGGCCACCATAATAGGGGTCAGGGTATCTTTCAACTCAACCAACCCCACCGAAATCGTGGGAGCCACCATCTTTGCCACCACCTGTTCTATGCTCCTGGCTATCACTGTAGACTACCTGTTCCGTACTCAGAGCAGATGGGGGAGAAACCGCCGTGTTGACTAAAGTCCTCACCCTCGTCTCCAAGTGGGCGATCCCCTTCTTGCTTCTGGTTATTCCCCTCTACGGGCAGCTTAAGAAGGTCCCGGTATACGAGGCCTTTGTCGAGGGGGCAGAGGAAGGGTTTACCACCGCTGTTAAGATAATTCCCTTCCTGGTGGGAATGCTGGTGGCCATCTCGGTGTTCAGGGCTTCAGGGGCACTGGACTACCTTTCCAGGCTGTTGGGCCCGGCGCTGGCTGCTATCGGTACCCCCTCAGAAGTCCTGCCGCTGGCCCTTATGAGGCCGCTTTCCGGGAGCGGCGTGCTGGGGCTGGCCACCGAACTGATGCGCGTATACGGTCCGGATTCCTTTATCGGCCGCCTGGCCTCTACCATGCAGGGGAGTACGGATACCACTTTCTTCGTATTGACGGTGTACTTCGGCTCAGTGGGTATCACGCGCTATCGCTACTCCATCATCACCGGCCTGTGTGCAGACATCAGCGGCCTTCTGGCTTCAATCTACATCTGTAACCTTCTTTTTCGCTGACCGGAGGTACGGCTGGATGTGAAACCGGGCCGGAGTTGAAGTGAAATAACAGAGCCATTGTGCGCAATTGTGAATAGAAGGTTGCCAGCTGGAGAAGGTTGGTGAATAATAGAGGCTGGAGACATCAAAAAACGGCAGGGGGTGATGCCAGGGTGCTGTTTTTTGACCGGGAGCGGAAACTCCTGCGCGCTATCCTGCAGTTTGGCCACGCGCGGGAGTGCGCAGTAAATGTCAGATGGCCGGCCGGTGTGAACCCGCGAGAGCAGTACTGGCTTTTTCAGACTTTCTATGTAGCTCTGATGGCCAGATTGTTATATGATGCCGGGCGCGGCCGGACAGCGGAGGAGATGCTGCTGGCCAACCGGGCTTTATTTAACGACCTGCTGGACAAGCAGCCTGTTACCCGCTTTGCGCCGGGAGAATGCTTGGGTGTATACCGGCAATTGTGCCTGGTTGAGAACGTACCGGCTGCTGGTGAACAGCACACCGTGATCCTCAAGCAAAAACGAAATAAAAGCGTCATCTGTGACGTGCGTAGCCACTGCCCTGCGGTGGAGATGCTGCGGAAGCACGGGCCATGGTCCCTAATAAGGTATGGAGAGCAACGGTTCGGGGGGAGAGTCTACCAGGATCTCTCGGACGCCCTGCACCGCATGGACCGCTTCTACCGTGATATGCCTTACTGGCAGCGAGAAGGGTTGCTCACCGTGCCCCGGTTGACCATGGGTATTATGAGCAAGTAACAAACAGCCACGTGCCCGGCGGAAGCGAACGCTTGCAGGAAGGGAAAGGTCGGATTCGGGAACTGACGGCCTTCTTTATACTGGTCATATCAGGATATCTGAACAGGTTTACCCATATAAGCGATGAGGGGAGAATAGGGGATGGAAGAAAAGATCGCGTTAGTAACCGACAGTTCCTGTGACCTGCCCGAACAGGTTATCAAGGAATACGGCATCCATGTGCTACCGTTAAGGGTCATCTATCCGTCCAGGGAGTACCGGGATGTTTGTGACATCACCCCACAGGAGGTATATGCACGCATGTCCCAAGAGGTGCCAACCACCTCCCAACCGCCAGCGGGCGAGATTAGGGAGTTGCTGGCCCGGCTGAAAACGGAAGGATTTACCAAGGTGCTAGCCATACACATATCAGGTGGTCTTAGTGGAACCTCTGACCTGGTAAAATCAGTCAGCCGTGAATTTAGGAACCTGGAAACCAGGGTCATCGACTCGAAATCCCTCTCGATGGGCCTGGGTTTTCTGGTTTATGAGGCGGCCCGGGGCGTTGCCCGGGGACTGAACTTCCAGCGCATCCTGGAAAACATTCGGGCCAAGCAAAAAACGGTGCGCCTTTTCTATGTTCTGGAAACCCTGGAATACTTGCGCCGGGGAGGAAGGCTCGGGCTGGTGGCCGCGGCCCTGGGAGGGATGTTGGATCTCAAGCCTATCATCTCGGTGAACGAGGAAGGCAAGTATTTCACCTTCTGCAAGGTTAGGGGACGCAAGAAATCTGTTGACAAACTGGTGGAAGTGGTCGATAAGGCCATCGCCGGCAAGAAGGTTGTCGCGGCGGTCATGCACGGTGGCGCACCGCTAGAGGGTGAGCAGTTGAGGAAGCGCATCCAGGGCCTTTCCAGCGGTAACATTGTCGAACTGCTTTTCGGGCAGATCAGCCCGGTGCTGGGGGTTCATACCGGGCCCGGCCTGTTGGGGGTTTGCTTCTACGAGGCCTGATTGAATAAGCCGGTACAAACAAAGGACTGGCTGTTGAGCCAGTCCAAGCACCCTTCCATGTTGGCCCGGTTGCCGGGCTAAGTATCAAGGGTTAGGCAAGGTACCAGTGACCATTACCACCGCGGTGCCAAGCTTACTCCGTGATGACCTTTTGCGCCACTAGTTCAAAAGCCTCCTTATCCGCGCCTTGCCTGACGTAGCTATATAGTAAAGCCTTATCGCCTGGTTCGTTCCAGATAAACTTATCGAAGCCCCGGTAGAAGAAGAATTGACCCGGTGAATTCTCATCACCCGGGAGAAAAACGTCCTCGCCCGGTCCGGTAATGACAAAGACGGATTGACCCGGCTTCAGTTCTACCGTCCGGCTTCCCAGCATGGCGGGGAAATGGAAGTGGTAATAGTGCTTGTTGTCTGGTTTGCGGTTCAACAAAATCCAGTTGGCCAGCTTTTCTGTGGTAGTTCCCTGGTTGGAAATGCAAACCCATTCGTCCGTCAACTTAAAATTAGGATCCTTACCACCGGGAGAATTGGAAATGGCTCTGATGACTATTTTCCTGCTCATAATTCACCCCCTTTCTGAATGGCAAGGAATGAACCTATTCTCTACCTATCTTGAGTTTACCATGTCAATGCACGGAAACCAAAGTATTTTCTTCTAGAGATCCCATTGTCGAAGCCTGTACCAAAACAGAACCATAGTCCTAGCCTTGATATGCTTGCTCCCGGCCGGCAGGTCGAGGGAACTTAGCTGAATATTCGCCATTGTGCGAGGAAGATACTTTCGCCGCTTTAGCGTATGGGCAGGAAGCATCACGGGGAAGATTTGCTGAAATGCCGGCTGGGGCCTCCGCGGTAACGCAGTGAACTGCTTCCCCTGCTGTCCAAAGCCACTAAAGGAAGCAAGAAGAACGTCCTCTTGCTTCCCCAGGAATTACCTCAAGGAGTCAGTCGAAGTTATGTTGAACTATTATAAGTTATGAGTCGAAACATAAGCCAAGAAAGAAGCAAAACGAATGTCCTTTTGCTTCCGTGATTGAGGTGACTGGCGATACAGAGGATCATGGTTTTGTTGTTGGTAGCGGCAATCTGTTATTTCCTGGTTCAGTATCCCCTGGAGGCAGCGGCCCCGGTGAAGATTAAAATCAATGGCCGGGAGAGAGATCTGTCTCCTCCATGCCAGGTGCGTGACGGCAGGATCATGGTTCCCCTGCGTTTCGTTGTGGAAGATGAGGCCCTTCAATCCCAGGTTGCCTGGGACGCGGCCCGGCAACAGGCCACCGTTTACTGCCGGAAGCAAAGATTTGACTTCTACGCAGGCAACAGAACCGCTCGCTTGAACGGCCAGGCAGTACAGCTGGATGTTGCGCCGTACATATTTGCGCGGCGGATGTTCATTCCCCTGCGCTTTTTTTCTCGGTGGACGGGAGCCACGGTTGGCTGGAAGGACCGGGACAGGACCGCGATTCTTAATTTTACCCCGCGGCCCCGGGTGCTGGCCTACTACTACGGTGATGGTTTTGCCGAGCTGCAGCAGAGGGCGCACCTTTTGACTGATGTGGTTTTCCGTTGGTACCAGACGGATGAGCAGGGGCGGGTGTTCTATGAATACAGCGATACCTACTACGAGCATAAGTTTGACGAGGCACTCTCTCTGGCCAGACAAGCGGGGTTAAAGACCCATGCCGGGGTCATGTTGATGGACCGGCAAAAGCTGACGGTACTGTTAAGTAGCCCCCAAAACCGGCAGGCCCTGGTCGAAAACGTCAAGCAAATGGTGGTTCGCCAGGGGTACGACGGGGTTAATATTGACTTTGAGTTCATAGCCCCCGAGGAACGGGATAACTTTACCCGTTTGGTGCAGGAATTGAAGACCGCCCTCGGGCCGGACAAAACGGTGTCGGTAGCGGTGTTCGCCCGCACCGGGTTGGAAAAGTGGCCTACTGCTTATGATTACCAGGCGCTGGGCCGGGTGTGTGACATGGTGGTGATAATGGCGTACGACTACCACTACGAAGCCGCCGGTGCGTTGGCGCCCATTGACTGGTGCCAGCAGGTGCTGGAGTACGCCGAAAAAAACATCCCCCGGGAGAAGATCCTGATGGGCATAGGCACATACGGTTACGACTGGGAAGGCAAGTCCAGAAAAAGCGTGTACCAATCCCAGTTGGACCGCCTCAAGGCCCAGTTTCAGGCAGAGGAAGGTTTTGACCGGCAGGCCTGTTCCCCCTACCTGGTGTATCAGGATCAGGATGGCCACCGGCATGAGGTTTGGTATGAAAACCGGGCCAGCCTGGAAGAAAAGTGGGCACTCTACCTGGAGCACGGTATAGCTGGCATCTCCTACTGGAAGCTGAGCGGAGCTTTTACCGATTTCTATGCCATGTTAGAGTCGTCTCGCCAGTAGGCCCCGGGGCGGTACAGCATGTACCAAGAATGACATCCATACTTCCATCGCCGCCGGGGTATTGGTTACCCCAGGGCCTAGAATACGATTTCGCCAAGCAAAAAAGCCATGGTTCTGCTGTCTTGGGCATGGTTGAACAATTCTTCTACGGGGCCTCTTTCGATGATCTCTCCATTCCACATAAAGACGATTTGGTGCGCAAGCCGTCTAGCCTGAAACAGGAGTCCATACCGCCTGGAGGCGCGAAGCTCCCAGGATTACTGCTGTATCGTAAACCTCCTGCCGTTGGGCCATTACCGCCCGGGCGGTCAAACCACACACAATAGGCAGGCCCAGCAAGACCTGGGCAATGACCATTGCCGCCGGGGTAAAAAGGAGTTCAAACTGGCCCAGAGGCCCTTTGCTTCTCACCACAAGGTAGACAATGAGACCGGCCAGGACCGGGGGTAATCCCATCAGTGTATAGGTAATGTTAAGTAATGTTTTTCTACCGGGAAAAGCTTTGAGAGCGAAAAGAGCTCCCAGGGGCACACCCAGAAGACCGGCTATTACCAGAGCTGACAGGGCGTTGTACATTACGTCTTTACGGTTAACCCCGAATCCGCCGGCCACAAACTTGTCTTCGGCAGCCCGGGAATGCACCAGGATTACGCCAACGTCACCATTTTCACCCACATGTGTTGTACCGGGTTGGATACGTTTCGCAACGCCTGCTACGCGGTGATATCCGTGGCATATGACGTGGTCATGGCGATCGGAGCCGAGAAGCTGAAGGACGGCGGTTACAGTGGTCTGGAGGTTCCTGCCGAGGATTCCGACCGCACCCTGCCCGACCTGACCGCCCCGGCACGGTTCGCAGTCATTGCCCTCGCCTATGCCCACAAGTACGGTCTCAGTATGCAGTAAATGAAGGAGGTCATGGCCCGTGTCGGTTGGAAAAACCATAAGAATGGAGCCCTGAACCCCCAAGGCGCAGTTTAAGGCTGGGGTTTCCATGGAGGCCATACTAAAATCTCCCATGATGGCAAGCCCGCCCGGCATTACCAACCCGCGCGAACAGCTTAGCCCGGCGGAGGTGCACGACTGTTTTACCCCTACTGAACTGATTATTTACGAAGACCTGCAGTTCAGTCCCCGGGGTCGGGGATGGAAGGACGCTCTGGACGGGTTTTTCGACCTGAATGGCGAGCTGCCGGTCAACCCCGACGGGGGACTGAAATCGTTCGGGTACCCCATCGGGGCAAGCGGGATACGGATGCTGTATGAATCGTGGTTACAGTTCCATGGCCGGGCCGGGAAACGCCAACTGGAGAATCCCAAACTGGGGTTGGCTCATAACCTGGGCGGGCAGTCGTACCAGTGCGTGGTGGGGGTAGGGATAGTCTAATACATATACGCGGCTCTTTTCACTTGCCGGGAGAAATAATAGAATTAAGGTTAAAGCATGGAGCGAGCATCCCCATTGGGGGAGATTGGATAGCAAGCAGGTTGGGGTGGTAAAATGTCAGAAGAGCAGTTGAGCCTGTTTCCCGAAATGAAACCACCGGAATTGGAGGCGGAGCTGCCGCTCTACCGGCCGTTCTTGCCGGGGGTGAAACCGGAGGAGGCCTATCTGGAGGTGAAGAGCCTGGCGGCTCTGGCGGGTATTATGGCCGGCTGCAGCAAGTGCGGGTTGCGGGAGGGATGCCGGCAGGTGGTTTTTGCAGATGGCAACCCTCAGGCCCGGTTGATGTTCGTCGGAGAGGGACCGGGACAGGTGGAGGACGAGCAGGGACTGCCTTTCGTGGGCAGGGCCGGCCAGCTCTTGAACCGTATACTTAAGGCTGCTTCCCTGGAGCGGGAAGAGGTTTACATAACCAATGTGGTGAAATGCAGGCCTCCCGGCAACCGCCTGCCCAACCCGGACGAGGTGGCAGCCTGCCGGGGGTGCCTGGAAGCGCAGATAAGGCTGGTGAAACCGAATATCATAGTCTGCCTGGGGTTGCTGGCCACCCGGGCAATTCTCGACGGCCGGGCGACCATGGCAACTATCCGGGGGAAGTGGTTTACCCGCCAGGGGATTCTGTTAATGGCTACCTACCACCCGGCTGCGCTGTTGCGCCGGGAGGAGCTGAAAAGGCCTACCTGGGAAGATTTTAAGCTTATCCGGGATAGGTACCTGGAGGTTAAACGAGGTGACTAATCTGAAGCTGATGGTTGACAAGCCGGAAGCGATGGTGCAACTGGGGGAAAAGATTGCCCGGGTTCTGCAAGCCGGGGATACCGTTTACCTGGTGGGAGAAATCGGAGCCGGCAAGACTACCCTGGCCCGGGGTATTGTCAAAGGACTGGGATACGCGGGCAGGGTTACCAGCCCCACCTTTACCATTGTCAATATGTACGAAGCACGGATACAGGTGTACCACTGCGACTTTTACCGCCTGGGGGAAGAGGACCTGCCTGATCTGGGCCTGGAGGACTTTTTGGAGAAAGACGCGGTGGTGCTGGTGGAGTGGCCGGAAAAGATGGAACGGGGCTTGCCCGGCCGGGGGCTGGTTATCGAGCTCGGGCTTATCGCCGGTGATTATGATCTGCCCCGGATAGTTGATATAAAGGGCGTGGGCGCAACGGGCGCAGCCCGGGTTGAGGAGTTGAAGGCCATTGTTGGTGCTGGCGATTGACAGTGCCACCCCGGTGGCCGGGGTGGCATTAGTGGCAGAAGATAGGGTGCTCAAGGAGGTATTTCTGAATCACCGGCAGACCCATTCCCAAACCTTGATGGTGATGGTGGACGAGGTGCTGAAACAGGCGGAGGTGGGCCTGAAGGACATAGATGGCATAGCGGTAAGCCGCGGGCCGGGATCATTCACCGGGCTGCGCATTGGACTGGCCACCGCCAAAGGACTGGCTATGGGAAGCGCAAAGCCCCTAGTCGGGGTTCCTACCCTGGACGCCCTGGCCTATAATATGTGCTTGTTCGAAGGGATTATCTGCCCGGTACTCGATGCGCGCAAGCAGGAGGTGTATACTGCCTTTTACCGTGGCCTCGGCACCGGAGTGGAGCGTCTCAGCGAGTACCGGGCCTGTTCTCCCCAAGCGTTGGTTGATGAGATACAGGAACGGGGAGTGCGGCGCGTGGCGATGCTCGGGGACGGTGCCTTGCGGTACCCGGAGTTTTTTCAGCAGGCTTTGGGCTCTAAACTTGTCTGGCCACCTCCCAACCTGCTCCTGCCTCGTGCCTCAAGCCTGGGGCTTTTGGCGCTGGAAAGGCTGCGGCAGGGGCAGTATGATGATGTCATGACCCTGGTGCCGGTTTATGTACGGTTGTCAGAAGCCGAGAACCGGCTGAGGCTGGGAGCGGTGTAGGGGGAACGGTAAACATGGGAAAGAACTTCAGGCCAATGCAAATGACGGACCTGGAACAAGTCATGGCTATCGAAAAGGTTTCCTTCCCCACTCCGTGGTCCAGAGAGGCTTACGAGGCCGAGCTGTTCAACCAGCTAGCCTGCTACATAGTTAGCGAACACGATGGGGTGGTAACCGGCTACGCCGGGGCCTGGTGCATCCTGGACGAAGCCCACATTACCAATGTTGCCGTTCACCCCGAGTGGCGCGGCCAGGTTCTGGGTGAAGAACTGCTCAGGACCCTGGAACAAATGGTCTTTCTCAGGGGGGCGCGTCGGATTACCCTAGAGGTCAGACCCAGCAACACGCCAGCCCTCCGGCTTTATCGCCGGCTGGGTTTCCTGCCGGTGGGCCTGCGCAAGCAATACTATGCCGATTCCAATGAGGATGCCATCGTCATGGCCAAGCCGATTTTCTGAAGAGTTGTTTCCCGTAAAGGCCGGGCTGAGTACCGGGTCGTGAGGGTGGATCCGTGGTTCCATGGTGAGACTGGAGAAGGTTGGTGACAGGTGTTGAATGATAGCCTTATCCTGGGGATTGAAACCTCGTGTGACGAGACAGCCGCGGCTATCGTCAGGGGTGGCCGGCAGATACTGTCGAATGTGATAAACTCCCAGGTAGTGGTGCACAAGAAATTTGGCGGTGTAGTGCCCGAGGTGGCTTCCCGCAAGCATATCGAGAACATCGCCCGGGTGGTTGAACATGCCTTCCGGGACGCTTCCCTAGAGTACGGCGACATCGATGCGGTGGCGGTTACCAACCGGCCGGGGCTGGTGGGAGCCCTCCTGGTAGGGGTTTCCTTCGCCAAGGGCCTGGCCTATGCCCTGGACAAACCGTTACTCGGGGTGAACCACCTGCAGGGACATATTTACGCCAACTTTCTGGAACACCCGGAGGTTGAATTTCCCCTAGTGTGCCTGGTGGTTTCGGGCGGCCATACCAGCCTGGTTTACATGCGAGAAGAAGGAAGTTTTGAGATAATGGGAGAGACCCGGGATGATGCGGCCGGGGAGGCCTTTGACAAGGTCGCGCGCTTTCTTGGTTTGGGGTACCCCGGGGGGCCGGCTGTTGAAGGAGCCGCCCGGCTGGGAGAAGAGGGTATTTACCACCTACCCCGGGTTTTCCTGGATAAGGATGACTTTGAGTTCAGTTTCAGCGGTCTGAAAACTGCAACCATGAACCTGTGGAACAAACTGAAACGTGACGGGAAACAGGTGGAGGTTCACCACCTGGCAGCAGAATTTCAAGCGGCCCTGGTGGAGGTACTAGTGGAAAAAACCATTTCCGCCGCCAGGCATAAGGGAGTAGAGACGGTTCTCCTGGCCGGGGGGGTGGCCGCCAACCGGGCTCTGCGTGCCCGCCTGGAAGGACGGGCGCGAGAGGAAGGTCTCCTGCTTTACTGCCCGTCCCCGGTACTATGTACGGACAATGCAGCCATGATCGCCGCCTGCGCCCACAGCGATTATACCCGGAGGAGGTGGGCTCCGCTTACGCTCAACGCCCACCCAGGACTATCTTCCCTGTGAAAATCGCTTGTGGATATTGTGGATAACTCTGTTGATAACTGGTAGTTCGCGGTTAGAAGTGTTTGCCCCATAGGGGAATTTCATCCCACAATTTGACAAAACCTTTCATCAGGCCTTGTACTCTTGTGGATAATTTGCGGGGTAAAGGGGGACTGGGGCTTGTATCCGGTTTTATATAAGTTTGCAAGTGTGAACATATATGCCTACGGGGTGATGCTGGCCGTTGCCATTACCGTTGCGGTGGTGGGTATTCTCAGGGTGTTCAGGGCGCAAGGTTATCCTGAAGAAGCGGTATTTGACATGGCCATCATCATGGTCCTGGGGGGGCTGTTAGGAGCCCGGATATTTTATGTGGTGTTTTATGCCTGGGACTATTTCCTGGCCCACCCCCTGGTGTTTTTTGATCTAAGGAGCGGGGGGTTGGTTTTCTACGGGGCCTTGTTGGGGGGATTTCTCGGCTTCGTTGTCTACATCTGGGCGAAACACCTCCCCTTCTGGGACATGGCCGACATTTATGCCCCGTATGTGGCACTGGGGTATGCTATTGCCCGCATCGGGTGTTTTCTCAACGGTTGCTGCTACGGCAGGCCCACCGCTTTGCCCTGGGGGGTGGTTTTTCCCCTGGTGGATGGTTTGCCCCGGCACCCGACGCAGTTATACAGTTCGGTAACGGGGTTTATGCTCTTTGCCCTGCTGTATTGGTTGTATCCTCGCCGGACCTTCCGCGGTCAAGTCTTGCTGGTGTATTTGCTCGGGTATGCTCTGCTCAGGTTCGTTCTGGAGTTCTGGAGGGAAAACCTGGTTATCTGGCCGGGCTTAACTCTAGCCCAGGTCACCGCTTTGGCGGTGGTGGCCGTGGCCGCGCCCTTGTACCTGTTCCGGGCCCGAAATCGCCGTTAAGGTATTGCCAGTATCAGGGACAAGTAGCGGGTTGCAGCGGCAGCGAGGAGGTACAGGAAATGAGCCGGGAGCAACGGGAAGCCCTGCGGCGCCGGGCGAGGGAGCAACGAAGCGCTTTATCCCGGTCTGCGGTTAGGCGCAATAGCGAGCGGGTGGTAAGGCTTTTACAGACTCTGGAGAAGCTCAGCCGGGCACAGGTACTGATGGGCTACATGGCTATTGAAAATGAAGTGGATGTGTGGCCGTACCTGGAAGCCTGCTGGCTTGAGGGGAAGACAGTTCTGTTGCCACGGGTGGAGAAAGACCGGGCAACCATGGTTGCCGTACCCTATACCGGGCCGGATAACATAAGTACCGGTGATTTCGGCATTCGTGAACCCTTGGGAGCAGTATTCCCCCCGGACAGGATTGAGGTAGTTATCGTGCCGGGGGTAGCGTTTGACAGGCGGGGATACCGCCTGGGCTACGGAAAAGGCTACTATGACCGGTTTCTTACCTGCTTGCGACCTTCGGCCTTCATCTGTGGAGTAGCCCACAGTTGCCAGGTGGTTTCAGACATCATGCCGCACGCCGGTGACTTTCGCATCCCCTGTCTGGTCACCGAAAAGGGGGTTCTTAACCTTGATGTTGACGACCCCGGCAAGGGGTTATGGGTGCCTGGGTAGACCCGCTCAGCTTATACTACGGGTATTGTGAAATAAAAGGTACTACCTCTTAGCGGGATGCTTTCGACCCAGATACGGCCTCCGTGAGCTTCTACGTAACTCCTGGCGATAGCCAAGCCCAATCCCATCCCGCCTTCCTTACGGGACCGGGCCTTGTCCACCCGGTAGAACCTCTCGAATATGAAGGGCAGTTCCTCGGCCGGAATGCCGGGGCCCTCGTCGCTTACCGCCACCTGGATATTTCCTGTCTTTCTGTGGATTTGAACGGTGATCTTGCCTTCTGGCGGGCTGTGGTTTATGGCATTAAGCAGCAAACTATATCTGCCAGGGTCCCGCCGGTTCTACATATGCCCGGAACCGGGTAAGCTGCGGGGTTGCTGGCTGCAGTACTGGCGAGGGCCGGTACGCTGCCAGCTACTAGCGCTATGCCCACCAGCACGGTTACTATGAGGGCCGCTTTCCCTCCAAACTTCCTCAACACATGGTTCACCTCCTTTCCTTTGCGATTAGCATACCCTGCCCATTTCAAGATAATTTGAGGCAAATGTAGCTTCCATTTCCACTGAGATTATTACATGGTACTATATGTACCAACGATTTAAGTAAATGCGACACCTTTACCGTATGAACATAAACGTGGAGTGAAGGGTTGCTTTATGAATGGGCCTGGATATTATCGTCAATGCTGGTTCTTGGGTTGAACGTGCTGGGGGCGCAGACCTGTCAGGGCCTGCGTCGGTTGCCGGGTGGTATAGGTATCCAGGTTGCATGGATTCAAAGCTGAGAAAAGGAGAGATGTTCTATGTCGTATGCTTGGCGAATAGGCTTGGTCGCTGTTTTGGCCCTCATCCTGATAACCGTTGCTGCCGTAGTTACAGCCAGCGCTTTGCTTAACCGCCGGACAGATAAAGAGGCATTGGAGGTCTTGAGCACAGTACCGCTGGAGCCGAGGGAAATGATTGAGCAAGCGGATTTGGTGGGCCTGCCGCACTGTGTGCAAAAGTGGATGGAGCGCTCTGGTGTAGTAGGCAAAGAAAAAACCCGCACTGTCAGGCTGACACAAAGGGGCCACATGCGTCTGGAGGAGGGAAAACCATGGATGCCGGTGGAGGCTGTGCAGTATATTAACGTGGATGAACCAGGGTTTGTCTGGAAGGCAGAGGTGAAGGCGGCTCCGCTAATAAACCTGGTAGGCAGGGATAAGTATTATCAGGGACATGGGAGTATGCAGTTCAGACTGCTGGGCCTGGTGCCTATAGTTGACGCAAGACCGGGCAAGGAGATGGACCAGAGTACATTACTGAGGTATTTGGCGGAGATGCTCTGGTATCCTACGGCGGCTTTGAATGACTACATTAACTGGGAAGAGCTCGACGCCCATTCCGCACGGGCCACCATGACCTGGCAGGGAGTAAGTGCATCTATGGTATTTCGCTTTAATGACGAGGGCGATATGGTCAGCAGTGTGGCGCGGCGGTAACGGGAAGTCAATGGCGAGTTTGTTTTGGACGATTGGGGGGAGTTGCCCGTGTGTATAAATAATTCAATGGAATAAGGATTTCTAACAAGTCAGACGTGATTTGGAAGTATAAGACAGGCGACTTTAATTGGCTGCAAATTGAGGTTACAGATATCGATTTCAATCAGAAAGCATTGTATTAGCTATCGTCCTCTGAAAACCATCGTGGAAGAGAGTTGCCAAATATGGCGTGGAACGGGCGCAGATGCACACATCTATCATACTGTTGAAGGATAACTCAAAGGAAGTGGACTTTCTTGGAGGGACGGCCGTGGAGTTAAGAGAAGTGTCAGAGACAGTGAGTGTGTTTCGCTCTAAGCGAGGTGTTTGCTAGCTGGTGAGCAAATGTAGTATAATGCAGAAAAATGAAGACAGAGACTCCGATTCGGCGGGCCTAAGGCGGGATGCCTCAAGGCGCTATGGCCCGCCGGGCGAAAGGGTTTGCTGGGAAACTGGTATGCCTCCCGTGTGGAAAGGAGCTTTAACGTAATAAAAGGGCACTCTTTCCGGGTGCCTGTTTTTATGAAGTGGGGGAAGAGCATGGATAGAAAAGCGGAGATAATGGAAAGACTGAAACAAATAGCCGGTGACGGGCGTATCAGCTGCATCGAGGCCCGCAAGCTAGCGGAGGAACTACAGGTACCGCCCCGGGAGGTCGGAGCGCTGTGTGACGAAATGGGAATCAAAATATTTGCCTGTGAACTGGGTTGTTTCTAAGGAGCGGTGAAGCAAAGTTGCCTGAGTTTTTTAAAGTAGTGCGGTGCGAGGATGCGCTGGCGATGCTGAGGGACAACTTCCCCCACCAGCGGGCGGAGGAGATTGATCTTTCTGCGGCCCTAAACCGGGTGCTGGCACGAGATATTGTAGGTCAAGAGGATATTCCAGGCTTTGAACGTTCCACGGTCGACGGTTACGCGGTCAGGGCGCGGGATACTTTCGGCAGCAGCGAATCCATGCCTGGTTTCCTGACTATGAAGGGTGAGGTGGTCATGGGTGAGCAGCCGGAGTTTAGCATCCGGGAGGGCTGGTGTGCGTGGATACCCACCGGGGGAATGTTGCCACCGGGTGCGGATGCGGTAGTGATGGTGGAGCATACGGAGCGGTTAGGGGAGGACACTGTCCTGGTTAACCGCCCGGTGGGGCCGTATGATAATGTTATTCGTGTTGGCGAGGATGCTCGGAAGGGAGAGACTATCTTTACGCAGGGCCACCGGCTGCGGCCGCAAGACATAGGGGTGTTGGCCGCGCTGGGGCTGAACCGGGTTGAGGTGGTAGCTTCCCACCGGGTAGGGATAATCTCCAGCGGGGATGAAATTGTTCCCATTACTTGTACTCCGAATATTGGGCAGGTGCGGGATGTCAACTCGTATAGCCTGGCGGCGGCAGTGGAAAAGGCCGGGGGCACGCCCCGCGTTTACGGGGTTATTCCCGATAACATGGAACTGCTTACGGCGACACTGGCGAAGGCTGTTCGGGAAAATCACCTGGTTATACTGTCCGGGGGAAGTTCGATCGGGCAGCGAGATTTCAGCCTGAAAGCCATGTTATCTTTACCTGAAGCCAGCATGCTTTTCCACGGGGTTGCAGCCCGTCCCGGCAAGCCTACCCTGGCGGTGAGAGTTGATGGCGGGTTGATCGTCGGCTTACCCGGGCACCCGGTGGCTGCGTTGATGATGTTCGAGATCTTCTGCGCCCCTTTGCTGGGCACGGCGGCGATGCGGCGGGTGAGAGCGACTCTAACGGCCAACGTGGCTTCGCAGGCCGGCAGGGACGATTTTGTCCGGGTAGAACTGATTGATGATGGGGAACGCATGCTGGCGAACCCGGTGCACGGCAAGTCGGGCCTGGTAAGGGTTATGTCCTCGGCCCAGGGATATGTGCATATACCATACGAAAAGCAGGGAATCAAGGCCGGTGAACCGGTTCTGGTGACGCTATTTTAGCATGAAACATTTTCATACCTTTGCTGGTGCCGGCGGGCCGGTCTGGAAGTCTGCACCGGCTCAAGGAGGTACTGGGTAACCCGGGTGTTAGGGTCTGCTGCGGTTCCACCAGTCACGCGCGAGGAGAGAGTGTATGGCGAGGAAGGTATATATCGATAACAAGCCCCTGGAGGATGCCCTGGGTCTGTTGTTCAGACGTCTGGAGGAGGCGGGCTTTTTTGCGTGGGAGACGGAAGAAATCGACGTGGTGGATGCCCTCGGGCGCATCACTGCGGCACCGGTCAGTGCCCGCAGGTCCTCCCCCCATTATAGCGCCTCGGCTATGGACGGGATTGCAGTGCGGGCGGAGGAAACTTACGCGGCCTCGGAAACGAGCCCGGTGCGCCTGCAAAGGGGGAAGCAGTTTATCGAAGTTGATACCGGGGATTGCGTTCCCAGGGAATTTGACGCAGTAATAATGATTGAAGAGGTTAACTTTCCGGATGAGGACACCGCCGAAATAATTGCCCCGGCTATTCCCTGGCAGCATATTCGCTCGGTGGGGGAAGATGTCATTGCCTCGCAGATGATCGTGCCCGCGCTTTACTGTCTCAGACCTTACGAAATAGGAGCACTTCTTACCTCGGGGGTGCGCAAGGTCAGGGTTGTCAAGCAACCCAGGGTGGGAATCATCCCCACCGGAACTGAACTGGTGGAGCCGGGAGGGCGGGAACTGGCTCCCGGGCAGATAATGGAATCGAACAGTCAAATGTTGGCCGGCCTTTGCCGGGAATGGGGGGCAATTCCTTATCGTTATCCAATAGTTGTTGATGACAGGAAACTTATCAAAGAGGCTGTACTCAAATGTGCCGACAGTTCGGACATTATAGTTGTATGTTCCGGCTCGTCAGCCGGGCGGGAAGATTTTACCGCTTCCATCGTAAGTGAGGTTGGGGAATTACTCGTGCACGGGCTGGCTACCAGGCCGGGGAAACCTGCCATACTGGGTCTGGTTGGTAATAAACCGGTTATTGGTGTTCCGGGGTATCCTGTCTCCGCGGCCCTGGTCTTCGAACTACTGGCCCGGCCCATTATTTACCGCAAGCAAGGGCGGGAAGTCCCATCCCAACCCCGGATGGAGGCCCGGCTTTCCCGTAAGCTGGCTTCCGCCATGGGGGTGGACGAGTTCGTGCTGGTTAACCTGGGAATGGTCGGAGGACAACTGCTCGCGTATCCCCTCAGCCGAGGGGCGGGTATAACCACCAGCCTGGTGAGGTCGGACGGGGTCATCCGGGTTCACCGGGGTACCGAAGGATTCGAAGCGGGGCAGACGGTAGAGGTTGAATTACGGCGGCCTTCCGAAACCATCCAGAAGACCGTGGTGACTATCGGTAGCCACGACCTGGCCCTTGACTGGCTGGGCAATATCCTCAATCTCAAGCATGGTATAAGGTTGACCTCTACCAATGTAGGGAGCATGGGAGGATTGGTGGCCCTCAGGCGCCGGGAGACCCACTTCGCGGGCATCCATCTCCTGGATCCGGCCAGTGGCGAGTATAATGTGAGCTATATTCGGAGATACCTGGCAGGGGAAAAGGTCAAGCTGGTAAACCTGGTCAAGCGCCAGCAGGGATTGCTGGTCCAAAAGGGCAACCCGCTGGGTATCAGGGGGTTGCAGGACCTGGTTCGTAAAGGGGTAAGATTTGTCAACCGTCAGAAGGGGGCCGGTACCCGCATCCTCCTGGACTATCTCCTGGGGGAAAAGGGGATTGACCCTGAACTTATTAACGGGTACGGCAGAGAAGAGTTTACTCACCTGGCCGTAGCGGCTGCCGTGCAGAGTGATACGGCCGACGCCGGTATGGGTATCTATGCCAGTGCCCGGGCCCTGGATCTGGACTTCATTCCGGTGGCCGAGGAAAGATACGACCTCTGTTTCCTGCCGGGTTTACTGGATGGCCCGGTGTACGATAAGATTCTCGAGGTTATTGCCAGTGAAGAGTTCCGTTGTGAGGTTGAGCAATTCGGGGGATATGACCTGAGTCTGTCCGGTCAGGTAATCTGGGAGAGTGATTAGCGTTGTTGGATGGTCTGGGGAGAGAGATAAACTATTTGCGCATTTCGGTGACTGACCGGTGTAACCTGCGCTGCCGGTACTGCATGCCCGAAGAGGGGGTAGAACTGAAAGAACACGGTGAAATCCTGCGCCTGGAGGAAATCCGTCGCGTGGTGGAGATCGGCGCCCAGGTGGGTATACGCAAGGTACGGCTGACTGGAGGCGAACCGCTTATCCGGCGCGATCTTGCCCGCCTGGTCGGGTGGATATCTTCCATACCGCAGGTGGACGATGTTGCCCTCACTACCAACGGTGTTTTGTTTGCCGGGATGGCAGCCGAGCTGAAGGCTGCCGGGTTGCACCGCGTCAACGTGAGTCTTGACACCCTGGATGCCAACAAGTACCGCTACATTACCCGCAACGGCGAATTGAATCAGGTGTTGCAAGCGCTGGAGCAGGCCCTGGAACTTGGCTTTCACCCGGTAAAGCTGAATACTGTAATTATAAGGGGTTTTAACGATGATGAGATAATGGAGCTTTGTCGGCTGGCTTACACCCGGCCGGTGCATATCCGCTTTATCGAATTCATGCCGGTGGGAGAGTTGCAGTACTGGAGTAGCGACAAGATCATCAGTTGCGAAGAGATTCGGCAAAACATTGAAAAACACTACCGGTTGACCCCCGGGCGGGTTAGCCGGGGAAACGGTCCCGCCAAGTACTACCACATGGAAGGTGGACAAGGCTCCATCGGTTTTATCAGCCCGATGAGCAATCACTTCTGCAACGAATGCAACCGGCTCCGCCTGACTGCGGACGGCAAGATACGGGGTTGCTTATACGATGAGAGGGAAATCGATGTGAAAAAGGTGCTCCGGGAAGGCGGCAGTGATGAAGAAATCCGCAAGTTGTTCATTAGGGCTATCAACATGAAACCGGATCGTCACCAGATGAACAAAAATAACTGGGGAAGAGAAAACCGCAAGATGTATCAAATAGGGGGGTAGTCTCTTGCAGTTGACCCACATCAACCCGGAAGGCCGCGCCCGCATGGTGGATGTTACCGAAAAGAGCGAAACCAGACGGGTAGCCCGGGCCGAGGCGTCAGTCTCCATGCAATCTGAAACCTTGAAGCTTATCCAAACGGGGGGGGTGATGAACGGGGATGTACTGGCCGTTGCCCAGGGGGCCGGAATTATGGCCGCCAAGCGAACTCCGGACCTCATTCCCATGTGTCACCCGTTGCTGTTGACCGCGGTCGATATATCTTTTCACTTTGAGGAAGAGAAGGCCAGGCTGGTGATTACCGCTGAAGTGGTGACCACCGGAAAGACGGGTGTGGAGATGGAGGCAATGACCGCAGCTTCGGTGGCGGCCTTAACCGTCTATGATATGTGCAAGGCGGTGGACCGCTGGATGACCATAGATGGCGTCCGGCTACTGGAAAAGTCGGGGGGGAAAAGTGGTCACCTTATAAGAGAACAGGGAGGTGCAGGTCAGTGATGAGAGGCGAGGTGGTGGCGGTAAATACAAGTCCGGAAAGGGGTCAGCTCAAGAGACCGGTTGAGGAAGGTCGGTTTATCGAGAACTTCGGCCTGGAAAACGATGGCCATGGTGGTGACTGGGAGCGGCAGGTTAGCCTGCTGGCCCTTGAGGATATTGAAGAAGCGGCACGGCAACACAACCTGCAGGTCAAACCCGGTGATTTTGCCGAAAACATCACCACCCGGGGGCTGGAGCTGTGGTCCTTACCGGTAGGCACCAGATTAAAAATAGGTAAAGAGGCCATTCTGGAAGTAACGCAATTCGGCAAAGAAAAGCACGAGAGTGTGGTGACCCGGACCCTGGGTGTTAGCCTGATACCGGATGCGGGCCTTTTTGCGCGGGTAATTCGGGGCGGAACGGTGCGGGCTGGCGATGCCATCGAGGTGCTTGATTAGGGGGCTGAGTAGATGGAGGGCAAGGTGCTGGCAGTATGTTACAGCCAGGACAAGGGCGAAAGAAAGACAGACATACGGGAAGGCTATTTTAAAAAGGAGCATGGGCTGGTCGATGATGCCCACAGTGGTCCCTGGCACCGCCAGGTGAGCCTGCTTGGGATTGACAGCATCAATAAGATGAGAGCCCGGGGGGTGGACGTAAACCCGGGAGACTTGGCGGAAAATCTTACCGTGGAAGGTATCGAACTTTACAGCCTACCGGTAGGCACCCGGCTGAAGGCGGGCGAGAATGTACTGTTGGAAGTTACGCAGATCGGTAAGGAGTGCCACAAGGGATGTGCTATCCGCACCCAGGTAGGCGATTGCGTTATGCCCCGGGAAGGAATCTTTGCCCGGGTATTGGAGGAAGGTTGGATAAGAGCCGGGGACAAGATTGAGGTGTTGCGGGATGTTTAAGGTTGGAATCCTGGTATTGAGTGACAAGGGGTCACGGGGGGAAAGGGAGGATAAAAGCGGGGAGGTTGTAAAGGAAATCATCGGGTCTATCGGCGGCAGGGTCGTCCACTATGAAATCCTGCCGGATGATAAAGAGACTATTGTAAAAAAACTCGTGGCTTTGTGCGATGAGGTGGAGGTTGACCTGGTGTTGACCTCAGGAGGTACCGGCCTTGCCCCGCGCGATGTTACGCCTGAGGCTACTGCTCAGGTTATTGACAGGCCTGTCCCGGGCATTGGTGAGGCGATGCGGGCTTATGGCTTGCGTAACACGCCGCGGGCTATGCTCTCCAGAGGCATAGCCGGTATCCGCCGCAAGACGCTTATCATCAATTTACCCGGTAGTGTCAAGGGCAGCCGGGAATCGCTGGAGGCCATTTTGCCGGCCCTCGAACATGCCTTGGGAACCCTGAAAGGACAGGCAGTTGAGTGTGGACAAGATTAAAGATTTAGTAAGAAATAAAAAAATTTAAGGTAAGTAAAGGTATAAAAAGAAAACACTAGGTACAAAATCTTAATTGGGAATATCCGCTGCATTTCGCCACAGCATTAAGTTGCTTCCACTCCTTTTCTTGCCTAATATTATTAGTGTATTAGCACTCAATAAAGATGAGTGCTAACAAATATATTAGTAACCTAAGGGGGTATACTAGTGTTTCTCAAGCCATTAGGTGATCGGGTAGTAATCAAGGTTGTCGACACCCTGGAGGAAAAGACCAAGAGTGGAATAGTACTTCCTGACACCGCCAAAGAGAGACCCCAGGAGGGTGAAGTACTGGCGGTGGGCCCAGGCCGGATACTCGATAACGGCGAGCGGGTTGCACTCGAAGTAGCAGTTGGTGACAGGGTTATCTACTCCAAGTATGCAGGCACTGAAGTAAAGATTGATGGCGAAGAATATCTGATCATCGAAGAAAGAAATATCCTGGCTAAGGTTGACCGCAAATAAGATTAAGGGGGTACTGACAGATGGTAGCTAAGCAATTGCAGTTTAGTGAGGAAGCCAGAAGAGCCCTGGAAAGAGGCGTAGATACATTAGCGAACGCGGTAAAGGTTACCCTGGGACCCAAGGGGCGCAACGTGGTCCTGGAAAGGAAATTCGGTTCTCCGACCATAACCAATGACGGGGTTACCATTGCCCGTGACATCGACCTGGAAGATCCGTGGGAGAACATGGGATGCCAGCTGGTAAAAGAGGTGGCCACCAAGCCCAACGATGTGGCAGGTGACGGAACCACCACGGCCACCGTGCTGGCCCAGGCCATGATTAAGGAAGGGCTCAAGAACGTAGCCGCCGGTGCCAATCCCATGGTAATGAAGAAAGGTATTGAGAAAGCAGTAAGAGTTGCCATTGAGGAACTTAAGAATATAAGCAAACCGGTGGAAAGCAAATCAGCAATTGCCCAGGTAGCTTCCATTTCCGCGGCTGACCAGGAGATCGGCGATTTGATTGCCGATGCTATGGAAAAGGTCGGGCGTGACGGGGTTATCACCGTAGAAGAATCCCAGTCGGTAGGAACTTCTCTGGAAGTAGTGGAAGGAATGAACTTCGACCGGGGCTACATTTCACCCTATATGATTACCGATGCGGATAAGATGGAGGCCAACCTGAACGAACCTTACATTCTCATCACCGATAAGAAGATTTCTGCTATAGCGGATATTCTACCGGTATTGGAAAAGGTTGTTCAAACCGGTAAGCCGTTACTGGTTATTGCCGAAGACCTGGAAGGGGAAGCCCTGGCAACCCTGGTGGTCAACTAGCTGAGAGGTACCTTCAGCTGTGCGGCGGTTAAGGCCCCGGCGTTCGGGGAAAGGAGAAAGGCCATGCTCCAGGACATTGCTATCCTGACGGGTGGAGAAGTGGCTTCCGAGGAGCTTGGTGTTAAGCTGGAGAACGTTACCCTGGATATGCTGGGCAAAGCACGCCAGGTAGTGGTCAAGAAGGAAGAGACCATCATCATTGATGGTGCGGGTAGTGACAGCGCTATCCGGGAACGCATTACCCAGATCAAGAAACAGCTTGAGGAAAGCAAGTCCGAGTATGACAAGGAGAAACTCCAGGAAAGGCTGGCGAAACTGGCCGGTGGAGTAGCGGTTATCCAGGTTGGGGCCGCCACCGAAACCGAGCTCAAGGAGAAGAAGCACCGCATCGAGGACGCCCTGGCTGCGACCAAGGCCGCGGTTGAGGAAGGCATCGTAGCCGGCGGAGGAACGGCCCTCATCAACATACAGAAGGCCATTGAAGCGGTGGATGCCGAGGGTGACGAGGCGACCGGGGTCAAGTTGGTCATGCGGGCCCTGGAGGAGCCACTCCGGCAGATTGCCAACAATGCAGGAATGGAAGGTTCGGTAGTGGTGCAAAGAGTGAAGGATCTGCCTGCGGGAGTTGGTTACAATGCTCTAACCGGCAACTACGAGGATATGATTGAAGCCGGGATTATTGACCCGGTCAAGGTAACCAGGTCGGCTCTGCAAAATGCCGCCAGTATTGCCGGGATGCTGATTACCACGGAGGCTCTCATTACCGAGGTGCCTAAGGAAGAACCCATGCCCAATATGGGCGGTGGAATGCCTCCCATGTAATGAGCCGGTAAAACACAATTATATCGCGAAACTCAAAACCCCGCTTTGATAGGCGGGGTTTTTACGTGTTCGCCCAGCATGTTTGCTGAAGCCGGTGGGTTGAAATAAACCCATGCCGCCTAACCAGCTGGAAGACAACCCGAGGGCAAGGGCGCCACTGGTAACGGTGGGGTCTGAAGGAAGCCGCAGGCGGAATCCGGAACACAGCGAAAGCGAACCGAGGTTGGCTCGTCAGGTGGGTAATCTTGCAAGGAGTGGGAAAGCCTAAAAACTGGATAACCTGGGGAGTTAGGACGGATGGATTCGGATTCAGGCAGGCAAACTTAACTGGGGAAGCCCTACATCATCTGGCGAAAGCAAGTAAGCCCGAACGAGTGGAGACACAAGGGAGAGAAGACGTGGTGCAGGGTGGCAGAAGAGTCCGTAGTAGTGAAGAACCCTCAGCCGATGAAAGCCGGTAACGGACGGGAGGGTAAAACTGAGGGGACACTGTACTAAGTTACAGTGGGGTGTGGGAGAAGCCCAAAGCGCCCACACTTGCGAAGGGACGAAGGTAAACCAAAGTATGCAACCAAAGAACCGGCTGGAATCGTAAAGAGAAGACAACCGAAGCTGAAAAGCCGAGGGGAACGTAAGGGGTGGATTTGTTCAAGCAGATTCAGGAGGCTATTCAAGGCCTGTACTTTGAGAGAAAGGTGGTTCCGGTTACCAAGTTGTGTCTATCAACCACCAGCAGCCTTTGCAGCAGAGGCCCATTATGCGCTACAAGATGCAGCCCCTGGCCCGCGAGGAGACCAGGGGTTACCTGGAGCATGACATGAATCAGGTAATACCGACAAGAACCTTATAAGACCGCCCTTTTCTGCTCCGCCCGGGCGCCTGGCGATGCGATCCTGCGCACTCTCGATACCACGCGACGATTCAGAGATGACGGCGTCACCGTCATCAGCGGCTTTCACTTGCCGATCAAAAAGGAATGCCTGCGCATTCTGCTGCGCGGCCGACAACCCATCATCATTTGTCCGGCGTGCGCTATTGAAACTATGCGCATCCCCTCCGAATGTCGCCCCGCGTTCGAGGCCGGCCGCCTTCTCTTTCTGTCCCGGTTTATTGGGCAGCCGAAGCGTGTTACCCGGGAATCTGCCGTACGGCGCAACGAACTCGTTGCCTCCCTTGCGGATGACGCCTGCATAGCATACGACGCCCCTGGTAGCTACACGGAGCAGATAGTAGAACGGCTGAAGTCATGGCACGTTCCCCTTTTGTCCGAATACTGATTGCCTATGAAGCCCACCGTAGGCATTCTCTGTGCCGGGTTCCCTTGATGACCTAATTACCTATCTCACGCTTGAGATCTAATACCTTATCTAAAGGAAGACCGGTTATTTCCGCCACGTCCTCGGGCGAGAACCCTTTTCTTAAAGCCGCCTTAGCTGTTTCTATCTTTCCCTCCATCTTTCCCTCCATCTTTCCCTCTATCTTTCCTTCGATCCTTCCTTCGATCCTTCCTTCCTTTCTCCCTTCTTCTCTTATCCACTGTTCGATTTGGGTCATCGCTACCACCTCCAATAAACGCCTTTTCTCCGCTTCTGTCATGTACTTGTCACTTAAGGCTATAATCGCGGCAAATGCAAGGTTCTGCTTCTCATCCTTAATCTTTTTCGCCAGCTCCGCCGCCTTCAACGCTACTTCTCCTTCACTTTCTTCATGCTTCATCAAGGGAAGAAAAATCAGGCGCACTACCTCGCTCTTACTCAATTCTTCCCCTCTTTCAATCTTTTCGCTTAAGTGCCGGTATTCTTTTTCTCCATCCAGTCGGTTTAAGTAAACGTTTTTTACCCGGTATACGAGCGAGCCATAGTCAAAACCGTCTGGTGCTTCTTTTACTCGGCCCGAATAAATAACCACAGTCCTGATGGTTTGCCAGTATCTTTCCAGCAGCTTCAGATCGTACCCGGCAAAGCGCTGCAGGTCATTTCTGGCCACCGATGTCGTCTGAAATTCCAGGTGTAGGAGGCTTTCATCTGCCAGGCGAAAGAGAAAGTCTACGCGTTCCTCTTTGACCTCGGCCGTCGGTAGTACGGTCGGTAGCATATCGACTATAGGGGGAAGGTCGAGCCCGATAGCCTCCAGCGTCTGCCCGCGGAAGGCTTCAGCCGTGGCCTTAAGGATTATGTCGTTTTTCTGGCGGGTTATTCTGGTCTCCAGTTTCTCATTCCCTCCTTGTCTCCATTATAACGGTATATGTTTCCGACCAGCAACCGATTGGGACTCTGTTTATGTTCTCGTTGATGCTATTCATGGCGTGCCCCGCATTTCGTACCTAATTTCTGGTTGCAAAATGGTTTTGAGAAACAACTGATTAGTCGATGTTTTTTCTTCCTTAGCTGAAATCCTTAGGTGACATCCTCGAACACCATCAAAACTCCCTTCTGCCGTAATACATTACGGCGTGGACCTGGGAGGCCAACATCTCCAGGTAAGCCATGGAGTCTTCTACCTGGTTGTTCAAAAGGGGAGCGATGAGGCCGAAGCGAAACAACGCTACTTCCATCTCTTGTTCTTCAGTTAGATTGAACTGTGCAAGGGTGTCACTCAATAAACTTAGGAGGCAGGGGTTTACTGCCCATTGCGATTACTGCTTGCTCTATGGTTTGCAAGCCGCGGGTTATCATTTGCTTGGAAGTACCGTGGGCGAGCGGCTTCCCTTCTTCATTAGTAACCGTTGCTTCGGCCAGGCAAACGTTCCTCCCGATTTTAATGCGGCGGCCCTTAACAATAAGCTTCCCTTCTTTAACTGGGGCCAAATTGTCAACTTTTAGATCGAGCGAGATTAACCCTACATTTTCATCCAGCTCGCAGTACACTGCCCAGTAGGCCGCAGTGTCGATCAGCGAAGAATAGACGCCACCGTGAATACCTCCGAACGGATTGAGGTGCTTTCCTTCCATGTTGGCTTCTACTGATGAATAGCCGGGACCGATATCGCGGACTACCATGGAAAGCAGTTGAAAATAGGGACCTCTGTTTATCAGATTGATAACTGCTTCTACGTGCTCGGGATTAAGCTTTCGTGCCACTAAAAATCACCTCCTTTAATTGTTTTTACCCACCGGTTTTGTGCTTTTAGCATATCTCTAAATGTTTCTGACAAGCAAGAAATGGTAAACGAGTATGCATGTCAAGAGCCGGTTTCCAGATTTAGGACACTGAGCTATTTCCTATATTCTGCCAAGGATATCATTTGTACATCGACAGCATTCGGAGGTTGATGGGGTTTCCAGCCAAGGTTTTGGCGTTACCCCACGAAACGATCTGGAGCGGGAGTTCGATCGATGGATTCTGGCAGCGGGCTTTGTTTCAAACGGAACAGGCTGTTGCGATGATTTGGGATTTGATTCAGACGTTTTTTACGTCTTGACAATCGTGTTTGACAGGACGTATATTTACGACAAAGGTATTTTGGGGAAATTGGGGTTTATTTATAGCGACCGGTTTCCCTGTATCGGAGGTTTATAATGGCTGTTACCAGGCGGCAAATGGACTTCTTGCAAATCATCAAACAGGTATACGAAGCTACCAACCTGCCCGTGCATTACGCTCGCGTGGCTGAAATGCTGGGAATAAGCAAATGGAGCGCTTATGAAATGCTGAAAACGCTGGAAAGAAAAGGATTCTTGACCAGCCAATACGAGGTTGATCAAGAGAAAAAGTATCCTGGGCGGGCACGGGTAATGTTTGCGCCTACTCAACTGGTTAATCTGGTCCTGTCGGGAAAAACGTTGGAAGACATGGCACCCGTCAAGGAGTTTCAGTTGCTCAAAGAAAGATTAATGTCCTTCTACGACAAAACCACCAAGACCGCTCCGGGAGAACTTGAGGAACAAATGAGGACTGAATTGTCCGGCGTGGAAAATCCCTTAGTGTTCTGCGCATATGTAATCACCATCTTGATATTGCAGTTGCAAACCCTGAGCAAAACCAGCATTTCTCTGCTCAAAAACGTGGCTTTGGAAGTATCCGAGGGGAAAATAGGGCTGGCCATGTTTGTTGGGGCTGCAATTGGCAGCATGGCGAAAACAGCCTCCCAGGTTCAACTGCTTTCTCATATGGCTGACTGCCTATCGGGGTTCCAGAAAAATCTAGCAATACTGAACCGATCTGAACAGGCGCTATTGATGGACTTTTTGAGTGAGATGTTGGCAAAAACGACATAATTTTTTTGCGAGTTATTTGTGGAAGTTGGGGATAATGTTGATATTGGGGAAGCATAAGAATACTAAGAAAGCGCAAGATACTAATTTTTTTAAGATGATTTTGGGGATTTTGGGGAGAGAAGAGAATCCACTGCCAGTTTCAGTACCGGCAATATATGGGGAGTGGTGAGTTTATTCACCCATCCCTTATAAGTTTGTAAATACTGTTGCAATGAACGTAAAATATCTGCTCGCCGGCATTATGACTACACAACACATCAGATTAGCCAAAACCAATGAGAGTGGACTGCGGTGACTGTTCTGTCTGGATTTAAATATTTTCTGGAGTTGGAGCTTAGCAGCGTACAAAAGGTTGTGAAACTTTTCTGAATTAGGAGGTGAGAAGTTGTCTTCTAATTCTCTTTCGCCTTTTAGGTTCCAACGTGCGGTTAGCACAATCCCAAACCGATAACGGAAAGAAAGGAGTGACTCCCAAGTGTTTGAGTATGCCAAAAAATTGGTCGGAGAAGCCGTGATAACGGAAGCGACGAATTACCTGGCCAAAGACCCGGAAAACAACATTGAAAAACTTCTAAATATCGCCAGTAAGCTGGCTATACGCCAAAACCATAAAGAACAGATTGCATCAGCCGGTAAACATCTTTCCAACAGAGATTCTCACTGGTACAAGCTGTTTGTCAGGACTTTGAGAGAAACCCATCCGAAAGTCCGCGAACGTCTGGCCGTCAATTTCATCATCAACTCGGTGCTGCTCGGCATCCCCAAACAATACGAATTAGCGGAAAAGCTGGGTTATGCCGTACCGTGGGCTATTCTCATGGATCCTACCGACCGTTGCAACCTACGCTGCAAAGGTTGCTGGGCGGGCGAATACCCGAAGAAGAACGACCTCACTTTTGAACTAATGGACCGAATAGTAAAGGAAGGCGAGGAACTCAGCATATTTTTCTACCTCTTCTCCGGCGGCGAACCGCTCCTCAGGAAAGACGACATTTTAAAGCTGGCTAAAAAACATCCCGACAGCGTTTTCCACATCTTCACCAACGGGACTCTGATTGATGAAAAGTTTGCCGAAGAATGCGCAGACGCAGCCAACATAGTATTCGCAATCAGCATCGACGGTTTCGAGGAATCTACCGACATGCGCCGTGGTAAAGGGACTTTCGCCAAAGTCATGCAGGCTGCCGATATCCTGCACCAATATGGGCTCATTTACGGCTTCTCAACCACTTACCACCGCCACAACGTCGAAGAAATCACCTCCGACGAATACATCGACATGCTCGTCGACCAGGGTTTCCGTTTCGGATGGCTTTTCACCTATGTTCCGGTAGGCTCTGAATCTGATTTGGAGTTCATGGCTACCCCTGAGCAGAGGGCGTACGTCTGGAAGCGCATCCGAGAGATTAGGGCCACCAAGCCTATCCTTGTTGCCGACTTCTGGAACGACGGGGAACTCACCGGCGGGTGCATCGCGGGGGGACGGCGCTATTTCCACATCAACGCGGCAGGCGAGGTAGAGCCGTGTGCTTTTGTCCACTATTCTTGCGTCAACATCAAGGACACGAGCTTAAAAGAAGCACTCGGTAATCCACTTTTTCTGGCTTATCAAAAGCGGCAACCGTTCAACGAGAATCACCTGCGTCCCTGCCCCCTTATAGACAATCCGCACGGGCTGGCAGCCTGCGTCAAGGAGAGCGAGGCTCGCTGCACCCAGACGGTTTCGCTTGATGCCGAAAAGTTTGCCGGCAGCTTGGAAGGCTACGCCAGCGAGTGGGGCAAGAAAGCCGATAGAATTTGGGGAGAAACAGGAAAAAGCTAAGGGATGTGCAGCACGACAAAGAGAAAGAGACTGCTATTAAGAGACTGCTATTAATAGAGGAGAAACTATTCCTGTACAGGTGGCCGAAGCCGGGTTAAAGAAGTTGCAACGGACATTGGGACTGACAGGAGAGATCAAACCGGCAACTGCGGTAGACGTTTACCCCAAGATCGGGGAAGAAACTATTTGAGAAAATATACGTGGAAACCGACGATTACGTTAAAAAAAGGAGACCTGATAGCTGTTTTGGAAGATAATGTTATATAGAAGCGCTCAGAGTATAGGCTTTGGATAGCCTCAGGATCTGCTTGAGCAGATCCACCTTGCGAAAAGTGGCCTCCAGGCCCAGGCCCAAAGGCGGGCCCCGGTAGAAATCATTTACCATGATGGTAGACAAGGGGAAATACACCATCCTGTACAAAGTCGGGTTATCGGCAGCAAAGCGCACCTCGATCCTTTGCCCGTTCTCCCTTCTGCCGTAATACGGTACGTCGTGGACCTGGGAGGCCAACATCTCCAGGTGAGCCTTGGGGTACTCTAATGACGAAGGATCATGAAAGACAACAACCTGAGGTCTACCAGGAGCCGTATACGAGGCCCGTACGTACGGTTCTGTGAGCAGGGTAACGCCGCAGCAAGATACTGGGGCGTTACCCTGCTCAATTGAGTGGCGTACCCGATTTTCACTTCCTGGTTTTCTGATGGGTTATCAGTACCGGGCAGGGGGCCATGTGGCTGACCCGGTCACTGACGCTTCCCAGGATGAGGCCGGTTAACCCCCCGAGTCCCCGGCTCCCGATTACGATGAGATCGTACTCGCCTTCCTCCGCCTTGTCACAGATAACCCGGGCCGGATTTCCCCAGGCAAGTTCCATAGTCACCTTTACTTCCTCAACCTTGCATTCCTGGCAAGCTCTTTGCAGGACATCGCGCCCCATTTTTTCCCAATGTTCCAAGGCTATACTCATGAAGGTAGGTTGAACGTCAAGGCCCGGAGAGTCGTAGGATGGTGGGGCAACGACGTGCAGCAACTGCACCTGGCTCCCGTACTTGCCGGCGATGGAAACGGCGATGCGGGCCGCCTCAACTGACTGGTCGGAACCGTCGATGGGCACCAGAATCTTCTTGAACATAATTATAGCCTCCTTTCTTGCTCAACCGGCTCGCGAGCCGTTCTTCGGGTTGGTTATGCTGGAGAGTACATTCCTAATTCGTTGCAGGCGGCCCGGATTCCTGTTTGTTCCGGCGAAAGAATACCCACCTGGCACCGTTTTTTTCCGGCGGGCCAGGTGGGTTTGGCAGTCGTGCTTGTACACCGGATGGTGTAATTTGGCTATCTTCCCGTGGTTGAACCGCTACAGGTCATAATACAGTTCGAATTCCTTCGGGTGGGGAATCTGGTTTACCGTACGAGCTTCCTCGCGTTTGCGCTCGATCCAGATTTCAATCAACCGCTTGGGGAAAACGTCTCCCTGGAGCAGAAACTCGTAATCGTTTTCCAGGGCGGTGAGGGCTTCGTCCAGGGATGCGGGTAGTGCTTTGATGCGGGCCTGTTCTTCCCGTGGCAAGGTGTAGAGGTTTACGTCATAAGGCCCAAAACCTTCCGCCACCGGGTCGATATGGTTAAGGATACCGTCCAATCCGGCCATGAGGATGGCGGAGTAGGCGAAATAGGGGTTACAGGTGGCATCGGAGGAACGGAACTCGAACCGTTTTTCCTCCGGTCGCCTGGCGTAGTCAGGTATCCGGATCACGGCGCTGCGGTTGGCGGTGGCAAAACAGATGCTCACCGGCGCTTCATAACCGGGAACCAACCGTTTGTAAGAGTTAGTGCTCGGATTGGTAAAGGCCAGCACTGCCGGAGCATGTTTCAGGAGCCCGCCGATAAAATAGAGAGCGGTATCGCTGAGGCCGGAATAGCCGTTTTCATCATAGAATAGCGGTGCGCCATTCTTAAAAAGATGCATATGCACGTGCATCCCGTTGCCGGCCTCGCCAAACAACGGCTTGGGCATGAAAGTCGCCGTCTTGCCGGCAGCAAAGGCGGCGTTCTTAACGATGTACTTCAAGAGCATGGTCTTGTCAGCCATTTCCCGCATGGGACCAGGTTCCACCTCGATCTCCAGCTGCCCCGGACCGCCGACTTCGTGGTGATGATACTTAACAGGTATGTTTCTTTCTTCTAACAAGAGACACATTTCGGAGCGCAGGTCGTAAAGGATGTCAGAAGGCGGGGCAATATGATATCCTCCCTTGACAGGTATCTTGTATCCCTGGTTGCACAACGGGTGGGTGCCGGTGTTCCATGCCGCCTGTTCGGCGTCGATTTCGAAACCAGTCCGCTCAGGACGGCATTCGAAGGTAATGGAGTCAAAGACAAAAAATTCGAATTCGGGTAAAATCCGCATCTCATCGGCGATACCGCTGGACTGCATGAATTGTTCTGCCTTCATGGCAATGGCCCGGGGATATTGTTCAAACAGGCGGTTGGTGCCGATAACGAAAACATCGCCGATCATGCTCAGGGTAGGGGTTCCTACGAAAGGATCTGTGACGGCGGTGCTGATATCAGGAATAAAAACCATGTCACTTTTTTCTACCGGGGCATAACCGTAGTTTGAACCGTCAAATCCAATCCCGGATGCGAGGATGTTTTCGGAGAACCTTTCCACCGGGATACCCAGGTGGCGCCACCTCCCATACAGGTCTACCATTTTGAAATCAATCATTTTGATGTGGTTATTACGACAGTATTCCAGGACCTGTTCAGCGCTTGCAAACATTTTTGCCTATACTCCTTCCTATGTAGACTGGATGAAATATACCGTGCACATTATACTACGGGGGTTACTGCCAGTAAAGTACAAATTCGACAATATATTGTATACTTAATACTTTAATGCCGGCATTTACCTGTAAGGTACAAAACCCCTCAGTATTCGTATTTCTGGGAGTCATGGAATAATATTCATTTATGAGCGCGAGTATATTCGGTTACCCTGGCTAATACACTGTATTAGCAGAGAGGGCGTGAGGCATGAAGAAACGTAAGAGATGGATGACAGCGGGGCTGGTGGCCCTGGTATTGATAAGCGGTTGCCTGGCCTGGTTTTATGGGTTGAGAGAAGAAGCGCAGCTCGACCCCAACCAGGTTCTTGAGGAGCCTCTTCAAAATATGGCCGCGGCTAAGAGTTTCAAATACAGACTGGAGTCCACCATATCCGTGGATAACCGGAGGGAGGTGATAAGCCGGATACAGGGGGAGAGAAACAGTTCGGGAAGCACTCACATAAAGGGGGAGATGGTAAAAACACCTGTTGATATCTACCACATTGACCGGACTACGTATAACTGGGATGACTCGAGCAAGAAGTGGTTGGTTATCAGCGATATCAATAGCAACACCAGCAACGTCCTTATCGCCGAACTTGACCCGTTATCCAACTTTAATTTCAAGAGCATATCTCAGGTAGAAAAAGTGGGGTTTGAAAAGGTTGGTAACCGGAAGTGCATTACTATCAAATGTGCTCCCAGTGTAGAAAACGAACTAATGGAGGTCGCTCTGAAAGATTTCCGGTACAAACTTTGGATTGACTATAAAGATAAGTTAATTCGCAAAGCTACTTTGAGTGCTGTCAGCAAGAATAATCCGGATGCACGTCTTAATATGAAAGTCGAGTTTGATGATTATAACCGGGAGATAACTATAAAGAAGCCTGATTTAAATTGAGGCCTGTTCAGGCCTCAATTCTTTGACATCCCTCGATTTCAGTTGCTATAATCCAGACAGGAGGGATGGGAGAGTGAACCAGGCTGATTTGGAAGTGTTGATAAGCGAAAAGGAGATCCAAGCGAAGGTTGGTGAGCTGGCGGAAACCATAACCAGGGACTATGCGGGCCAGGACCTGCTGGTGGTAGGGATCCTTAAAGGGGCCTTTATTTTTATGGCTGATCTGGTCAGGCATATAAGGCTTCCGGTAACGGTTGATTTTATGGATATGTCCAGCTATGGTTCATCCACCAGGTCCTCGGGCGAGGTGCGCATTTTAAAGGATCTGGAAAAGCCCATCGAAGGCAAGCATGTGCTGATTGTCGAAGACATTGTGGATACCGGGTTAACCCTTAATTATATTGCTGAGCTTCTTCGGAACCGCAGCCCCAAGAGTGTCCGGATCTGTGCGTTGTTGGACAAGCCTTCTCGCCGGAAGGTGGATATTGTTCCGGACTACTGTGGGTTTACCATCCCCGACCACTTTGTGGTGGGATACGGCCTCGACTATAATGACCAGTATCGTAACTTCCGGGACATCTGCATCGTACCAGCAGAAGCCTAGTACCGGGGGGGGGTTGAAGATGGAACAGGAATTAGTCCTGGTTGTGGATTTTGGTGGCCAATACAGCCAGTTGATTGCCAGAAGGGTCAGGGAACTGGCGGTCTACAGTGAGATGGTTCCTTACGACACGCCCCTGGCTGACATAGTGAAAAAGAACCCGCGCGGGTTGATTTTCTCGGGAGGTCCTGCCAGTATCTATCTTCCCGACGCCCCGGCCTGCGATGCGGGCATCTTTAACCTGGGTTTGCCCATTCTGGGTATTTGTTACGGCATGCAGCTGATGGCCTTTCAGTTGGGGGGAGAAGTAAGCCCGGCCCAGATTCGGGAATATGGTAAGACTTTCGTGGAGACCGCCCCGGATCCCCTCTTTCACGGGTTAGAACCTAAGATGCAGGTTTGGATGAGTCACGGGGATTCGATAACCCGGGTGCCGGAAGGCTTCAACGTTATCGCCCGGACCCCGGACTGTCCGGTAGCCGCTATGAGTAATCCTGAGCGTAAGCTTTATGGGGTACAGTTCCACCCGGAAGTCAAGCACACACCTCTGGGTAATGAGATACTGAAGAAGTTTCTGTTTGATATATGCGGGTGCCGGGGAACCTGGAACCTGGCTGATTTTATCACCCGGACGGTCAGTGAAGTCCAGGAAAGGGTCGGGGACGGGAAAGTCCTGTGTGCCTTGAGCGGTGGAGTGGACTCTTCGGTGGCGGCAGCCCTGGTAGACCGGGCGGTGGGTAATAAACTCACCTGTGTTTTCGTGGATCACGGCTTACTGCGCAAGGGAGAACCCGAGCAGGTGGTCAGGACTTTTCGGGATGAGAGAAACATGAACCTGGTTCAGGTGGATGCCCGGGACAGGTTCCTGGACAGGCTGGCGGGGGTAAGGGACCCAGAAGCGAAGAGGAAGATCATAGGGCGCGAGTTCATAAGGGTGTTCGAGGAAGAAGCCGCCCGTATCGGCAAGGTCGATTTCCTGGTACAGGGCACCCTGTATCCTGATGTTGTGGAGAGCGGTACCAAGACGGCGGCGACCATCAAGACCCACCATAATGTGGGCGGCCTGCCGGAGGACATGCAGTTTGAACTTATTGAACCTCTGCGGCTGCTGTTTAAGGATGAAGTACGCCGTATCGGCGAGGAATTGGGGTTACCGCGCGAAATCGTCTGGAGGCAGCCTTTCCCGGGACCCGGGTTGGGGGTCCGGGTGCTGGAAGAGGTTACCCGCGAAAAAGTGGAGATATTAAGAGAAGCGGATGCCATTGTAACCGAGGAAATAGCCAGGGCCGGACTGGACAGGGACATATGGCAGTATTTCGCTGTGTTGCCCCCCGTAAGGAGCGTTGGGGTAATGGGGGACGAAAGGACCTATGCCTATCCTATTATAGTGAGGGCGGTGGTGAGCGATGACGCTATGACGGCGGACTGGGCTCGGCTGCCCTATGAGTTACTGGATATAATTGCCCGCCGCATTGTCAACGAGGTGCGGCACGTCAACCGGGTAGCCTACGATATTACCTCCAAACCGCCGGGGACGATTGAGTGGGAATAAAAACCGGGGCCGGGTTAAAGCCCCGGTTTTTTTATGCCCGGATTTCGCAGGCTTTGCCCAATACCATTGGCCATGAAATCCCCGTCACGGGCCGAATAGGCGTAAAGTTTAAACGGTTTTCTGGCAATAATAACCGAAAAGGCTTCAAGGAGGAAACGAGTATGGACGGTTATGTTCGGGAATTGGCGAAGGGGTTGGCCTGCAGGCTGGGAGAATTGGAGAAAGAGGTCGAAGCCAAGGCTCGGCGCTGGCAGGGTGTGTCTGAGGCCGGCGAGGAGATGCTGGTCTTGAGACAGCGCATCGCCATGTTACGTAACCGTCTGAAGAGACTGCAGGTACTTTGAGAAAAGAATGACAAACGGGGTGAAGGACTTTTGCCCCGAGGTGTCGAAGCCAACCTCTGCTGAGAAAGATTACTCATTTGGGGGAGGGGTTGGTGCCGTGGAGGATCTGCGGGCTGAGGAGTTTACCCAGATATTGGGGGGGCTGATTGAGAATCCCTATATGGGCATCGTGATCGTGGATAAAGGAGGCTACATCACCGTAGCCAACGATACCTATCTCGAACTGATAGGACATCGCCGGGAGGATGTTCTAGGGAAACACGTTTTGGAGGTAACGTCTAACTCGAAACTGCCCCGGGTTTTGGAGACAGGTGAGGTACACCTGGCTGACTACTGGCCGATTAACGGGCATGATACTATTGTGAGTCGTTTTCCCATATACAACAAAGATGGGAAGTTGATTGGAGCCGTTGGCAAGAGCTTGTTCCTGGATTTGTCCGGCGCCCAGATACTGGTAAACAAACTGTCCGAGCTCGAAAAGGAACTGGCCCTGTACAAGGATGTGGTGAACAGCATCTACAGTCCGAAGTATTGTTTCGAGCGGATTGTGGGAAACAATCCCTGCATAGTCCGGGTGAAATCCATGGCCGAGCAACTGGCCCAAACCGGATCCACGGTGCTTATTACGGGAGAAAGCGGTACCGGCAAAGAGTTATTTGCCCATTCCATTCACCAGGCCAGCCCGCGCGTGAATTTTCCTTTTGTCCGGGTCAACTGTGCGGCGTTGCCGGAAAACCTGCTGGAATCAGAGTTGTTCGGCTATGAAGAAGGTGCGTTCACCGGTGCCCGTAAGGGAGGTAAGCCGGGCAAGTTCGAACTGGCCAACCGGGGAACGATTTTCCTTGACGAAATCGGGGATATGCCCCTGGGCATGCAGGCTAAGTTACTGATAGTACTGCAGGAAAGGGAGATCGAAAGGATAGGGGGAACCAAGCCTGTCCGGGTAGATGTGCGCGTTATAGCAGCCACCAACCGCAACCTGGAAAAAATGGTTGAACAGGGGAAGTTTCGGGAGGACCTTTTCTACCGTCTGAATGTGGTGGTTCTGGACATTCCACCTCTCCGGCAAAGGCTGGATGATATACCGGCCTTGGTGAAGAACCTGCTGCCCCGGCTCAACCAGCGTTTAAATACCGGTGTAGAGAAGGTTTCTCAGGAAGCGTTGGACCTGTTACGTAGCTACCACTGGCCCGGTAATGTCCGGGAGCTGGAAAACCTGCTCGAAAGAGCCATTAACCTGGCGGACCTGAATAATGAAACCTGTCTCATGGCCCGGCACTTTCCGTCGCTACAGAAGACAGCCCTCGAGCAAGTGCTGAGCCACAGGGGTGAGGAAACCCTCGCTCAGGCGGTGGAGAAGCTGGAAAAGGAGATGATCAGAAGGGTGCTCCAGGAAACCAGCCACAACAAGTCCCAGACCGCCAAAGTCCTGGGGTTGCATGGGTCGGTTCTGTACCGGAAGCTGAAGAAGTATAATCTGGGCTAAAACGATATTGGCAAAACGTGTTATTGCTGCTGAAACCAGCTATTCGCCATTGGCATTATTAGAATTGATTCTACCGCAACACCATCCACCCTTTATCAAATCTCTGCTCAATTTCACGGGTAATTGCCGACGAAACGTCCTTCTGCGGAATCAGAACTGAAGAGATCAGCAAGCCCGCCTGTAAAGGTCGGGCTTTTGTGTTGCGTAACCGGAAGACCAATTGGAGAGGTACAGGTCTGACCGGCTCGTCCAGGAGAGGTATCGCAAAATGCGATACCTCTCCTGTTTTGCAATACCCTGCAAAACGCCGTACTACAAAGATAAATCAAAAAAAACTATCGCATTTAACGATAGGGCTATATCTCGCGGAAATAATGTGAAAAAGGTAACTATTTCCGCAATAGCGGGCATACCAGCTTTTTCATGGTCATAAAACCTCCCCGGCGGTAACTGGCATGCCCCTTGCTATTATATAAAGACAGTACACGTCTTGGAGTGTACATTCCTCGTCTAAAGTCCGAGAAGATAGCTTTATTGCTAGCTTCCCGGGTCTTTCGCTTACCACACGCATCCCAAAAAACCCCGGGGGAGGTGATTTTGACACCATACACCATCTTAGTTTATCACAACACAATCGTTAAGTCCACGGTAGTCTGTGATTAAGGAGGTAATTGTATGGATATCAAGAAAATCGGAGTCCTGGGAGCCGGCACGATGGGAGCGGGTATCGCCCAGGTAAGTGCTGAAGCAGGATATAAGGTGGTTCTGGTGGTCGTGGTCCCCGGCGCCGTGGAAAAAGCGGTTAATAGCATGAACAAAGCCTGGGGGAAGGCGGTGGAAAAGGGCAAGGTAACCGCGGAGGCCGTTGAGAAATTCAATGCCCTGATTGCCACCGGCTCGGACAACAGCGCTTT
>JAAYAC010000056.1 GCA_012719535.1 Syntrophomonadaceae bacterium | reverse complement strand
GATTATTATCGATATTTCTATGTTATCCAAAATCTGTTACCGTTCTGTGAACAAACTTTAACAAATACTTGAATTATTAACTCTCCGAACATTGCCGTCTCAAGGATCCCTATGTATAAAAAAAGACATGGCGCGGACCCATGTCATACTCTTCTTCTATACGATTAGTCTCCTAATCTTCTGAAGGCACAACCGCAAGGGAAAACCAGAACGTAGACCCCTTCCCCACCTCGCTGTTGACACCTACCCTGCCGCCGTGGGCCTCAACAATTTGCTTGACAATGGCCAGGCCAGGCCCGTCCCTCCCAGGCTGCGGGAACGGGATTTTTCAACCCGGTGAAACCTTTCCCATATGTGCGGTAGGTCCTCGGGCGGAATGCCCGGTCCCTGATCCGCCACTTCTACGGTAATCTGCCCGCCTTGCTCAGTTGCTCTCACCTCAATAGCGCTACCCGACGGAGAATAGCGTACCGCGTTTTCCACCAGGTTGGTCAGTACCTGCTCAATCCGGTCTTCGTTGCCGAGCATCAGAGATAAAGCTGGTGAGATATTTGTGTTTACTTTCACCCGCTGCTGTTCCATCTGCGGCTTCATTTTGAGAAGAACCCGGGAAACCAGGGAGGAGACATCAATCGGGTTAAGCTCCCATCGGATTTTGCCCGACTCTATCTGGGCCAGGTCCAGTAACTCGCCAATCAGGCGACTTAGCCGGAGAGTCTCCTGGTGGATCACCTTGAGGTAATGCTCTCGAGCCTGGTTTTCACCAATCGTACCGTCCATCAACGCCTCCAGAAATCCCTGTATCGAAGTCAGTGGTGTGCGCAGTTCATGGGATACGTTGGCAATCAGGTCCCGCCTAAGCATCTCCAACCTTCGCAACTCGGTGATATCCTGAAGCACGCCAACTGCACCGTAGCTGTCGCCAACCGTCTCCCGCAATGGCGCCAGGTGGGCTACCACGAAAGTTTTCCCCCCGTTCATTTCGAACTCCGCCGAACGGGGTTCTCCCGACTCGACGACATCAACAAAGAGTTGAGCCAGGCCAGAACAGGGAAGTTCTGCGAGCGGGCGGTTCAGTATGTCCGCGGGGTCCACCTGCAGGGTACGGGAAATAGCAGCATTTGCCAGGATCACCCGGCCCTCTCCATCCACCGCCAAGACGCCTTCTGCCATGTTGGCCAGGATGTTTTCGATTTTTCCTTTTTCCTGGGACAGGGCGCCAATGGTCACATCCAGGGAATCCGCCAGGTGATTGAAATCTTCCGCAAGCTGGCCCACTTCGTCGCCGGTGGTTACCTCCACCCGCTGTCTGAAGTTGCCCTTGGCCATTTCCCGGGTAACGGCGCTCATCTGGCTTAAAGGGCGGGAAATAGAGCGGGACAACCATAACCCCAGCAGGGCGGAGAGTACTATGGCACCCGCCGCTGCATACAAGATCAAGAGACGAACGGCATTGATTGTGGAATTCATACCTGATATCGGGGCGGCAAGGACCAGGGCACCAGCTACCTCGTTATTGACTCGAACCGGCACCGTTACCGACAACATCGCCCGCCCGAAACGCTGGCTGAAACCTCGCCTGCTGATGACTTCCCCCTTTAGGACCCGTTCCGCTTCCTTGTCCGTCAACCACCGCTGCGGTGGGCCAAAAAAGCCCGGTTTACCCGGCTGGGGCGGGCCAGGATATCCGGACTTACTCCACTGCAGGCTCTCTTTGTCAATCACTTCCAACCGGGCATCCAGGAAATTACCTAGCGTGAGAAGCATATAATCAATAGGCTCAGCCTGATTTCCTCCCAGGTATGCCCCCACAAGCCATGCTATTTCCTGGCCCTTGCGTTCCAGCTCCCTCTCCTTGGAGGCGTAAAGGTAATTCGCGAAGAGCTGGGATACCGCGATGGCAACAGCGGCGAGGGTTACCAGGGTAATTACCAGATAAGAGACGATCAGCCTGGAGAAAAGGCTCTTGCGCATCTATTCGGCCACCTCGAACTTGTAGCCTAGCCCCCAAACAGTCCTTATATACCGTTGTTTCACCCCGGCTTCCAGCTTCTCCCTCAGGCGCTTGATATGGGTGTCCACCGTACGGGGATCGCCCAGGTAGTCATAATCCCAGACATGCTGAAGGAGCTGCTCCCTGCTGTAAACCCGGCCGGGATGACTGGCAAGAAACCAGAGCAACTCAAATTCCTTGGGAGCAAGTGCCACCTTACAGCCATCCACTTCAACCCAGTGACTGTCGTAATTAACCGTCAGCCCAGGGTAGGTCAAAACTTTGGAATTTTCCTGACCAGAGAGATTGGTACGGCGCAGCACAGCCTTAACTCGTGCGACCAGCTCTATGGGGCTGAATGGTTTACACACGTAATCATCCGCCCCTAATTCCAGTCCTAGCACCCGGTCGAATTCTTCTCCCTTGGCCGTAAGCATAATGATCGGTACGGTGCTGGTTTTGCGGATTTCCCGGCATACCGCCCAACCGTCCATTTTGGGTAACATAATATCCAGAATAATAAGGTCAGGATTGGTGGTATGCAGTTTTGCCAAAGCCTCCTCCCCATCCCACGCTTTTTCTACCTGAAATCCTTCCTTTTCCAAGTACAACCTGATTAATTCCTGAACTAATGGTTCATCATCTACAACTAATATCTTGTTAGATACCATCATAAAAACCCCCGTACATGCGCTCGTTGATACCCCGCCCTTATTCGCCGAAAACTGTGAGGTTTCAACATCCAGTTACCGCAAAGCCGGCACACGCCGGAACCCTGTGCCGTTTTACTAATCAAAAAAACCTTTATCATTAATTATAGCCAATGTTTATTAAGATTTTGTGAACAAGGCCTACTAAAACATTCTGAGTGCATAACCGAAGGTGGATTGAAGACTCTCATTAGGAACAACGCCTACAGGAGATTTCTCAAAATTGACAGAACCAAAGTGGAGATTGACCAGAAGGCCATCCAGGAAGAAGAACTGTATGACGGCAAGTATGTTCTAATGACCAACAATCAGGAACTGAGCAGTGACGAGATCGCGTTATACTACAAGGAGCTGTGAAGAGTAGAGCGGGCATTCCGGGAGATAAAGTCGGGGCTGGACCTGAGGCCTATCTATCACTGGACGGATAAGAGAATCAGGGGGCATGTCATGGTTTGCTTCCTGGCGTTCCTGCTAGAATCCAGCTTAAGGCGCAAGCTTGAACAATCAGGCATCATAGTATTCGGTATACAATCACAGCAATGAATCAGTCAAGTATACAATGTACAGTAGACATGAAGCCGGTAGCTGAAGGATGCTGTCGATTATTGACTATTTAAGGAAGGAAGCCGTTCGCTGCTGTCGGATTTTAACCCGCGCTGCTGTGCGCTGTAATTGATACTGATTTACCCACTGTCTGACTTCGTTCCAGTGCTTTACCCGGATAATATTGTCCGATGACAGGTGGCGGTTATAAGGATACTCAAACATTATCACCGGAATAATCGGGCTTATTTCGCTGACCAATTCATAGTGGTCTTCGATCATGACCTCGATCTGATTTTCCAGGCATACCGCCAGTTTGCTGAAGAAATGCATATTGCTGGTAGTGTTTAAAATCAAGCGGTCGTAGACGATACCGTTTTGAGCCAGCCAGTTGACCGTGACCTCTTCCACCTGTGGAAATTGGCGGTTGCGGGAAGTAATGAGGATCACCTCATGCTCGCGCTTTAATCCACGAATAACTTCGATAGCCTGCTCTTTAGGTTGCATTTCAGCGTAGATGCGCCCCAGGTAAAGGCTTAAAAACTCATCGGCGGTTTCTTTATCCCAACCCAGGGCATCTTCCAGGTAATAATAGCTAGGATCGGGGATAGTGTTTAACCCCCGCTCTTGGCCAAAAATCCGGGCATAGTGCATGATCATTTCGGTGGTATGGGTAATGGTATTATCTATATCAATGCCGATTATCATATCTATTTCCCTCCTGATGCTGGATGGTTCTTTTATCCCTTTTCATCTTAGCGGCAATAACCCGGACTGGCAAGCTGGCGGCGGGGGTTATTTTTTGCTTTTGGCTGTCAGGGGTGGTTGACAATAATCATCAATGACGTTTCTGCCAGCCGCTTTTGCAAGGCGGCCTGGGATAATAAAAACATAACCAGCAGCCCTTTTAATAGCTCACTCTCCCGGGGGTGCCCTTTTGATTGTACCTTCTGCAGTGTAACGTCCATGTTTGGGCGCAAGCATCGCTGCCGCGATATTGAACTGGTCTTGGAGCAACTGAAGCAGTATAAGGGTAAATGAAAGGAATGCACCCGCATGTGTGACACCATGGTTGCCTTAGACAATGCTCTTTATGGAAGACGAACTGGGACCGGCTTTGGCCTTTTGGTACCGGCGGGAGGTTTTTCACCATATGGTGATCAATGGCCAGATAGGCAATTTGGACAATTATTTTGCGCAGCGGGGTCATCTGGAAACCGAGTAGCAACAAAAGGCGGAGCAGCTGGAGAGTAACCGGCCAGTGGTTCCAAGCCCCCGAATCGGCTTTTTGTTGGCTACAATCGGGGGGGTTACGTCTTAATATAGAGAGGATAAACGCACTGATTGTAGAATGGTAGTTAATACAAAAAAGGAAAACGGGAAGCTCAAATTCAGGAGGTTCATTCAAATGGGCAACTGCAAATATTGCGGACAGCCGGCCGGATTCTTGCGCCGCCAGCACCGGGAATGCGCAGAAAGATACGACGCCGGGTGGCAAAAAATGATTGCCACGGCTCAACAAGCTGCACTGGGGCAAGGCGATATCAGCAACCTGCATGCAAATATATCCAGCATAGCCGCAAACAGTTTGATTCGCCCCGAACAGGTGAAAGAAGCCCTGATCAGAGGATGGGAGCAGGCCGTTTCCCACTTTATCGAAGACGGCGACCTCAGCGCCGAGGAAGAAACGCAGCTCACTGCCTTTGCTGCTCATTTTAGCCTGACGCAGAGCGACTTAGACCAACGCGGCATTTATACTCAGTTTGTTAAAGGTGCTGTGCTGCGTGAGATTATGGAAGGCAATATACCGGATCGGGTTAAAACCGACCGCCCGCTGCCTTTTAACTTTCAAAAATCCGAGTCTCTAATCTGGGTTTTTGATAATGTCGATTATTGCGAGGACAAAACCCGCCGCCAGTATGTAGGCGGCAGCTCGGGAGTGAGCTTTCGGGTTGCCAAAGGCGTATATTTTCGCACCGGCGGGTTCCGCGGTCACCCGGTCGAGACCACCGAGCGAGTCTATATGGGAACGGGTATTATGGCCGTCACCAACAAACACATCTACTTCACCAGCAGCGAGAAAACTTTCCGCGTCCGCCTGGACAAAATCGTCTCTTTCATGCCCTTATCCGACGGTGTAGGCATTCAACGCGACGCCGCCACCGCCAAACCGCAGTTTTTCATAACCAGGGACGGGTGGTTTACTTATAACCTGCTGATGAATGCGGGAAATGTAGGGTAAATAAGTTGTTATTTGGGGAGAGTTACACAAGAT
>JAAYAC010000055.1 GCA_012719535.1 Syntrophomonadaceae bacterium | reverse complement strand
GCCATCCCAATCATTCCCTTTCCTCCTGCAGCTATGTTTGTTTTGCTCTTCATAGCTTACAGGAAAGGTCGGTTGGGGTGGTCAACTTTTTCGTGGTCATTTTCTGCTCTGGTGGTCAACTTTTATGCTATCAAAGACAACATATCAGTGACCCTTCGTAATAAGCCGCTTTCGCAGCTTCCGCAACCAGAGCTTCCAATTCCGCAGGAGACATGCCCTCGGTAAGCTTGGCCAGCTCTTCATACTCAGAATCGGATATGTCCACGGGCCTGTTCCTGCAGTATAGTTTGATGATCTCTTTTCTGGCCGGAACATCGGGAAGACCTACGTAAATGTGGCAGTCGAATCTGCCGGGCCGAATGAGGGCGTCGTCAAGTATGTCCAGCCTGTTCGTGGCTGCAATCAGTATAACGTTTGTCTGCCTGGCAAACCCGTCCATCCTGGCTAAGAGAACGTTCAAAGCAAGCTGAGACGGACTGTTGTTGTCGTCTCCAGTTCTCTTTTTGCCTACCGCGTCTATCTCGTCCCAGAACACAACACACGGAGCGTTTCTAGCGGCAAAATCAAATATCGCATTGATGTTTCTTTCCGTGGACCCGACCAAAGACCCCGTGATGGACGAAGCATTTACCACCAGAAAGGGAAGCCCTAAAACCCGCGCGGACGCGCGTGCAAACGAAGTCTTGCCGGTGCCTGGAGGCCCATAGAGCATTATACCCCTCGGAGGCGCAAGGCCGTATTTTTTCATCCTTTTTCCCTCTTCGGTGTCCAGCATCATATTCAGGGACTCCTGCATTATCGTCTTAGCTTCCTTCAGCCCGATCACCCTGTCATATGCGTTCGGGTCTTTCGGCAGTCTGTAAAACTGCACCCCCGGGGGAGGCTGGTTTGGATTGACCGCGTAAGGGTCCTGTCTTTGACTACCGGGATGTCTTTGATACAGCCTTGCCACGTCAAATTTAGGGAAAGTCTCGAACATTCCACGGTAGGACAAGTCGGCATACAAGCCCAACGTCATATACCAGAAGAACCACCCGTTTTCAGGTGCCTGCCACAAACACCTAAAAGACCAAATTCCAATACCCGTCAGTTCAGTTGCTCTTGCAGCGAAGGCGAATATCCAGAACGCAAAGAACACGGCATGGCTGATGAAAAACTTGGTGATTCCCGAAGTCTTGTCTTTGAATAACTCATTTTCAAACGTGTACGGCTCTATCAGGGCTCGCAAGACACATATCGTCAAGAAGGCGACCATTGCCATAATGAGAGGCTTAAAGTCTTCAAGATAGGGGACTTCACTGAATTTATGAGCGGTTATGATCTCCACGAGCCTGCCGAAAGCCTGCCTCTTAGGTATGTAATCCGGGTTTTCCACTGCTTTATGAAAATAGTGGCTGTATATGCCGAATACAAGACCCCAAGGAATAAAACACCCTATTAAGTTACCTATCCCCAGGTTTATAGTTAGTCTTTCGCGCAGTTGAGGATTCATAGAAAATCAAGCGGCGGAAACCCCGGAATCCATTCCAGGGAAGAAGCCGCTATTCCTCCTTTCCCAGAGAAATATACCTGCTCTTTCGAGCAGTTCAGCCTGTTGACAACTGACTTTGTCAACAGGCTGGAGCGGGTGTGAAAATTGAGAACTTGACATGTCTGACAACAGAAGGTATTATAAATATGAAATGAATACAGAATAAAAGTAAATACAGAAGTGAGGTGAGTTTAACGACTTTGGATATTAAGGAGATTGAACAATTCCTTAGGATACACGGCATCAGGCCATCACACCACCGGATCAGGGTGTATCACTACCTGATGGAGAAACGCAATCATCCGAGTGTCGATGTGATATACCAGGAACTGGTGAGAGAGATCCCCACTCTATCAAAAACCACCGTATACAGCACTTTGGAATTGTTCTTGGAGAAAGGAGTTGTATCCTTGATCACTATCGATGAAAACGAAAGGCGGTATGACGCAGATACATCTCTACACGGTCATTTCAGGTGCAACACCTGCGGGCGTATTTTCGATGTCCGTTTAAATACCGGCATCGGGGATCTGAATGGAATGGACGATTTTGAAATCAGCGAAAGTCACATTTATTTCAAGGGATTGTGTCCGGAGTGCCTTAAAAAAAGCACTTCATAATACAACAAGTTTAGGAAGGAGGATATCTTATGAAAAGGTGGGTTTGTACAGTTTGTGGTTACGTTCATGAAGGTGATGCTCCTCCGGAGCAGTGTCCCCAGTGTCTCTCAAGTAAAGACAAGTTCTCCTTAGCCCCGGAGAATAAAACACTGGTCTGGGCGGATGAACACCGGATTGGGATAGCAAAAGACAGCGATCCCCGGGTAGTGGAAATGCTGAGGGCGAATTTCACGGGTGAATGCACAGAGGTTGGCATGTACCTGGCCATGGCCCGCCAGGCGGATCGGGAGGGTTTCCCCGAAATCGCAGAGGCTTACAAAAGGATTGCCTGGGAGGAGGCTGAACATGCCGCTAAGTTCGCTGAATTGCTGGGTGAAGTATTGGCTGCCGACACCCGGGGTAACCTTCAGGCACGGGTCGATGCAGAACATGGTGCCTGCCAGGGCAAGAAGGATCTGGCTACCCTTGCCAAACAGCTGAACTATGATGCCATACATGATACCGTTCACGAGATGGCTAAAGACGAAGCCCGGCACGGTGCTGCCTTTGCCGGACTGCTAAAACGGTATTTTGAGTAGTTTGTGACGAGCTTACGAGAAGCCGCCGGGTAAGGCCGTGAGTTCACTCGTGGGATGAAAGGCGGCCTTGGCGAAACATACTTCCAGGATTGGGACATCAAACCCGTCTCAGCGGGCATCCTTCGATGAACCAGAATCCCACGAGCTTTAGTCGTGGGAGTATGTCAAAGAAGCCCTTCACCCTTCAAGGAGCAGTAATCAACTGCTCCTATTATGATACTGTCGAGAAGGGTGATGCCCAGCAGTTTGCCGGCATCTCTAAGGTTTTGGCTTATTCTAATATCTTTCTTAGATGGTCTGGGATCTCCTGACGGGTGATTGTGGACGGTAATTATCTTCACCGCTCCGGCTTTAAGAGCTTCCCTCAGGATCTCCCTGGGCGACATCACCGTGCAATCCGTAGCACCTTTGAATGCTTGGATGGTCTTGAATACGACGTTTTTCGTATTCAGACAGAGAACACGAACTTTTTCGTGGTCTAAGTTTCGCATATCTGCGCACAGACGCACGGCATCTTCGGGACAGGTAATTGTTTTTACTTTGACTTTTTTAGCGTAAGCTCGCCTGCTGAGCTCCAGCATGGCTAAGGCTTTGGGATTTTTTTCTTCGATGACTGCCGAGTAAAATTCTTCGGGCTCGCAGGCAAGCCCTACCATCTGGAGAAGTTCTGCGTCCGACATTTTCAACAGTTCCATGAAACCAACCCCTTTCAAAAAATTAAGCCCTTCAAACAAAGGACTTTTTGTGCGTCCAGCTGCAGGAGCCAACGAATAAATTTTAAAGCTCACCCTTCGCATGTCAGAAACTGACAGGCAAGAATTTGTTCTAAAAAAATTTTTTAAGCCAGGCTGATTCAAGCAGGATCCCGGGCAGCTAACATCGAACTTAACCTTGAATACAGCGAAGGAGGTTAAGTTCACGTGGGGAACTCCCATTCTTTAGACATCAAGATAGCACATCCGGCAGCCGTTCCTCTGATCACCATGCTTTGCAGAATAGCAGGAATCAGAAGAATTGTAGACCATATGGTAGCCTGGAACGACTCCAATTCTAGGATATCACCGGGTCTTCTCATAGAGACTCTAATCATTTGTCTGCTTTGCGACCGGCGCCCTTTATGGAAGATACACCAGTTCTGGGCAGAGCAAGATATCGAAGCCCTTTTTGCGGGGATAGATATTTCTTTGGCACAGTTGAATGACGATGCCTACGGGCGTGCCCTGGACAAGCTT
>JAAYAC010000054.1 GCA_012719535.1 Syntrophomonadaceae bacterium | reverse complement strand
GTCGTTGCGCGTCATAGGTCCCTCGGGGATGCTTTGGCACGATATGGTGTTTTCAGGAAGCATGGTCAGAAGATGTCAAGGTAGTGGCTGATGTAAGCATCCCCCTCGTCACGGGGAGAATAGATGCCAAAATGACCTTCGCACAAGAAGTCGGCCCTCAGCCCCAGCAAGCGGTTCATAGAATCCCGCCATTGCCGTTTGTCAGAGCCCCATGACCGGTTAAAGGGTCCGTGGATATCCTGCCCGAATAACACCCGTTTCCCGTCAATGTCCACGTAGACCGCGATGCTTCCGGGGGTGTGCCCCGGAGTGTGTACACAGACGATCTCGCGGTTACCGACAGTCAGTCGTTCCTCATTCCCCTTTAATACTACATCGACCTCTACTGGCCGGTATTTTACCCCATACAGGTAATCTGCCGTAAGGTGGGAGATACCCTCCTTGATTGCCGGCAACTCCAGTTCGTGAGCTACGACCTTCATCTTGAAAAGTTCTTTGAGCCTGTATAATCCACCGATGTGATCGATATGCCCGTGGGTGGCCACCAGGTAGGTAATGCGAGCTGGTTCCAGCCCCAGGGTTTCGATATTCTCAACCAGGATTGGCACACTTCGGCCCGCGCCGGAATCGATTAATACCAGTTCTTCTCCTGCCTCCACCAAGTAGACACAGCAATCCTCCGGACGGGAAACGTCGGGCCCGCCCACGATATACACCCCATTCCAGATTCTTCGTGCCCTTGCCATGTATCTCCCTCCTTTACTCGCCGGCAGGTATAAAAATGGCTGTTCGATTCAATCTAAGACTAGATACGAAAGTCATCTGCCCGTTAATAATTAATATACCAGAAAAGGGGGGGCACGGTGCGTTCACTCTGGAAAGGCGCGCTTAGTTTCGGGCTGGTAAACATTCCAGTAAAGCTGTACGTAGCAACCGAAAAAAAGGATGTCCGGTTTCGCTACCTGCACCGAGAATGTAATACGCCCATTCAGTACCGAAAATTTTGCCCGACTTGCAACGAGGAAGTAGCTGGCGAAGACATCGTCCTGGGTTACGAGTACCAGAAAGGTCGTTTTGTGGTCTTGGAGGAGGAAGACTTTTCGCGCCTTCCCTTACACACCACCCGCACCATCGATATCCTCGATTTTGTGGACCTGAATCAGGTGGACCCGGTGTTCTTCGACAAGTCCTATTATCTTGAGCCCGTGGAAGGTGGAGAAAAAGCCTATACCCTGCTTATTCGGGCCATGGAGGCCACGGGCAAGGTAGCTATCGCCAAGATCGTTATTCGTACCAAGGAAGCTCTGGCAGCCGTCCGTTCTTACCGGGGAGTGCTGGTGCTGGAAACCATGTTCTATCCTGATGAAATCCGCAACCCCTCTGAATTGAATCACCCCGAGAACGTCAAGCTCCACGACAACGAGATGAAGATGGCGATAAACCTGATTCAGAACCTGGCTACCGAATTTGACGGCAACCGTTATCAGAACGAATACCGCCAGGCCCTTTGGGAGCTGATTCAAAACAAGGTAGCCGGCAAGGAGATTGTCGAGGTGCGGATGGCCCCGGAAACCGGCAAAGTCGTGGATCTCATGGAAGCTCTCAAAGCCAGCGTAAAACTGGCCCAGGAAACCCGCCAGAGAGCGGACCCGGGAGTACACTGACGCCTGCCCTGCCCTGAAAATGAAAGGGTAGATGTATGCAGCCCAAATAAAAGCTGACCGTATTTTGAAATAGCGACGTTTTCAGCCCAGATCTGGTGGCGCTGATTACGCTATGAGGGTCTGTGCCGCAAACTGATCCCACGGTCTGGCCTTTTGTACACAGCGGTGTACAAGAATTTCAATTTCAAGCCTGACCCCGGTGAAATTTTATGCTTGAGCAGAAAATTAGGCCAATGGAGCCGGTTTCACGTAAAGAACCGTTTGACAGCCCCGATTACCTGTTTCAAGTAAAATGGGACGGGGTACGGATGCTGGCCTTTGTGAGTGCCGGGGCCGTTCGCCTGCAAAACCGAAACCTGAACGATCGTACGCGCCAGTACCCTGAGCTGCAACAGCTGGCACGTTCTGTTAAAGCTTCTACGGCTATACTGGATGGAGAAGTCGTGGCCTTCTACCAGGGAAAGCCAAGTTTTCCCCGGGTGATTAAGCGCGATTTGGCCAGCCGGGACAGCCATATTCGGGGCCTGGTGGAAGAGGTGCCGGTTCATTACATTCTGTTCGATATTCTTTACCTGGACGGCACAAGGGTCACACCGCTGCCGTTAACCGACCGCTATTCCCTCTTATCAACCATCGTCCTTCCCACCCCACAAATAATGGTAACCGACAACTATGACGCAGGCCGGGCCTTGTTCACGGCAGTTGCGGAACAGGGTCTAGAGGGGATAGTGGCGAAGCACAGAAACAGTCCTTATCTTCCGGGTAAAAAAGATGCCAGGTGGTTGAAGGTTAAGGTGCGCAACCGCCGGCTATGCGTAGTAGGAGGTTATACAACGCGGGGTTCGGTGGCCAATGCTCTCCTACTGGGGGCCTATGACCGGGACCAGTTACACTATGTAGGTAAAGCGAGTTCAGGCCTGTCCCACCAGGAATGGCGCACCATCACCGGCTACCTTGCCGGCAACGAGCAGCCTCATCCCCCTTTCGTCAACCCTCCCCGGGGACGACCGGGGACCTTCCACTGGGTCAGACCCGCTCTGACTGTACGGGTGGAGTTCTCTGAGTGGACCGGGGAAATGCACTTGCGGGCACCGGTAATCACCGGTTTTGGCACTGCCGCGCCGGAAGAATGCGTTTTGTACTGAGGGGAGCCTGAGAATGAACAACCAGCAGGTGACCGTTGTCGCCGGTCGCCAGATAACCCTTACCAACCTGAACAAGGTATTATGGCCCCGGGACGGTCTCACCAAGGCCGAGCTGATCCGCTACTATGCCGAGGTGTACCCGTATTTGGCGGAGCACCTTCGCCACCGCCCTCTGGTAGTCACCCGCTTTCCCGACGGGGTTGAGGGTAAGTCGTTTTACCAGAAAAACGCCCCGGAGCATACTCCCCCGTGGGTAGCTACTGTTCCCGTCTACTCGGAGGAATCCCGGCGGACCATCGACTTTGTCCTGGCCAACGACCTGCCTACCATGTGCTGGCTGGCCAACCAGGCCTGCATCGAGCTGCACCCGTGGATGTCGCGCTGCGACAAACCGGATTATCCAGATTTCGCCGTTATCGACCTGGATCCTTCCGAGGGTGCTACTTATAAGGATGCTTGCGAGGTTGCCCTGGTTTTAAAACATGTTCTTGACCAGCTCGGGCTGGTTGCGTATGTCAAAACATCCGGGGCCACCGGCCTCCACATTTATATCCCTGTTAAGCGGAAACACAATTATGAGGCAATCCGCTGCTTCACCCGGCGGATAGCCGAAATGACGGTAGAACTCGTCCCCCGAAAAGCAACCGTGGTACGCCAGGTAAAGAAACGAGCCGGCCGGGTATATGTGGACTATTTGCAAAATGTACGCGGTAAGACCGTCTGTGCCCCGTACAGTGTCAGGCCTCTCCCCGGTGCACCGGTGTCCACCCCGCTTAGGTGGGAAGAGATCCCGGACAGCCACCCGGGTAATTTCACCATCCGCACTGTTCTGGCGCGCCTGCAGAAGCATGGCGATCTTTTTGCGCCCGTCCTAATCAATGGCCAGTCTTTACTACCGGCCTGGCAGCGGCTGGGGTTACCGTCGGCTTTTTAGTCACTCAACATGTACTCTCAAAATGCCCTTTTTCTCCTTCCTCCCTAATAAATGCACCGGAAGGTAACAACTGGCATCCGTTTCGAATAGCATAGGATCAAGTCAACAATTGAGAAAGGAGGCCTGCGGATGATTTCTTGTGATGGGTTCAACGGGGGGCCGGGCTGGGGTGGCCCCTGGCTGGGAGGCACTTTTACACCTTTTGGGGGCAGGTCGGGGCGATTCTTCCGCCGGGGAAGATTTGGTTTCAGGCGCAGGTTGAGAACTCTCCTGAACTTTCCCCTGGCTGTACTCACCACGGGCGGTGTAGCCCCTATTTTTGGTATATTGACCTCGGTCAACCCGGGGTTCATCACTCTAGCCGGAGGTCCAGGTCGGGTCGCCTACATCCCGGTCAACGAAATCAGCGCCATTTCCCGGGTATTCTAGGGAGGTAGCGTACCAAAACAAGCGGTTGTTAGACCGCTTGTTTTTTCCTGCCGGGAACTAGACCTCCCGCAGGTATTTTTGGTACTAATCCAGGGAAAACAGGTGGGCCAGCGGTTTCCGGCTATATAGTCCCGGGATTGCGCATTCTACTCGGCAGAGGATACC
>JAAYAC010000053.1 GCA_012719535.1 Syntrophomonadaceae bacterium | reverse complement strand
GTTCTTGCCCCGCCCCTCGGCCCCCTTTACTTCCGTGCTCCTCCGTAAAAGACGCCGCCACAATGATTTAATATGGTATCCTCAAAATAGAGTCTCTACCTATGCCTCGTTACCCGGCTGATGGTCTCACTCTGCAGGCGCCTGCCCACGCAGTAGCGCACTATGGCTTGCTGGAGTTCGGCCTTAACCATCCTCTTCGTGACATGGGCTCCCAAAAGCCGGCCCAGTTGCCAGAGCTGGGCATTAGTTTTCGCCTCCGGGCATGAGGCCAGGTACGACAAGGCCTCCGACTCATCATTGAACTCGTTAAGAGTGGCTATGACCTTTGAATAATCCACCGCCTCCGCTCCTGCTCCTTGCTCCGGCCTGATCTTTTTTTTCGGCCCCACCCATCTCAGCCGGCCCCTCTTAAAGACCCGGAAATCTTCGTCGCTCATCTCCTCCACCATCTTAACCACAACCTTGAGCACCTGCAAGAACTCGTCCCTCTTCATCACGCCTTCTCCTTCATATCCGGCATTTTTGCATGACCTCATGAACCAGTACCCACATCTCATCTTGCACCTCGCGATGGGTCTGGCTGTGGGTGCTTCGTATTATGACAGGAACCCCGTATTCAGGGGCGTCGGAGAACAGCGTCTTATTCTCCCGTACCATTGATGCGAAGGCTGGCAGACCTTTGCCCACTGTTACCATATCTACGTAAGTCCGCTGCGTGGAGATCACATCACCGCCCCGCAAACTGACCATGGTAAAAACCACTCCGGCCAGCTGCGGCGAAATCCCCTCGTACTGCCCTGAGCTATTAGCGGCATACAGATTATAGCGTGCTACCAAGTTATCGACGTGACCCACCAGGGTCTCCAATCCTAACGTCGACAGGAAATCGGCCTTCGTAGGTATTATGTAATAATCGCTGGCCACCACCGCGCTCTGGGTGATAATGTTAAAAGCAGGCGGGCAGTCTATTATTGCCACGTCAAACCGCCACGGAGGTATCTTCCCCAGGGAGTGGCGCAGCCGGGAAAGCACTCGCAAGAAATTGGCCTGGCTCTGGCGCTCCGTGGTCCCCGCCAGGGACCCTCCTAGCTCTACGTCTATCTCAAACATGTTTATATGAGAAGCAATCAGCTTCAAGACTCCCATTTCCGATACCACTAGGCGCTCAGGATCAATCCAAAGTTCCTCCAACGGTATATCCCGGTCCTTGTAGACATGCTCATCGTACCAACGCTTGATGGTACAGTTTTCCTGCAAGTTATGACCCCAGTAGTCCACGCTGCAAAATGAAAACGTCAGGCTAGCCTGCGGGTCAAGATCGATAAGAAGAACCTTCTTGCCCAGTTCCGCCATGCCGACAGCCATGTTAGCAGCCAGAGTTGTTTTGCCCACCCCGCCTTTGAAATTAACCATCGCTATTGTCTTCATGCCCCATCCCCCCTTTTGGTCATCCCTCTATTACCGGCAATTTGCGCTCCAAGCTCACGAGGCCGGCCAAACCATACAATTTCCCAGGCGCCCGGCAGGCATCCCCCTCATGGTCCAACTCCGGCCCAAAGCAACCACACCCAGTAATTAGCAGAGAAGGAGGCGGCTCCCCTCACGCAAGTTAGGTCCCGCCCCCACTTACCGATAAGCTTCTCACCCGATGGTAAATCTCGCTGAGCATGGATACCACAGCGGCAGTAGTCTGCATCGCCAGCCTCTCCAGCCCGTCGTGTTCTCCTTTATCCTTTGCCATTATCTCCTTTAACAGCTTCAAACCGTTCACATAGTTCTGCACAGCCGCCTCGCGACTCGATAGTACTTCAATTTGCCGACCATCCTTAAGAAGAACATGGCAGCCCTTTTCATTCTCCATCAAATCATCTATAAACGACACCTCGACGTAGCCGTAGGTCGAATCGTTTTCCGCCAGCGGCTTTCTCATCTTAAAGGGCGCAAAAACCTGCTTGTCCAAAACCACGGGCAGCAAGAGCTGCCTGTTTAATACCTGGCTCACTTTTTTTCGTTGTTCCCTGAGGTCGACAGCGTGCCTGCGCGCCATAGACCTTACTACTGATTTCAGCGACCGCGCATCTAGTTCGGTTCTCCCGTCCGCATAGAACACCTCAGTCATGTTGCCTCTGTCGGTGTACACCGGCCGCATCGCCACCACATTATCCTTATCGTTCGCTCCCGCTACCTTCATGGACGATACCCCCTGTTTTGGTTACACCCAACCGTACCCACCCATAACAACCGTTGCTTCTTTCAATCCTTACCCTTCGCTTCTGCCTCTGCGACATACGCAGGCGACAAAGTGTAGGTACCGCGCTTCTCGGCCCTTACCACCCTATCCTCGCGTTGTATGTGCGCTATTACGTTCATAGCCGGATCCTTGCCAGCCACCCTATATCCCTTCCGTGTAAGCTTCATCCATATATCCCGGTAATGAAGCGGATGGGGATAAGCCTCCTTGAGCACGGCCACTATTTCTTCCCGCAGCCGGTCTCCGGAAAGTTCCCCGGCAGTCAAATCCTGCTCATCATCTGACAGGTCACCTTTTAGCCGCCCAGCATTTCTTGCAGCCACCGGAGCTACTTCTTTTGATGGAGCAATTCCTACGTCCGTCTCTTCATTATGTACCTTAGGTTCATTCTCATTTACCGGCTTGTCCTCTTGGATATTACCGAACGCCCGCAGAGCCTGCATTAAACTCTTGTACTTAAGTTCCACACCGGCGAACTCTCTTTGTTTGTCCTCGAAGCGCCGCCTGGCTTTATCATACTCCGTTCTGGCCTGTTCCAGTTCTTTTTCCAAACGCTGCAAATCGTTCTGCAACTCTTTGGCCATCTTCTCGGTCATAGCTCGCCATTCCAACACCACTTATCACCCCCTGTAACACCACAAATGTCTGGGGTTCAGGCCGAGTTTTTTCGCCATTCTAAGGTAGACCGTCTTGTCCACCTCCTGTCCCCTTTCAACCCTGCTGATCCTGTTCACCGAGACCGCCATCAATTGCGCCAGCTCCGCCTGAGTAATACGGCAAGCCTTCCGGTAGCCCCGTAGAAACGCACCATCACGCATCGACACCAAACCGTTCATAGCCTCGCCCCCGTAGTATAATTTGTTTTATATTGTTATTATACGCGAGCCGGTTTGGCGTGTCAAATATAATCTAGTGTTAACTTTGGTAGTTGTGATTGGTAAAGTTGTCGGTGGTTTATAACAACCCATTCTATGCACAAAAATAAGCAAGGGGACGTTCTTTTCGCATCCTTACTCAACGTGCGCTGGAAGCAGAAAGGCCGTCCCCATGCTGCCGAATTACAATCAACAAGTAGCACCGGTCCCTCCGCCCTTGATGCTAACACGCAGTCAGGTGCTACCTAACTATCGGAACTGCCGGTCAACGCATGCCCCCTTCCATCTTCATCACTACGGCCTCATTCACCGCCTGCACTATTCTCGTGGTAAACGCCTCCTTGCTGAACCTCTCCGCGTTCCTCCTGATGACCTGCCGGTCAAACCTGTCTTCCACCGCCAGAAACTCCCGCACCGCTTCTTTCAGGGAGGCCGGGGTCTGCTCTGAAAAGTGGATTCCGGTCGCCCGGTCGGAGCGTTCGGTTCTTTGCCACAACTCCACATTCGCGTCAATGTATCATTGTGTACGCCTTATCTTACTTTGTCCCAAAACTGACTGTGCAGGCTCATTTTCTTCTTTAACCTTACCGGTAAATATTCCTGTATCAATCCGAGCCGATAGCCGGCATATTTAGCGATCGTAAGTACCATCGTGTGAGGAATCCACTCGTAGTGACGCTGAGACAAAAGCCAGGTCAATTGTTTCTTTACGAAGGTTAAGCCCTCCCCTTCTGCCGAGGCATGTTCGAGTAGCCATCTGTTCATACTCAACGAGGCGCCTATATCGAAATACCGTCTGAACTGCTGAACAACATTGTAATTATGCGAATGCCAGACCGCAGCCTCTGGAACATAGGCTACCTTGTATCCCTTCAATATGAGCTTGGCTGCCAGAATCATGTCTTCGTTCATTATTATTCTTTCGGGGAACCCACCAACACTTTCGAAGTCGGCCCTTCTCATAGCCGAGCACACATCGCTGAAGAAAAATGTCTTAATACCGAGTCGCGACAGGTCCTCCTTACCCTTGACCTGACTGGTTTCCGGATAATTAAACATCCGGGCGAACTGCTCAGGAGGCACGGCGTCACTCGTCGCCACCTGGCGTCCAAAGGATGCAGCTATCGACGTATCCTCCTCGTCCGCCAGCGGCTTGACGAGATTCTCTAAGAACTTATCGTCCACCGGCAACGCATCCTGCGTCATATATCGGAACACGGTTACCACAGCTGGTTACGCCTTTATTGTTCTGCATTCGTAAAAGACCAAATAGACTTCGCCGATGGGCCGGTGCTGAACATCAGTGTTCACCGCGTAACTCCACTCAAGCAGGACAGAGCTGTGCACATATATGTAGTCCTTAAGCCTGGTTCTGACCTTGCGTGCACAAGCCACTAATTGCTCAATTTCGTTTGATTTAAGAAAATCGCTCTTGCCGTAAAAGGTTATGTGACCTGTGTGACGATCCACCACCACGGTGACATCTCTGCTGCCGTCGGTGGTTAAATTCCACAAATCGTCCTTGACCGCTTCAATAATCGTTGCCTCTGCGGCTATCTCCAGAGTCCCGCTCTTCAAGGCAATGAAATATGGGTAGTAGACCACCAAACCTGTGTCCCCGTATCTGTTTAACAATAGTCGGCCCACCTCCATCGCGGTTTCAGCAGTAACCCCAACCGCACGTGGCAGGTTCATATCGTCACCCTGTCCAACTGCTACTCTTATCGTCCAAAGCATCGATGAATCCAAGTTTTCCTGGTCTGTGAACTGGCGCCAAGGAACCACAGGGATTCCCAACGATTGAAGCTGATAAAACCCTTCTAGTTTATTCAACTGATAATGCTCCCCTCCCACCTAGCACTTGCCCATCCCAGTGTACGCGTCTTAGCGACCTTAGAGAGAAAATCACAACGACCAAAAGGCTAAGCCAACAATTACTGTGGTCTACTCATACGAAATACTCAAATAGCGGAGTAAAATCAAGGCCAGCAACACGCTTGTAATCATTGTTTTCAAACATTGTTTTGTGGGCGGAAGTCAGGTGCGGGGAAGTAATGCCATACTCTATTGACAGAGAAGCTTCCGCATAAGCTGCAAGCATATCACACGCCTTTATCAATTCTCCATCTAAAGGATTATATGAATTCTCGTTGTACTGCTCGTTAATCTGGTCAGAGGTAATAGCCGTTCGACCGGTATTCAAAATCACCTTGCTCTTAAATTCGTCTTCAATAAAGTACTTCATCTCTTCATGCCACGTAACAGGCAACAAGGGGAGAATTCTTTCCTCCAGTTGCCTATTCTCGATTTCCTTTATAATATCATCTATCCCGGGAACAGAATTCTTAACAGGGGAGATGATGTCGCGAGTCAGTACTTCAGGGAGATCATGAAATAGCCCGGCAAAGAAATTGTTGTAAATCCTTTTGTCACATGCCTCCAACTGAAGCGAGCAAAAGTAAGCAAGCATAGCAACAATGAGCATATGACCCAGCACAGACGTCTCCGGAATTCTGGGAGTCTGAGCCCATCTCCGTTGGAATCGCAACTGTCCCACCAGGTCCAGAAAAGCGTGCGTTTTCTTTCTCAACAATATCTTCTGAACTCCAACTAAGTCCTGATGCTCCTCGATCTGGTTGCTTATATCGGTCCTTGTTTCGTCCACTCCGTATATTGTGGAATTTAGTTGGTATATAATTTCGAATTCCCAGTTGGTGGCCAGGTAGTGAGCCGCCTTTAGAATTCTCTTTTCCAGTTCGTGATACTTGGGGTTTCCTAAGTGTCTCTCGAATCGCGCGGCAAAATCCTTGTCAATCCCCTCAATATGTACTCTGACGCTCTTAAGCACCCATCGGTTTAGTTCTTCCGACTTTTCCTTCATTAGACGGTGATATACCGGTGGTTTGATATCTGTTAGCTTGACCCTGTGTAGAAACTCGAAAATGCCGCCTTCGATTAGCCCCTTCCAGTTTATTTCGACCCCTTTTGAAGCTTCCTCCATTTTACCCAGCACATAGGCAAAAACCATCTTGTGCGCTTGCTTATCTAATTCCGTAAAACCCGTATGTGGCCTCATGTGGTCGTTCCAACGCTGAATGCTGGCTGCGTCATACAGCAGCTCGATTAGTCCCTTCTGTATCACGTTACTACCCCCTTAGACACACGTTCGCCGTTTTTGAAGTCTACGAACAATTTCGGGGGATAAAGTTCAATTCCTTCTGACTTTTTTCGTCAAAACTCGATGGAGTCATCCTTTCCGGTAGTGTGTCCCATCAAGCCGTTCTTCTCTTCCGAAGCTGCTAACTGGCCCAGGGTTTCACCCTGTACGGCCCTCGCCTTTGTGGTCATCATCCCTGTAAACCTTGATCTCAGTTGCACGTGTAAGGTGACCAGCATAAGTAAAGCTACAATGCCTACAGCTAGCAGCCACTGCGGCCATAGCCAGGCTATCCCTGCTACTACAGCCAAACAAAGATTCAATCCCAGGACAGCCAGGGTAACCTGTTTATGGCTGTACCCCGCCTGCACCGCCAGTTGGTATACATGGGTGCGATGGGCTTCATACCACCGCTCTCCCTGCAGTACACGTATCAACAACGTAACTGTAGCATCGACAACAAAAACTCCGAGCAAGACTAACCATATTATTATCGAGAGTTCCCCGCTGTTTTCGGAAGCGATAGCCAGAGTAGCCAAAACAAATCCCAGGAAACCGCTGGCCACATCACCCATAAATATCTTGGCCGGAGGCCAGTTCCAAATAAGAAAGCCACCCACAGCCGAGGCCAGCGCCCAACAGAGCAACGCGAGGGATAGATTACCACCAACTACCAGGAGTACACCTGCAGTTACGGCTACAATAATCGCTTCTGTTCCTGCAATACCGTCGATTCCGTCCATAAAGTTGTACAGGTTAATCATCCATACGGTTCCTACCACAGCCAGCACAGTGCCAATCCCATTGAAGCGCAAACAAGTAAATCCCAGGTCAATTCCCGGGAATCCGCCCAACCAGTATAAGGCCCAGGCCGCCGCCACCAAATGAAAAAAAGCCCGCAACTGCGGGGTTAGCCCTCTTTTATCATCAAGCCATCCGATAGCAGCTACAACCAACCCGCCTCCGCCAAGAGTAATCCCAAGAGCCCGGGTAATCGTACCATATAGAGTCATCAGGAACACTCCGCCTAAGAAAACCACCACTATCGCCATCCCCCCACCCCGGGGCGTAACCACCAAGTGAGAACTACGTTCATTGGGAACGTCGAGAATGCCTTGTTTTATAGTGTAGCGCCGCACTATCCCGGTCAAGCACCATGAACTAGCCAGCACCACAGCTTGTATGGCTGCCATTCTCCAACCCAAACCTCATGCCCTCCCATGCATACCGGATACTTGTGAGAACCTACAGGGGAAACCCTTAAGTCTCACCCGATGATACCCGCTTTCCTTAGATCTGATATTTCCTGTTCTACACCTTCTTCAAATGACCTCGGAGCAAATCCGAGTTCACTGGCTGCCAAACCATAATCAAATACTTTGTCTTCCTGCAAGCGCTTCACCTTTTCGGAATCAATCAGCCCGTTAGGAATTGCATCCCCTGCATACCCGGCAAGAAGGGCCATAAAATAAGGTATACGTATGAAAAACCGCCTCTTACCTAATCTTGAGGCGATGAGTTCCATTACCTCCCGGCATTTTATGGGCCTCTTCCCAGCAACATTATATGCCTTGCCTATAGACCCCGGATTGATATACGCCGCGGCAATGACCCGAGCCAAGTCCTGCGCGTAAATCGGTTGCATCAGACCGGTTCCTGCCCCAATTATTGGGATTACCGGGTACTTATCGATTATCTTGACTAGCTTATGAATGTTCTTGTCCCGGTGGTTCCCGTATATCATGGTCGGTCGGATAATGGTATAATCGAGGCCGCTGCTCAGGATACCGTGCTCCAGCCTTTTGTAGTCTGCCGAGTACTTTTGATACTTACTGTAAACGCCGGTGGTATTAACGAAAACCACCCGCCTGACGCCTGTAGCACGGCAGGCTTGAATAATTTGCGGCGAAGACCTTATATTGACCAGGTGGATTACTCCGGTTGCACCGTGTAATCCTCTAATAAGGGAGTCTACATCATTAACATCTCCCTTATGAAGTACAACCCGGTCATCCTCAATCCAGGAAACATCACTGTGCTCCCGTACCAGGCAACGCATAACCTCTGTATATCCGACTTCCCGTAAAGCGTCTAACAAGAAACGGCCGGTAAGCCCCGTGATTCCGGTAATGAAGAGCACCGCTCCTACCCCCAAAGCTAAATATTATGTTCGCGAAGATAATACCCTGTTGTATACCTCCAGGGTTTGTTCAACCATCCTGTCAAAAGTAAAGTTCGCTAAGAAACGCTCCCGCCCTTTATCTCCCATCTGCTTTCTAAGTCTCCCGTCGTCTACGATTCGCGTGAGTCGTGCGGCCAGGGTATGGATATCACCGCGCGGAACTAAGAACCCGGTTTCTCCATCTACAACAGCCTCGCTGACACCGCCAACGTCTGACGCGATTACCGGCAATCCGGCCCGCATGGCTTCCAGGATGCTACGCGGGAACCCTTCCCATCTGGAGATAAGAACAAAAACCTGGGCCTTTGCCAGTAGCGCCGGGACATCCCTTCTTGCTCCCAGAAATACTACTTTATCGTCAACACCCAGCTTGGCAGCTAACTGTTCTGATTGCTGCAATAAGGGACCGTCGCCGACGAAATACACTTTATACGGGGTCTGCGTTCTCAACCCACTTATAGCCTTAAGAAGCAAACCATGTTCTTTCGGCTCCGAAAAACGGGCCACCATAATAAGCCGAACCGGATTTCCTTCGCCCGGTGAAGCCATATACTCCTGGTGAACAACAGGCATCCCATTGTGGATAGTCGTTAACTGATTCTCGTATCCGATTCCATGCCTGAGGGCTAGCTGCCGGTCGTATTCCGATACACAGATTATCTTGCTGGCCCAGCGGGCTGCCACACGCTCGGCCAGGATATACATGTTTCTTTTTGTGGAAGGTACCCCCTCCGTAAAAGCCCACCCGTGAGCGGTGAATAGTGCCGGTACTCCACAGCAATGGGCGGCAAGTCTCCCCAGTATCCCCGCCTTACTGGAGTGAGTACTGATGAGGTCCGGTTGAATCTGTCTAATGAGCCGAATGATCTGTATAAGTCCTCTCATATCTTGGTACGGAGCTATCGGCCTGACCAGACTAGATACGTGGTACACCGGTACACCAGCTTCCTTAAGCTGCTCCTCCAGGGGCCCCCTAACACCAATGGCAACATGCACGTCGTATTCGCTACTCAAATGCGAGGCTAGGTGGCAGATGTGGGTCTGGGCACCGCCCAGGATCCCCTGGGTTATCAGATATAGAATCCGGTATCGCTTTTTCGTGTGGTTGGTATTCAATGTTAGCAAGTTCAGTTCTCCTTTTACGACCTGCAATCATAAAACCCCATAATACTCCCTGTACCACTCGATAAACTTTCTTATACCCTCTTCAATTGTGGTCTTAGGGACAAAACCTAGTTTTTCCGTCGAGTAGTCTATATCCGCATAAGTAGCCTCAACGTCCCCCGGCTGGAGGGGAAGGAGCTTTTTCCGGGCCGTCCTTCCCAATGTTCTCTCTATGCACTCAATAAAATATCCCAGCTCCACCGGCTGCGAATTGCCAAGGTTAAATATCTCAAAGTCATAGTCTTTGTCCAATGCTGCGAGCACACCACGAACAATGTCATCTATGTAGGTAAAATCCCTTTTCATGCGCCCATAGTTATATACCTCGATCTCTCCTCCGTTCAGGATAGCACGGGTAAACTTGAACAGTGCCATGTCCGGCCTTCCCCAGGGACCATAAACGGTGAAAAAACGAAGCCCGGTGCACCTCATCGCGTACAGGTGGTGGTAAGTATAAGCCATGAGTTCGTTGGCTTTCTTAGTAGCCGCATAAAGGGAAATAGGCTTGTCGGTCCTGTCCTCTATGCTAAATGGGATCTTTTCATTGCCTCCGTACACCGATGATGACGATGCATAAACCAGGTTCTCTACCCCTGAGTTCCTGCACATCTCCAAAATGTTGAGAAACCCAAGCAGATTGGCCCTCTCATAAACAAAGGGATTTACCAGCGAATAACGCACACCCGCCTGGGCCGCCAGGTGACAAACTTTATCGAATTTGTGCATCTCGTTCAATTCACATAATAGGGAGTAGTCAGCTATGTCCCCCCTGACAAATGTAAATTCTGAAAACACGGTGAGCTGCTTAACCCGGTCTTCCTTTAATCTGGGATCATAGTAATCATTCAGGTTGTCCAGGCCTATAACTGTATCCCCCCGGGTAAGCAGCGCCCGGGAAACATGAAAACCGATAAATCCAGCTGCCCCGGTTACCAGGTACTTCATTGCGCAACTTCCTCTCAACTTTGTTCTTTAAGAATCTAATCAATACCCACTGTCCTAGGCTATAGGGCACCCAAGCTTGACTATCTTAGAACTTCTAATCGCCTTAAAAGCGTTTCTCGTGTCCAGGATAACCCTGGCATGATCAGCGATCCACGCATAGTCGTAAGCCGAATGGTCGGTAATCAAGATAACGCAGTCAAACGCCTGCAACTGGCCGGGCGTCAGTTCGATCGAATAAACGTACCTGCCCTCTTTGTCCCTGAACCGCGGAACCAGCGGGTCGTTATATTGAACCTCTGCTCCTTTCTCTCTTAATAACTCGTATACTTCCAGCCCCGGTGACTCCCGTAGATCATCAATATCTTTCTTATAAGCCATCCCCAGCAACAATATCCGTGAGCCGTTGATAGGTTTTCTGTCTAAATTCAATATCTCGCTTGTCTTGGACACCACGTAGCGAGGCATGTTGGCATTAACATCGCTGGCCAGCTCGATAAACTTATTGTAGAAGTTGAACGTCTTTGCCTTCCACGATAAATACGATGGATCCAAAGGGATACAGTGCCCCCCGATGCCGGGTCCCGGGTAAAACGGCATAAAGCCAAACGGTTTAGTGGCTGCAGCCTCAATCACTTCCCAGACATCTATACCCATCCGGTCACACATTAACGCTATCTCGTTCACCAAACCTATGTTTACCGCTCTAAAGGTATTTTCCAGTAACTTAACAGTCTCCGCTACCTTCGTGGATGATACCGGGACTATTTGCTCCAGGAATGAACCGTACAACAACTGGGCTAGTTCAGTGCAGACCGGAGTCACCCCGCCTATTACCTTAGGTGTGTTCTTAGTGTTGTAGACCTTATTAGCCGGGTCGACTCTTTCCGGTGAAAAGCACAGGTAGAAGTCCTTTCCGACCTCATACCCTTCCTTCTCTATTTCTGCCTGAACGAGTTCTTCCGTAGTCCCGGGGTAAGTTGTGCTCTCCAGGATAATCAGAGTATCTTTGCTCATTACTCTCTTGATCTCCTCTACCGCGGCGGTTATGTAGGATAGGTCTGGATCTTTAGTCTTGCGCAGCGGTGTAGGTACACAGATACTGATGGTATCCGCTTCGCTTAACACGTCATAACTAGTGGAAACGCTGAGCTTACCAGAGTTTATCAGCTCACGTACGTCATCTGACTGCACATCCAAAATGTACGAATGACCGCCCTTTAGTTCCTCTATCTTCTCCGGGTCTATGTCCACACCTATGACCCTGTACCCCGCTTTGCCCAGTTCAACGGCCAGAGGAAGCCCTACGTACCCTAGCCCTACCACTGCTGTTTTAGCCTGT
>JAAYAC010000052.1 GCA_012719535.1 Syntrophomonadaceae bacterium | reverse complement strand
GTGGTGTCGAACTGATGGGAGACTTTTTTGTTTCGTGTATACACATTGGGGTTAGTTCAGGTTCTAAGGGGAGTATACCACAAAGCCATCTGAAGCTACAAGTAAGGAGGTGGGCCGTCTGTGTCAAGATTCAGTAGGGACTACTCCTGGATTAAATTTAAAACATCTATTTTAAGCCGTCATGGCGTTGATCCGTGAGATTCCTCTCAATACGTATTTGATCCACATCTTATCAGCTTCCGGACCGTAGAGCGCCGGAATATCGGCAGCCAGCCATTTTTTCCAATCCCGCTTAGTTGGCTTGTCTTTGCGGTTTACCGCATGGACCGGCATAACCCTCGCCAGTCTCTCTCGGTCAATGTCTCGATAATTATTAGCGTAACGGTTCAATTCGTTATTGGAGCGCGCGGCCAACAATCGGGCCATGTGGTCGGTTCCAACTGGAGTCCACCGAGCGCCTATCCGCTTCATACGTCGGGCTATCGTATGACGTACCTGCCCTTCAATTGTTCCTAACCTCTCTTCCGCCGGCAGGTTCGTTATGCCCTCCCAGTTATTCATGAGATAGCCGTACAATTCCCTCACTCGCTTTCGTTTGGCTTTGTCTCCTGCGGCTTTAAGCGCTTCGCTCAATGCGTTTTCCAATCCTTCACGGTCTAGGTTGGCTATATGCGTACATACTGCCTGATAGTGTTTACTGCTGAAACTCAATGATTCTGTAAGTTTCTTTCGCAGATGGAAATGATCCAGGTGGTAGCTGGCTCCTGGAAAGACTTCCAGCCCGTCCTTAATCCACAACGCCCCATCGCCGCCGATTTTTACCTCGCTTTTTTCATTCAACCGCCATTCTTGACTGAATATGGCACAGGTCTCTTCCCACATCGCCTCACTATCACCGACTCCCGCAACGCTTCGACGGTTGGTTAGCCGCTTGGGCTCTCCCTCTTTACCGTCATACCCCACAAACAACTTCACTTCTGTGTGCCGCTGTTTGCTCCGCTGCTGGCGAATCAGCACGCCGTCCGCCTCTATGTTCAACTGCTTTGCTTCTCGCTTTCCAGTAGGCACTTCACCATCTTCAAATATCCGACGCGTTATTTCTTCAGCCTCTTGCTTCGCTTTTGCCCCGGATCTCTGTACTTCATGCCATACGCTCATTGCACTGACTCCGGGTACCAGATATTCTATCAACACTGCCGCCTTCCGAAACGGCATTTCTACACCCATCTCGAGCATTATTTTGTTCAACCTGGGACTTACCCTTTTACTGGGCTCTATTCCCAGTGTTTCGTCCAGCAGATATACGTTTCTGCCTGTTTTATCACGGTAATACCTGCGTTCAAACCTTATCTCGCCAGCAGTAGTTAGAATAGTCCGCTCCCTTTTCCCTAGATTCTCCAGTTGCCTTTTGTCCCGGTCAGCCGCCAACCGGCTGTCTATCTCCTCCACCGCTATCTTCAGCAACACTGCCGTCGTCTGCTGCACCAGTCGCTGTACCCGCTCTTCCAATTCTTCGAAGTTTCCTGCCGTTTTAAATACCTCAAAAATATCTACCACCAACTGCAGGAATACACTTACCAGTTGTTGAATCCTATACATGAGACCTCATCTCCTTTGGCCAGGAGTAGGTGTTCTACTGAACACCCCTTTTTGAGGTCTCATTTCTATTTCCGACCTCTTTTCCCCTACTAAAACTTTACACTACCGGTGAACCGAATGGCCAATTACAGAGATATCATTGCCCGGTACCAGGATAAACCCGGAGGCATCATCGAGGCTTACCACGCCCTGCAACGGGAATTCAACTATATCCCCCGCGAGGCGGTAAAGGAGGTGGCCAGGGTCTTCCGGCTTTCTGAGGCTCAGGCTTACGGGGTGGCCACCTTTTACTCATACCTGTCGGTGGAGCCCAGGGGCAACTATATCATTCGCATGTGTGAAAGCGCCCCCTGCCACATCGCCGGGGCGGACGAGATTATCAAGGCGTTTGAGCGGGAACTGGGTATTAAGGTGGGTCAGACCACGCCCGACGGCAAATTTACTCTGGAGCTGACGGAGTGTGTAGGACAGTGTCAGGGGACACCGGTTATTACCATCAACAGCGTACCCCATGTGGGCATCACCCCGGACCAGATCCCTGCGATACTGGCTCTCTGCAAGTGATACTGCCCAAGGAAAGGAGGTTGGAGAAATGGCGGAAGAACTGCGTATCGTGCTGCGGAACGCGGATAAGATTGATGCCAGTAACATCAATGATTATATCAAGGCCGGCGGGTACACGGCCCTGGAAAAAGCTCGCCGTATGGAGCCCCGAGCGGTTATAGAAGAAGTCAAGAAGGCCAACCTGAGGGGCCGCGGTGGAGCCGGGTTTAATGCCGGGTTGAAATGGAGTTTTGTACCTCCCGCCGAGACCAAGTACGTTGTCTGCAACCTGGACGAAGGCGAACCCGGGACTTACAAGGACCGGACCATTGTTCAGAAAGACCCGCAAACCCTGTTGGAAGGTATGGCCATCTGTGCTCATGCCATCGGCTCCCGCCAGGGCTATATTTACTGCCGGGGGGAGTACCCCTACTTGGTAGAACACCTCAATAACGCAATCGCCCAGGCCAAAGCCGCTGGGGTGCTGGGTGACTTTGATATTGAAGTCCGGATGGGCGGGGGGGCTTACGTGTGCGGCGAAGAGACTGCCCTCATCGAGTCCATTGAGGGTCACCGCGGGGAACCCCGGTTTAAGCCTCCCTTTCCGGGTGTCGCCGGGTTATGGGCCCAGCCGACGGTTGTAAACAATGTGGAAACCTTCGCCAACCTGCCGGAGATTATCAACAAAGGTGCCGACTGGTTTGCCAGTATAGGTGCGGCCAGTTACCCCGGCACCAAGGTGCTGACCCTGACTGGAGACGTGGTTAACCGTATTGCCATAGAAGTACCCACCAACACTACTATTAGGCAAGTCATATACGAATTTGGTGGAGGCATTAGGAACGGCCGCAAATTCAAGGCGGTGCAGATTGGCGGGACCTCGGGGGGATTCATTCCCGAATCCCTGCTGGACACCCCTATCGACTTCGATTCCATGCGTAACATCGGTGCCACCTTGGGAACCGGCGCCGTCTTCGTTATGGACGATACCCGAGATATAGTCGATATCGTCACCCGCATCGCCAAGTTCTTTGAGCACGAATCCTGCGGCAAGTGCAACCCTTGCCGGGAAGGGACCTTCAGGTGTTACGAGATCATGAAGAAAATCAATCGGGGAGCGGCTACCGCCCGGGACATAGACAATATCACCGTGCTGGCCCGGGTGATGCAAAAAGCGGCTCTCTGTGGCCTGGGGCAGGCGGCTCCGGGTCCGATTATGACTACCCTGCAACACTTCAGGCACGAGTACGAGCGCAAGCTCTTATCCTAGAGGAAAGGAGGATGGCAATGGTAACGCTGACCATAAACGGCAAACAAGTACAGGTTCCAGATGGCAGCACTATATTACAGGCCTGCCGGTTGCACGGCATCGAGTTGCCGACCCTGTGCTATGATCCTGACCTCCGGCTGGCCGGCTCATGCAGGATGTGTATAGTGGAAGTCAAAGGCCGACCCCTGTTTCTGGCCGCCTGCGTGGCCCCGGCCGAAAATGGCATGGTGGTGGAAACCGAGAGCCCGGATATCGTGCAAGCCCGCAAGGTTATCCTGGAGCTGTTGCTGGCCCGGCACGGCGGCAAGTGCCTGACCTGCGAGAAGAACGGCAACTGCAAGCTGCAGGACTACTGCTACCAGTACGGGGTGTCTGATACCAGGTATGCCGACGGGGGCAGACACCACTATCCCATCGATGATCCCAATCCCTTCATTGAGAGGGACTACAACAAGTGTATCATGTGTACCCGTTGCGTGAGGGCCTGTGAAGGGATCACCATGGCCCGGGCTATCAATGTTAAGAACCGCGGGCATAACGCCAAGATTGCCACTGCCTTCGACGGCAACCTGGCCGATTCTCCCTGCGTCTTCTGCGGCCAGTGTATCATGGTCTGCCCGGTGGGTGCCCTGACCAGCAAAGTGAGTGCCGGCCTGGGCCGGGCTTACGAGGTGGAAAAGGTCTTGACTACCTGTACCTATTGTGGTACCGGCTGCACCCTGGAGTTGAACGTCAAGGATAACCGGGTGGTAGGGGTAACCTCCAACCGTTCTGCCGACTGGAGCCCGGTTAACCGGGGAGCGTTGTGCGTGAAGGGGCGTTTTGGCTGGGACTTCATTAATTCCCCCGAGCGATTGCCCACACCCCTGATAAAGGAAAACGGCGAATTCCGGGAAGCGTCCTGGGACGAAGCCCTGGACCTGGTCGCCTCGCGCCTGCAGAAAATAAAGGAGGAAAGCGGTCCGGACTCCATGGCCGTTTTCACCTCCGCGCGGATAACCAATGAAGAAAACTACCTGGCGCAGAAATTCGCCCGGGCGGTCCTGGGAACCAACAACGTGGACCACTGCGCACGTCTCTGACATTCCGTTACTGTCGCCGGTCTGGGGGCAGCATTCGGAAGCGGAGCAATGACCAACTCCATCAACGAACTGGAGAAGGACGCGAAGGCTATTTTTGTCATCGGATCCAACACTACGGAAAACCACCCGGTTATCGGAATGAAGATCAAGAAGAATGTCCTGGAGAACGGGGCCAAGCTGGTGGTAGCCGACCCGCGGCGAACCGACCTGGCCGACCTGGCCGATGTCTATATGCAACACCGACCGGGAACTGACGTGGCCCTGCTCAACGGGATGATGAACGTCATCATCAGTGAAGGTCTGGCCGACCAGGATTTCATCGCTGCCAACACCGAGGGATACGAAGCTATGGCGGAAGTAGTGGCGAAGTACACGCCGGAATACGTTGAGACCATTACCGGCGTACCGGCTGCCGACATTCGCCGGGCGGCCCGGCTCTATGCGGAAGCCGGGGCTGCCGTCATCTGTTACGCCATGGGCCTCACCCAGCACAGCACCGGCACCGATAATGTCAAGTCCGTGTGCAACCTGGCCATGCTGACGGGGAATATAGGCCGTCCGGGCACCGGGGTCGACCCGCTGCGCGGGCAAAACAATGTGCAGGGGGCTTGTGACATGGGCGGGCTGCCCAATGTCCTCACCGCTTACCAGCAGGTGGCCAACGATGCTGCCCGGGCCAAGTTTGAAGAGGCCTGGAACGTTTCTCTGCCGGCCAAACCGGGACTTACCCTGACGGAAACCATTAACAAGGCGCACCACGGCGAGATGAAAGCCCTGGTCATCATCGGGGAAAACCCCATGATGAGCGATCCTGACCTGCATCACGTGGAGGAGGCCCTGGAGAAACTGGACTTTCTGGTGGTTCAGGACATTTTTATGTCGGAGACTGCTAAATACGCAGACGTGGTTCTGCCCGGAGCGTGTTTTGCCGAAAAAGACGGAACCTTTTCTAACACCGAACGCCGGGTACAGAGGGTGCGCAAGGCGGTAGACCCTCCGGGCCAGGCCCGGGTAGACTGGCAGATTATCTGTGACCTGGCTACCAGGATGGGTTATCCCATGAGTTACAGCTCGGCGGAAGATATCTTTGAAGAGATGCGCAAGCTGACTCCCTCCTATGCGGGAATGACCTATGCCCGGCTGGAAGGGAAAGGGTTGCAGTGGCCCTGCCCGGCAGAGGACCACCCGGGAACCCCCTTCCTGCACAAGGATGGGAAGTTCAGTCGCGGCAAGGGCGCCTTCAGCGCCATCGAGTTTATAGAGCCCCGGGAGCTCCCGGATGGCGAATACCCGCTAATCCTAACTACCGGTCGCAGCCTGTTCCACTACCATACCGGAACCATGACCCGCCGTTGTGTGGCCCTGGACGAGCATGTACCCGCGGCCGAAGTGGAGATCAACCCGGCCCTGGCTGGCCAACTAGGAATTGAAGACGGCGAGATGGTCCGGCTTTCCACCCGGCGAGGCAGCCTGGAGGTCAAGGCTAAGGTGACGGACATCCTGGCCGAAGACGTAGTCTTCATGACCTTCCACTTTGCAGAAACGGCGGTCAACTGGCTGACCAATGCGGATTCGCTCGACCCGGTGGCCAAGATACCCGAGTACAAGGTGTGCGCGGCCAGACTGGACAAGATTTAAGAACGGGGTCCCTGGCCGGGATGCAGGCTGGTTATGACCTCCGAACCGTGTTGGGCTGTTGCCCGGTGATAAATCCCCGGTATGAGAAATACAAGAGTAGCGGAAGGGGGGGTCCGATCCGGTAAAACTGGCATAATGCTTCCGCCTTACCGGTAAAGGCGGGGAATCAGGTGCGTTTCTTCGGTCTGAAGTCACGGAGGGTTGCGGAAAGAGCCCTAATTTGACAAGGGAGAGTGAGTAGTAATGAATTTTCTTGCACCGGCTGAAATAGCAAACGCCGCTGCCAATGCGGGGCAGGGGAAAGGCAAGCTGCCGTTTGCCAAAATGTTTATCCTGGGAATCCTGGCCGGAGTTTACATCGGCTTCGGGGCCAACCTGGCCACCATGGTAGGTCATGACCTTCCCAAGTACCTGGGCAACGGTTTTGGTCAGTTCATGTTCGGGGCAACGTTTAGCGTAGGTCTGATGCTGGTGGTTATCGGTGGTGCTGAACTGTTTACCGGGAACAACATGTTCTTGATGGTTTCCGCCCTGGATGGAAGAAGTACCTGGGGTGAACTACTGTACAACTGGGTGGTAGTCTGGGTCGCTAACCTGGTGGGCTCCCTGCTCCTGGTTTATATCGTAGTAGGAGGGTTTTACGGAGTCGGACCTGATGGAGCCGCTTCGGTCGGCATGTTCAAGGGTGCGGTAGGAGCCAAATCCCTGGCCATAGCTCAGGGCAAACTGAGCCTTACCTGGAGCGCGGCCTTCTGCCGTGGCATCCTTTGTAACTGGCTGGTGTGCATGGCTGTTTGGCTGGCCCTGGCCAGCAAGGACGTGGTAGGCAAAATCTTCGCCTGCTTCTTCCCCATCATGGCCTTCGTTGCCAGCGGCTTCGAGCACAGTGTGGCCAACATGTTCTTCATCCCCATTGGTCTGGAAGTAGCAAAGATACCGGCGATTGTTGATGTAGCTGCCAAGACCGTCCTCACCCCGGACCAAGCTGCTCTGCTGGCTTCAGGTGGCACCCTGCCCGCTGACGCCATAGCGGCCATGGACGCCTTCAAAGCCAAGGTAGCGGAATTGTTCACCTGGAAGAACTTCATTATGAATAACCTGATACCGGTAACTCTTGGCAACATCGTGGGTGGCGGTTTCTTCGTGGGCACCCTGTACTGGTTCTCCTACCTGAAGAAAGCTGCTCCCGCCGCTCCGGCCAGTACCTCCAAGAGCGCCGGGGCCTAAAGCTACAAACAACACCCTACTTCCGGTTTTTCCCCACATGGGACAACCCGCCAGGCGGGCTGCCCCATCTTTTTTTGCCCCACACGGTTAAGCATCCCCACGAGCCCCGGAATCACCCGGTATTGTTACATAGACTGTAATTCATAACCTGACCCAGAATCGACCATTTAAAAATGTCACGATTCGAGGTACAAAAAAGGAGGAATTTCTTTTGATATATCGAAGTAAAACTAGACTAAACCATCCGAGAGGCCAATTATTACCAGAACGGTTTAAAACCCGGTTTCGGGTTAGTGCGCGGCATAATGTGAAAAGGATAACATCGATTGCCGGCGATTGTGCTTAGCCCCGGGGATTAAAAAATAAAAGTTTCGTAGCACAGACGTTCGTGACGCCCTGCCGCCACCAGCAGGAGGATAAAAATGCTCTTGTTGCAGCAATAATTTGGGTCTTAAACATCTGCGTTATCTGTGTGCATCAGTAGTTCCAAAAAGCAGACAAGCAGGAAAGGAGGTGGACAGATGGCCGACTATAAGGAAATAATCACCAGGTATAAGGACCTGCCCGGAGGCATTATTGAAGCTTATCATGCTATTCAGAAGGAGCAGAGTTATTTGCCGGAAGAAGCGATCATTGCTGCTGCCGAAGTGTTTGAAATTCCGGTTAAGGATGCCTATGGCGTGGCAACCTTCTATTCCATGTTCTCCGTCAAGTCCCGGGGTAAGAACGTTATCCGCATCTGCGAAAGCGCTCCCTGCCATATTGCCGGAGCAGCCGATGTAGTGGCAGCCCTGGAGAAGGAGCTGGGAATTAAGATGGGAGAAACTACCCCCGATGGCAAGTTTGCCCTGGAGTTTACCGAGTGTGTGGGACAATGCCAGGCTACCCCGGTGATAACCATTAACGGCAAGCCTTACGGGGACATTACCGCCGACAAGATTCCGGCTATTCTCGCGGAGTACAAGTAAGGGAGAGTGTCACATCAAGAGAACTGGAAGGAGGGTAATACCTGATGGCCGAAGAAATGCGCGTCGTGCTGCGTAACTACGGCAAGATCGATCCCTTAAAAATCGACGACTACATCAACGCCGGGGGTTACAAATCGCTGGAAAAGGCCCGCAGCATGAGCCAGATGGATGTTATAAACGAAGTCAAGAAGTCAGGCCTGAGGGGTCGCGGGGGTGCCGGGTTCAACTGCGGGCAGAAATGGACCTTTGCCTACCAGGCCCAGGCTGACCAAAAGTATGTTATCTGTAACGCCGACGAAGGCGAACCGGGAACTTATAAAGACCGTATCATCATGGAAAACGATCCCCACAGCGTGCTGGAAGGGATGGCCATCTGCGGTTACGCCATCGGGGCGACCAAGGGCTATATTTACTGCCGCGGTGAGTACCCGTACGTCGTTGATATCCTGAACACCGCCATTGCCCAGGCCAAGGAAAAAGGTGTTCTGGGGAACTTCGACGTTGAGGTACGGATGGGAGCCGGTGCTTACGTATGCGGGGAAGAAACTGCTCTCATCGAGTCTATCGAAGGGCATCGCGGCGAACCCCGGTATAAGCCGCCGTTCCCGCCGGTAATCGGCTTGTGGGGTAAACCTACTATCGTTAATAACGTTGAGACCTTTGCCAATATAGCCGTTATCCTGGAAAAAGGTGCCGACTGGTATGCCGGGCTTGGTGCGCCCAGCTACCCCGGAACCAAAGTTTTGACCCTGACCGGGGACGTGGTAAACAAGACTTTTGTCGAGGTCCCCACCAACACCACCATTCGTCAGGTTATCTACGAATTTGGTGGAGGTATTGCCGGAGGCAAAGCTTTCAAGGCAGTACAAATCGGGGGTACCTCGGGTGGCTTTATTCCCGCATCCCTGCTGGATACCCAGATCGATTTCGATTCGATGGCGGCGATCGGCGCCACCCTGGGATCTGGTGCAGTGTTGGTAATGGACGAGACTCGCGATATCGTGGATGTAGTCGAGCGTATCGCTAAATTCTTCGAACATGAATCCTGTGGCAAGTGTGCCCCCTGCCGGGAAGGAACCATGCGGATGCACAAGCTTATGAGCAAGGTTAACCAGGGCAAGGGAACCGCTCAAGATGTGGCTTTAATGGATAAACTGGGCAGAGTGATGTCCGTAGCTTGCTTGTGTGGACTGGGGCAGGCGGCCCCTTCACCGGTTCTTACCACTATTAAGCACTTCAAAGCCGACTACGATGCGAAGTTACAATAGGGGAAAATGAGCATAAAGGAGTGAGAAAAGAGATATGGCTAACGTAACCATAGATGGAATCAAAGTATCCGTTCCTGACGGCTCAACCATATTGCAGGCAGCGCAAGTAGCCGGTGTTCGTGTACCAACCTTGTGCTATCACCCCGACCAGGCGGTTAAAGCCAACTGCCGGGTATGTGTGTGTGAGGTGGAAGGACAAAGACTCTTGCAAGCTGCGTGCTCCCAGCCGGTATACGATGGAATGGTTGTCAAGACCCACAGCCCGAAGGTTGTCGAAGCCAGAAAGACCATTCTGGAACTGATTCTGGCTCACCACCCGCAGGACTGCTTGAGCTGTATCCGGAACCAGAACTGTGAACTACAAGCACTGGCCGAAGAATATGCCATCCGGGAGAACCCCTTCGAGAAGATGGTGCGGGGCCTGCCCAAGGATACTTCTACTCCCTCCATCGTGCGGGATCCGGACAAGTGCGTGCTGTGCCGCCGCTGCGTCTATGCCTGCAGCGTGTTCCAATCGGTTAATGCGCTGGGACTGGAGAACCGGGGCAACCATGCCATGGTAGTTCCTTCCCTGGGCAAAGACCTGCTTGACAGTCCGTGCGTAATGTGCGGGCAATGTATCCATGCTTGCCCGGTCGGCGCGATTACGGAAAATGAACAGATCGACGAGTTCCTGGCTGCGGTTGCCGACCCCGACAAAGTAGTTGTCACGCAAATTGCGCCGGCAATCCGTGTAGCCATCGGTGAAGAAGTAGGCATGAAGACCGGTGAAATGCCGATGGAAGTCTTCGTGGCCGGGTTAAGACAGTTGGGCTTTGACTATGTGCTGCACACCAACTTCACCGCTGACCTGACCATATTGGAGGAAGGCAACGAGTTACTCAAGAGGCTGAAAGAAGGCGGCAAGCTGCCGATGTTTACCTCCTGCAGCCCGGGCTGGATCAACTTCTGCGAAACCTTCTACCCGGACCTGCTGGATAACCTGTCCACCTGCAAATCGCCGCAGCAGATGTTCGGGGCTTTGGTCAAGACCTACTGGGCAGAAAAGATGGGCATAGATCCGGCCAAGATCTACTCTGTCTCCATCATGCCCTGTACCGCCAAGAAGTTCGAGGCTTCCCGTCCCGAGATGAAGGACAGCGGTTTCCGCGACGTGGACCTGGTGCTCACCACTCGTGAAGTAGGCCGGCTGTTCAGGATGGCAGGTATTGATTTCAGCAAGCTGGCGCCCAGCAAATTCGATTCCTGGATGGGTGCTTACACCGGAGCCGCGGTTATCTTCGGTGCTACCGGCGGGGTTATGGAAGCGGCCCTGCGGACTGTATATGAAGTGGTAACCGGCAAGACCCTGGAAGACCTGAACTTCACCTTCGCTCGTGGTATGGAAGGCATCAAGGAAGCTGAAATAGACCTGGATGGAACCAAGGTCAAGGTGGCCATCGGCCACGGACTGGCCAATGCCAGGAAACTAATGGATCAGGTAAGGGCCGGGCAATCTCCTTATCACTTTATTGAAATCATGGCCTGTCCCGGCGGGTGCATCGGTGGTGGCGGGCAGCCGCTCACCAAGGCTAACGTCAAACGGGCCGAGCGTATCGATGCTATCTATGTTGAGGACGAGGGGCTGCCGCTGCGCAAGTCGCACGAGAACCCCGAAGTCAAGGTCCTTTACGAAGAGTTCCTGCATGAGCCGCTGGGCCACAAGTCCCATGAGCTCCTGCACACCCACTACACCCCCAAGAACAAGAAGTTCTTATAGAGCGAGTTGACCGAACGAAGCGTCCCCCGGTAGCCTGCCCTCGTGGCAGGCTATCTTAATTTCTGTGGTTAATTCTCCCCGAAATATGGGATAAAACCTGCCTAACCCGCCGCATTTGTCACAAAGTTTTCCCGGCCGCCGCCTCCTAATGACATAAATTACCATTGGCTCCGGCTATAATTTTAATGGAATGAATTGGTACAGGGAGGCATAGTATGTTAGATAAGCTGGAAATATACCCGTACCAAAGGCTAAGGGAGGAAGAACAAGCCCGGTCTCTGCGCAGGAAATTCCGAAATTCTTCCAGGGCTCGCCTCGGAAAGGTGGTCAGTCGGCTCAAGTCGGTTAGCATTAGCGCGGCTACCTGGCAGGAGTTTTTGACCTGCACCCTGACCCGGGCCAACCTGCTGAGGTGGGCCGGGGCCCTGATTTTGGCCCGGGCCTTTATCTTAGGTGAAATACTGCCCTTCGCCTTCGCCTTTGCCGCGGCTTTCGCGGGCAAAGACCGCTCAAGAACCGCGGGGTTGGCATTGTTTTCGCTTATAGGCTTTGCCACTGTAGCCAGCGGTTACCTGCTGTACAGTAATATCGTGGCCATACTGGTCATGCTGGTAGCCTTTCAGTACGTGCGGGTTCCCGCCGGCAAGCGCTGGATAGCCGTGCCGGTGATAACCGCCTCCCTGCTGCTCACCACCAAGAGCGTCTTCCTGCTCTTCACTCAACCTTCCTTCTACAAGGAAATGATTATCATATTCGAGGCGCTTATCTCCGGGGTACTGACGTTTGTCATGATGGTTGCCCACGAGGCCGTCTCCCTGGGCAAGGATGTAGAAAAGTTCACCTTCGAGGACATGACTGCCTTTACCATTTTGGGGATAGGTATTGCCCTCGGTCTTACGGACGTGACCATCCTGGGACTCAGCCCTACCAGCATCCTGTGTCGCCTCGGCATCCTGGTTGCCGCCTTCCTGTGGGGAAGCGGGGGGGCCACCATGGTTGGAGTCCTGGCCGGGGTAATCCCTGCCGTGTCGTCCCAGGTGTTTCCTCAGATGCTGGGAATGTATACTGTTTCCGGCCTGGTGGCCGGTCTTTTCCGTAACTTCGGCCGGTTAGGGGTAATCATCGGCTTCATGTTGGGCAGCCTCCTGTTATCCATCTTTATCGTCAATACCCACGAGGCCCTGCTGGGGGTGTGGGAGACCGCCGTGGCTGCATTGGCCTTCTTCCTGTTGCCTGAATCGTTAAAGGAGCACCTGCCGGTCAAATCCCTGGGACACATAGGAGCTGCGGCCGAGGAGGGCGAGGCGGCCCTGGAAGACGAGCACCTGAAAGAAGTGGCGCAGGACCGTATCAACCGCCTGGCCCACATCTTTGAGGAGCTTTCCCTAACCTTTGCCGAGACGGAAGCGGCGCACGCCTCTAAGGCCATGGAGAAAAGCTACCTCAACATGCTCTTTGATGAAGTCTCGCGGGGTTTCTGTAAGAGCTGCCGGATCTATGGAACCTGCTGGGAGAAGGAGTTTTACCGTACTTATAAGGATCTGTTCGATGTTTTCAGCCTGACGGAACTTAACAGCCAGGTGGACTACGACGACCTGCCCGTTAGCCTGCGCAAGCGGTGTATCCGGCCGCGGGAGCTGGCGGCTACTGTTAACCATATATTCGAAAGCCTGCGGATGAAAGAGTACTGGGAAGGCAGGTTGAGCGAGTCCAAGGAACTTATCTCCAACCAGTTACGGGGAATGTCCGCGATTATCAAGAACCTGGCGGAGGAACTGAACCTGGAAGCCAGCGTCGACCAGGAGCTGAAGGCCAGGCTGCTCAAAGAATGCAAGCGGGTGGGAGTCAGGGTTACCGAAATTACTCCAGTAAGAACCGCGGAAGACCAGGTCTATTTACGAGTGGTCGCCCCGTCCTGCCTGGACCGGGAGACCTGTGACATAATGATTGCCCCGACCATCTCCTCGTTGATGGCGGAGAAGTACGAAGTCTGTGAAAGAAAATGCCCTCACCAGATGGGAAAGGGGGGGTGCGAGTTCATCCTGGCCAGGGCCTTTGGGTACCGGGTGGTTACCGGGGCTGCCCAACTGGCCAGAGAGAGGGTATCGGGCGACAGCTTCACCGTCGCCACCTTGAAGGACGGCAAGGAACTATTGGTCCTCAGTGACGGCATGGGCGTGGGGAAAAAGGCGTCGATGGAAAGCAGGGCAGTGGTCAACCTCCTTGAGGAATTGCTAACCAGCGGGTTTGCGAAAGATATGGCCCTCAAGACCATAAACTCGATCTTACTCCTGCGCTCTCCCGGTGAAAGCTTCGCCACCGTCGACTTGTGTATTGTCGACCTGTATTCAGCTCAAGCGGACTTCGTCAAGATCGGAAGTGCCCCCACCTTCATTAAAAGGGGCAGGCAGGTCGGGGTCATCAGCTCAAACACGCCTCCCATAGGCATTTTGAATAACCTGGAGACCGTGGTGGAGAGAAGAACCCTGATGCCCGGAGACCTGGTGGTCATGGTTACGGACGGGGTACTGGACTCCACCGGGTCGGGAGAAGAAAGAGACCAATGGCTTGAACAACTGCTGGCCAGCACCGATGATACGGACCTGCAGAGGCTGGCCGACCGGATTATTAACCGGGCCCTGGAACGAGCCCGGGGCAAGCCCCGTGATGACATGACCGTCCTCGTCGCCCGGATAGAGAGTTGCCAGTAGGCGGTGCCGGCCACAGTGCAGCAGTCTACGGCTCCAGTCAGTTGTCTGCGCAAGTACCGGTGTCGTAATGCGTGCCCATACTGAGCCGCATAAGGTTGAGCGTGGTCTGCGTGTCTGCGTCTATCGATGTCTACCTCGTACCGGGTGTCCAGGCTGCATTCCCGAAAATTCGGGTTTGCGGCTTTTTATTTGGGGAATATTCTGAGATAATAGTCAAAGATAAAGAGTACGAGGTGAGATCTTGCTAGCCAAGGTCAGGGAATTCATTGCCGAACATAACCTCCTCAGCCGGGGCGACCTGGTTGTAGTGGCGGTGTCGGGTGGCCCCGACTCCGTAGCCTTGCTGCATGTCCTGGAGCGGCTCAGTTCGGAGATGGGCTTTTCTCTACATGTTGCCCACCTCAACCATGGCCTGCGGGCCGAAGCCGGTGAAGAGGAGGAATTTGTGGCCCGGCTGGCAGAACAATTGGGCTTGAATTATAGCGGCTCGCACGCTGATGTTCGCGAACTGGCCAGAAGCCGCAAGATGTCACTCGAGGAGGCGGGCAGGGAGGCCCGTTACGCCTTTTTTTACCGGCTGCAGCAGGAGTTGGGGGCGACAAGGGTTGCCACGGCCCATCATATGGGGGATCAGGCCGAAACGGTTTTGATGCGGCTGCTGCGTGGGACAGGACTGAGGGGGCTGCGAGGCATCATGCCCAGCCGCGACATCTTTATCCGTCCCCTGTTGGCCTGTACCAGGGAGGAGATTCTGGTCTACCTGCGGGATAACCAGCTCGAATACCGCACCGACCCCAGCAACTACGACCCCCTCTACCTGCGGAACCGGATTCGCCACCTTCTTCTACCACAACTCAGCCGTGAATATAATCCGAATATAGTAGCCCACCTGGCACGGCTGGCGGAAATTGCCAGGGAGGAAAACAGCTTGCTGGATGAATTGACCGAACGTGCCTGGAACAGAGTGGCGCGGGTCGGCCCTCCAGGCGAAATAGCTTTTCTCCTGGATGAGTTCAAGGACCAGCCGAAAGCGGTGCAACGGCGGCTGATTCTTTGCGCCCTGGCCCAGCTGCAGGAAGCCCCCGGCTGGGAAATGAAGGATACGGAGATGGTGCTTGCCCTCGCGCAGAAGGAGGGTTCCGGCAAAGATCTTCATCTTTCCCGGACGCTCCGGGTACGCAAAAGCTACCAGGAGCTACTGTTTTATCAACCGCAGAGAAAAACAGTTGAACCGTTCTGTTATTTCCTACAAATTCCGGGAAAGACTTATATAAGGGAAATGGGGATTGAGCTCACCTGCCGCATACAGGAGGGAAGACCGGACAGGAGGAGTCCGGGACAGGTGGTTCTGGATTGGCACAAGCTCAAGAAACCCCTGGAGGTCCGCTCCCGCAGGCCGGGAGACCGGTTTCGGCCGCTGGGGTTGGGCGGCAGTAAGAAGCTGAAAGACTTTTTTATCGATGCCAAGGTACCTCTTGAGAAGCGGGACCGCATAGGCCTGCTGGCCTCCGGTGACGAAATCTATTGGGTTATCGGTTACCGCCTGGACGAAAAGGCGGTTGTGGATAGCGATACCAGCAAAGTACTGGTTCTGGAGGTCAAGCCCAGGCGGGCTTAATTGAAAACGCCCGGCTTATTGTGCTAGAATAAGGAAGACTGTCTTCCGTAGAGGGGAGGGATATGACGATGGACAGGGTATTAAAAAACATCGCTATCTACGTGCTGATAGTTTTAATAGCCCTCTTTGCCATAAAAGCTACATCCCAGCAGAAGGAAACCGCTGCTCAGATCAGTTATGGTACGTTTTATTCCGATGTCGAGAAAGGCAAGGTTGAACGGGTCGTAGTCGTTTCCGAACCGGATGTGGACGTTTATATCATAAACGGCAAGTACAAGGACGGTAAGACCTTTACCACCCAGGCGCCCAAAGAAGATGATGTCTTTGCCCACCTGCGCGCCCATAACGTCGCCTATGATACAGAGAAAGCCAAGGGGCCACCCTGGTGGACCGGCCTATTGACCACCCTGTTGCCGATCGCCATAATCATAGGCTTTTTCATCCTCATGATGAATCAGACTCAGGGTGGGGGCAACCGGGTAATGCAGTTTGGCCGCAGCCGTGCCCGGATGATGGCTCCCGAAGAGGTCAAGATCACCTTCAAGGATGTGGCCGGAGCTGAGGAAGCCAAGGAGGAACTGCAGGAGGTCATAGAGTTTCTCAAGAACCCCCAGAAGTTCATTCAGATTGGGGCCAAAATACCCAAAGGGGTGCTGCTTTATGGGCCGCCCGGTACGGGTAAGACCCTGATGGCCAAGGCGGTAGCCGGGGAAGCCGGAGTTCCCTTCTTTTCCATCAGTGGTTCCGATTTCGTGGAGATGTTTGTCGGGGTTGGCGCGGCCCGGGTAAGGGACCTCTTTGAAAACGCCAAGAAAAACGCTCCTTGTATTGTGTTTATTGACGAGATTGACGCCGTGGGGCGCCAGCGGGGGGCAGGTGTAGGCGGCGGACATGACGAGCGGGAGCAGACTCTCAACCAGTTGCTGGTGGAAATGGACGGATTCAGTACCAATGAAGGTATTATCGTTATGGCCGGTACCAACCGCCCGGACATCCTGGACCCAGCCTTGCTGCGCCCGGGGAGGTTCGATCGCCATATCGTTATCGACCGGCCGGATGTCAAGGGGCGGGAAGCCATCCTCAAGGTGCATGCCCGGGGCAAACCGGTAAGCAACGAGGTCAACTACGAAGTTATCGCCAAGAGGACTCCCGGTTTCACCGGGGCCGACCTGGCTAACGTGATGAATGAGGCCGCACTCCTGGCCGCCCGGCGCAATAAGAAACAGATCACCATGCAGGAAATGGAAGATGCCATCGAGCGGGTCATCGCCGGGCCGGAAAAGAAATCCCGGGTTATCTCGGAACAGGAAAAACGGCTGGTGGCATACCACGAGGGCGGCCACGCGGTAGTCAGTTATTTCCTGCCCAATACGGACAAAGTGCACAAGATATCCATCATTCCGCGCGGCCGGGCCGGCGGGTACACCTTGCTATTACCGGAAGAAGACCGAAACTATATGACCAAGTCCCGGCTGCTCGACGAGGTTACCACCCTGCTGGGGGGGAGGGTGGCCGAGAGCTTGGTGTTGCATGAAATCAGCACCGGAGCCCAGAATGACCTGGAACGAGCCACCGGCATCGTGCGCAGAATGATCACCGAGTATGGCATGTCGGAAGAACTCGGCCCGTTAACCTTCGGGCACAAGCGGGAAGAAGTCTTCCTGGGCCGTGATATCGCCCGTGACCGCAACTACTCCGAGGCTATTGCTTACGCCATTGACCAGGAGGCCCGCGGTTTCATAGAGGCATGTTATGAAAAGGCTAAGGATATTCTCACTAAGAATATAGATAAGCTGCATCAGGTAGCCCAGAGGCTTATAGAAAAGGAAATATTGGAGGCTGAGGAATTCGAAGCCATCATGCAAGGCCGTGCCTAGGGGTCTGGCAACGAGGCAAGCGAAGCGAAGGCGAGCGGTGCCTGACCCCGAACGGAAAGAAGCAGGTAAGCAGGCTGGGGTCTGGCAACGAGGCAAGCGAAGCGAAGCCGAGCCGTGCCTGACCCCGAACGGAAAGAAGCAGGTAAGCAGGCTGGGGTCTGGCAACGAGGCAAGCGAAGCGAAGCCGAGCCGTGCCTGACCCCGAACGTAACATATCTTAGAAGGAGGATCCCCCTTGCAAAAAACATTTGTCATGGTCAAACCCGACGGAGTAGAGAGAGGGCTGGTAGGGGAGATAATCAAGCGTATTGAAGCCAAGGGCTTTAAACTGGTCGGTTTAAAGCTGATGCGGCTGACGGAAGAAGCAGCCGAGCGGCACTACGCTGAGCACCGGGACAAGCCCTTCTTCCGGGAACTGGTAGACTTCATTACCGCCAGCCCGGTGGTGGCGATGGTCTGGGAAGGAGACGGGGTAATCGATACCGTACGCCGCCTGATGGGTAAGACCGATCCCCGCCAGGCGGAGCCGGGGACCATCCGCGGCGATTTCGGTGTCTACATATCCAAAAACATTATCCACGGGTCCGATTCTCCCGAAGCAGCTGCCCGGGAGATCGAAATCTTCTTCCGCCCGGACGAGATTGTGGAATACCAGCGCTCTCTCGATCGATGGATATTCTAAAAGTGTAATTAAGAAGTAAGAACAAAGAGTTAAAAGTGGTTCAATCAACGCAAATCCGGGTTTGCAAGCCTGCCTTAATTGGCGTCTCCAAATTCTGCATTCTCCATTCTCAATTTTGAATTCTCTACTAAAGAGGGGGTTGGTTGCGTGAGGTCTGACGTGGAGATCGCCCAGGAAGCTGTTCTTGAGTCTATCGAAGTGATAGCCGACCGCGCCGGCATCCAGTCCGGGGAACTTGAACCGTACGGGAGGTCGAAAGCCAAGGTTTCCCTTGGTATCTTTGCTCGCCTACGGGATCTTCCGGACGGAAAGCTGGTGCTGGTTACTGCCATAACCCCTACCCCGGCGGGGGAAGGCAAGACCACTACGACCATCGGCCTGGGGCAGGCATTTGGTCAGATGGGCAAGAAGGCTATCATTGCCCTGCGCGAGCCATCGCTGGGTCCCTGCTTCGGGGTGAAGGGTGGAGCTACTGGGGGCGGGTATGCCCAGGTGGTACCCATGGAAGATATCAACCTGCACTTTACCGGTGATATCCATGCAGTGGGAGTAGCCCATAACCTGGCCGCCGACCTGCTGGACAACAGCCTGTATTTTGACAATCCCCTCGATATCGACATACACCGGATAGTATGGCCCCGGGTGATGGATCTGAACGACCGGTTTTTGCGTCACATTATCGTAGGCCTGGGAGGCAAAGCCCATGGCATTCCTCGCGAAACCAGCTTTGACATAACCGTAGCCTCCGAGGTGATGGCCTGTCTGTGCCTTTCCGAGGACCTCACCGCGCTGAAGGAGAGACTGGGGCGGATAATCGTGGCGTATTCCCGCCAGGGTGAGCCTGTAACCCTAGCTGACATCCAAGCGGTGGGTTCAATGACCGTCCTGCTCAAGGATGCCATCAAACCGAATCTGGTGCAAACGCTTGAACATACTCCGGCCTTCATTCATGGAGGGCCTTTTGCCAATATTGCTCACGGTTGTTCGAGTATCACCGCGACTCGTTTAGGTCTCAAGCTGGCTGACTACCTTATCACCGAGGCCGGCTTCGGCGCAGACCTGGGGGCGGAAAAGTTTATGAACCTGAAATGCCGTCTGTTGGGCAGGGGCCCTGACGCGGTAGTAATCGTAGCTTCAGCCCGGGCGCTCAAGATGCACGGAGGGCGCCCGCGAACGGCCTGCGGGGAGGAAGACCTGGAAGCCCTGGCGCGCGGTATCAGTAACCTGGCCAAACATGTTGAGAATATGCAGCAATTCGGCGTCCCGTGTGTAGTGGCCCTCAACCGCTTCCCCACCGACACCGACGCGGAGATAGACCTTATCAGGGAGCGGTGCCAGGAGATGGGTACCCGTTTCGCCCTGTCCACCGTCTGGGCTGACGGCGGGGCCGGGGGAGTTGAGCTGGCCGGGGAGGTCATTGCCGCCTGTGAAACGCCGGCCAGGTTCCAGTACCTGTATGATACCGAGCGCCCGGTGAAGGATAAGATAGAGGTCATCGCCACTCGCGTTTACGGGGCCGAACGAGTGATTTATACCGCTGCGGCCGAGAAGGCACTGGAGGATATAGAAAGGTTGGGGTATTCTCACCTGCCTATCTGCGTGGCCAAGACTCAATACTCCCTCAGTGACAACCCTCACTTGTTGGGTAGGCCCGAGGGCTTTACCGTAACCGTCCGTGATATCCGGCTGTCCGCCGGGGCCGGTTTTATTGTTCCCCTGATGGGGAATATTCTCACCATGCCCGGCCTGTCCCGCCGACCGGCGGCTTTCGATATCGATATTGACCACACCGGTAAGATCTACGGACTGTTTTAGCCAATATAGTTCTTAAATGATTGGCCGACTCATCATATAATAAAGGCAAGCTCAATATTTAACTGATATGGAGCTTAAAAGTATGTCTGAGGGGGATTTATTTTGAAGAGGGTTGAAGCACTCCTGACGGATCCCTTATACCTCGAGTACATTCAGAGGAATACCAGTATCGAAGAAGAGGAGAAATTTTGCAAGCACGACCTACAGCACATGATCGATGTGGCCAGGATAACGTATATCCTGGTTTTGGAGCACCAGGATTTGAATTACTACCTCAAGGAAGCCAACCTGTCCGGAAAACTGGCGGCCAAGGAAACCATCTATGCAGCCGGTCTGCTGCATGACATTGGCAAGTGGCAGGAATACCGGACCGGGGTGGACCATGCTTCGCTGGGAGCCCGCCTGGCCCATGAACTCTTGCCGCGGGCTTTCTTTAACGATAAAGAAGTCGAAGTGGTCTGCCAGGCCATCTATGAACATCGCCATATCAGCAAGGATATGAGTTTTCTGGGTGAGCGGCTCCACCGGGCCGATAACCTTTCCCGGGCCTGCCTGCAGTGCGAGGCCCGCCACCGTTGTGTTAAGTTCAAGAACAAGGAAGTCGGAGCCTACCTACTGGTCTACTAGCAGCCGACGGTTACATTAACATCCTTCGCCCATTAGTATTTGTAATTGGACTGGTTAGGGCTCCCTATCCTTAATTTACAGGGACGTTCTTGCTTAGTGTTCATCCGAGTTCATCAGTGTGAATCTGTGGCTACATTTTCCACACCAGCGGAGGTTCGATAATGAAGGGCGATCATGTGGTTTTCATACCGGACCGGCAACAGGCGGAAAAGGCGTTGGAAGAAATTGGAGCAGACCGGGCCGGGATCCAGTGGATGGCGCCCAAGGCCGTGTTTCGGGTAGTCAAGCTGAAAAGTGTTCCCTGCCCGGCGGCCAATATCATCAAACAGGAGATGCTGTCCAAGGGTGGTGAGGCAGCAGTAAAACGGGATACCGTGTCCGGGCAGGGGGATACCGATGTTCTCCTGATGGGAACCCTCAGACATTACCGGCTGCTGGTGGACAAGCTGAAAATGCAGCCGTTTGGGTTAGAACGAATTGCTGCCGAGCTTACCGGGATGCTGAACTCGTTGGAGGAACCCGGCGTAAAGGTGCTGAAGCTGTTGGGGGGGAAGTCCCTGACCATCGGGGAGCGCACCCTTATCATGGGGATACTTAACCTGACCCCCGACTCCTTCTCTGACGGAGGCCGTTACCCGGATACCGCGGCCGCTGTGGCCAGGGCTTTGCAGATGGTTGAGGAAGGTGCCGATATTGTAGATATCGGGGGAATGTCCACCCGTCCCGGGCATACCATCGTCCCGGTGGAGGAGGAACTGCGCCGGGTGGTGCCGGTGGTGGAGAAACTGGCCGGACTGCTCCCGGTTCCCATCTCGGTGGACACGTACCGGGCCGAGGTGGCCCGGGCCTGCCTGGAAGCCGGGGCGGATATCATCAACGACATCAGCAGCCTGGCCTTCGATTCCCGTCTGGCCGGGGTTATCGCCGAATACCGGGCCCCGGTAATAATTATGCACAACCGGCCGGGAGGAGTTTACCAAAATCTCATCGACGACATAACGGCCGACCTGCGCACTGCCCTAACCCGGGCGACAGAAGCGGGTATAAGCGAAGACCGGATTATCATCGATCCCGGTATCGGGTTCGGTAAAAACGCGCAAGAAAACCTGGTGGTTCTCAAGAGACTGCGTGAGTTCAGGAGCTTGGGAAAGCCGATTTTGCTGGGAACTTCGCGCAAGAGATTTATCGGCGCGGCTTTGGACCTACCGGTGGGCGAGCGCCTGGAGGGTAGCCTGGCCACGGTGGCGATAGGTATTATGAATGGCGCCGACATCATTCGGGTGCACGATGTCTGGCAGAGCAAGCGAGTTGCCGGGATGACGGACGCAGTGGTACGGTGTGATGGATAAGATGATTCTCAAGGGGCTGGAGTTCCAGGCCCGCCACGGGGTGTTACCCCGGGAAAAACAAGAAAAACAGCCGTTTATCGTGGATGCGGTACTTTACCTGGATTTGACCCCGGCGGGGACCAGTGATGACCTGAACCGGGGTATCGATTACAACCGGGTGTACCATACCATTAAAGCGGTGGTAGAAAAAAACACCTTCAACCTTATCGAGACCCTGGCCGAGCAAGTAGCCGCCCGGCTCCTGAAGGATTACCCGGTAGGGGCAGTGGAGGTTACCGTCAAGAAGCCCCGGGCTCCCATTGCCGGCCGCTTTC
>JAAYAC010000199.1 GCA_012719535.1 Syntrophomonadaceae bacterium | reverse complement strand
GGAAGAACTTCCTGTTCTCTAATACCCCCAGGGGTGCTAGAAGTAGCGCGATTATCTACAGCATAATTGAGACGGCCAAGGAGAATAACCTAAAGCCCTACAACTACCTCATGTATCTTTTTGAGCAGCTGCCGAATGTGGACACAAATGATCCTGATGTCATCGACAGTTTGCTGCCATGGTCAGATATCCTGCCCGAGGAATGCAGGTTACCTGCTAAGGAAGATACTACTGCATCCGAGGCCTGAGGAATAGGTGTCCTGTAGTTGACGCTTACGGTGTGATAAGGGAAAATCCTCCAAAAATAAATAAATAAACCCCGGTCAACGCCGGGAATATTGAACAGTTTTTCCACTCTAGCCTGTCATTCAAAATTTCCCGAAACCGGGACCTGATTCCCACACGCACTTTGAATTTCGGGTAATCTTGCGTCTAGAAGACATAGAGTTTTTTCAGCTTCGGGCGCACTAGATCCACTTTGAAAGCAACAGCATTACTACCAAGAAAGAGGTTATTCCATTTTGCACAGTATTAGCGAGAACTTGTTGGTTCTTATATCAAATGCTTCCTTAAGTACTTGTTTAGTTGCTCTATGTACAATTTCTCTTTTTTCGGGACGGGAAAAGACATACCCGCGCCACTTGTTTTCGGAAAAAGCCTTACTCCAATCATCAACCGGGAAAACTGACCGCAAAAGTGTATAACCGTTTTCTTCGCCAACGCTCTTTATCGGGCATTCTATCGCCTCTTTGAATTTAGGTCCTTCAGGCAAATCTACCCAAATTTCTTCAGGCTCTACTCTATCTCCCATGCTTTGCGTTGCCTCAGAAATTGCTTCTCTCAGGTTTCTTATCCCTTCCGGATTCGAACAAGAGCTCATTAGTCTCTGAAGATTCTCTCTTCCCGACTCAATTGTGCGAGTGCTGAGAACCATCGCCCGCTTTGGTAAATTCCGGTTTACTATATAGGATGCCAACTCAGATATCTTTCCCAATCCCTGTCTTGCCAAACTGAAAATGCTGTCATCAGTCAAGTATAAAAAATCTGCCGAGCTATCAAAATTCAGACCGTAGATAGACTTCTTTTCTAAACGAATCTGGTCAAATATCGATCTAAACAAACATTCCGCCGCCCGCACTTTGTGATGATGGTAAACGGTGCTGAACAATATCATTTTGTTGAAAACGATTTCTTCCAAAGCAGAAACACCGCTTATATCCAGCGTTAATCTTTGCTTATCGTTCACGAATATAGTATCTATCGTATGAAATATCCTATCTATATCCAAAGCCATCCTAATACCGGTAAAATGAGAATCTCGTTGAATATAATCGAGCTTATCTGCATCAAACGCACCATTAATCACATCAACATAATAGGCTTTCTTAGGATCTGCAACGTACCCGACGATCATTTGTCCGACCAGATCCAGGTCAACCATGCTTACATCATATTTTAAACTCAGCTTTTTTTGAAAAAATTCCTTAAACGCCGAAGAGGTGACAATTAGGTAAGACAAAATTTCATGAGCATTTGCCCCTGCCAGCACTTTTTCTTTCTTCTTGAGTTCTTTGAGCGAATCATAGTGTCTGTAAATATGCTCGGATATATGAGAAAAAGGCCCGTGCCCGACATCATGCAATATAGCTGCAATTCGGACATGTTTGATAAAATGCTGTGCTTCGTCAGGTGACAAGTTGAGTTTTAACCGTAGGGCTTCTGCCATTTTTCCTGCTATTACCGTTACTCCCAAACTGTGTTCAAACCTGTTGTGATTGCCAGAAGGAAAAACAAGCGAGACAACATCGACTTGACTTATACGTCTTAGACGCTGAACTATAGGTAAGTCTAACAACGCAACTTCATAAGGTTCAAATACATTCGTTCCAAGCACAGTGTCGTGGATGACTTTAGATGCTCTAACATCTGAACTGTTCGAATTCTCCAGTTGATTTTGTACGTACGCCTCAACTTCTGCTCTCAGGGTATCCATGCGTCAGTTTCCAACCTCATTGTGCAATACTTTTTGCTGGAACGTATCAGCCATATTCTTGAGTCTTTTCTTGTCTTCGTCATTGAACTTATTCAGAGCCTTTTCCAGCAAGTCTTTTCTAATTTCATATCTCTCATACGTAGGATTAAAGGTTCTCAACAAAGACGCTGTTTCTAAGCGAAACAAGACCTGGTCCAGTTCGTCGGAAAAAGGAACAATACCGGAACAATCAAAATCGAAGAAATCTAAGAGAGGTTCAAAGTCTGGCACAGGCTTTAGCTCGTAGATACTTGTATGAATAACAGCCGGATTTTTTGGTAATTCATTGTTGTTAAGCAATGAAAACAAAGCCATTATAACATCGTCTGAAACAACCTTTTCTGAACAGTATCTTTTCAGTTCTTCCAACTTGGACATCGCTTGCCTCCTTTCTCCTGGGTATTTTCCAGGTAAATCCCGTTCTTATTATTGTATATTCACCGTCATGTCATTAGTCTCCTGCTTCGAAAACTTCAGAATCGGTTAATTCGCCCATCTGTATGGTTTCGCGACTATGCTTGCAAGAACATCCACACCCGTAAACACGGCTCGATACTCGTACTGGCCCGTCGAAAAAAATTCCTGCACGTCCTGGATGTAGTAGTTTCTCAACTTTTTTGAACATTTGTTTGCATTACCCGAAGCGTCCCTCACCGCTCCTACAGCCTTTCATTTCCCGCCCGGGCAGTACGTCTCTTCTCTCTTTCCTCCAATTGGACAATCAAGGCTGCCAGAATGGGAGCGTGTTCCGTAACTTTTACCCGCAGTCTCAACTGCGGGTCTTCTGTAGGCCCGACCTTTGAGATCCGTGCATTGTAGTCTCTCCTGGTAACCACCTCATCCAAGTAGCAACTGTAATAGACCGGAACATACCCGAGCATTGTGTCGTTATGTTTCTGATAACAGACCTGTTGCCAAACTCAGCAAAGTGGAGGATTTTTGCGGTTAATGTAGAGTGTTACTCCATAAAAAGCAGAAGATGAAGTGATACACCTTGATGGGTCGTCGCGTACCCCAACCCAAGCTTTTCTACTGCACGTCACTTGAAGAACGCATCCCCCAGGACCACCTTCTCCGGAAGATTTCCAGTGTCATCG
>JAAYAC010000051.1 GCA_012719535.1 Syntrophomonadaceae bacterium | reverse complement strand
TGGCAGGTTTGCCGGAGTGCTCAAGCCTCTGAAGGCTGTTGAACTGGGCGCTATCGCCATTAAGGAAGCAGTAAACCGTGCCGGAATTCAGCCGGAACAGGTAGAGTACCTGTACTATGGGCAGGTAGTTCAGGCAGGCTGTGGACAAGTTCCCGGTCGGCAAGCGGGGCTGAAGGCCGGCCTCCCCGTGGAAGTACCATCGGTTACCCTTAATAAGGTATGTTCTTCAGGTATCATTGGTATCGGAATTGCCTATAAACTGATTGCTGCCGGGTTTATGGACGTTGCCGTGGCCGGCGGTATGGAAAGCATGTCCAATTGCCCGTATGCGGTACCTGACCTCAGATGGGGGCAAAGGATGGGTGTGCCTTACGGCAAGACAATAGACTTAATGGTGTGGGATGGGTTGTGGTGTGCTATCTACAACCGGCACATGGCCATCCATGGCTCCGAAGTAGCCCGCGAGTTCGGGCTAGATAGAGAACCCCAGGACCGCTGGGCGGTTCGCAGCCAGAATCGGGCCGAAGCAGCCATTAAGGCAGGCAAGATGAAGGACGAGATAGTTCCGGTAACCATTCCGGGCAAGAAGCCGGTTGTGGTGGACACCGACGAGGCACCCCGTTTCGGTTGCACCTACGAGGATATAGCCAAGCTGCCGCCGGTGTTTGACCCCAACGGAACCGTCACCGCCGGCAATGCCCCCGGTACTAATGACGGTGCCAGCGCCCTGGTGGTAATGTCACGCGAAAAAGCCGACGAGCTGGGCATTAAACCTCTGGCCACCATACTGGGTTATGCCGAAGTATCCCAGGAACCCAGGTATATAGCTACCGTCCCCGGGCTCTCCATTAAGAAGGCCCTGACCGAAAAAGGCATGAGTATCGACGATATGGACATTATCGAAATTAACGAGGCATTTGCTGCCGTGGCCTTGACGAGTGGTAAGGCGATTCTGGGCTTGAGCGATGAGGTCATGGACGAGAAGGTAAACGTAAACGGAAGTGCCATCGCTTTTGGCCACCCGATTGGAGCTACCGGCGGTCGCATTGTCATGACCGCGTGCTATGAGCTGAAGCGCCGCGGTGGAGGATTGGCTGCTTGCGGTATCTGCAGCGGTGCGGCCCAGGGTGATGCCATACTGCTCAAGGTAGAGTAGGGAATAGCTTCCTTAAGGAATTCCAGTTCTTATATAAGGGGGTTGTGAAGGTGGAAGTTAAAAAGATATTCGTGGTAGGCGCTGGCCAGATGGGTGGAGGCATCACCCAGGTTGCGGCTCAAGCGGGATATGATGTGGTGCAGTATGACATCACCATGGAACTGGTGGAAAAAGGTTTGGGCGTAATCAATAAAAACCTCTCCAAGGATGTGGAAAAAGGCAAGAAGACCGCGGAGGAGAAGGAAGCCATCCTGGGACGTATTACCAAATCGGTAAGCCTCGAAGATGCCAAAGACGCCGACCTGGTAATTGAAGCCATCGTTGAGAACTTTGAAATAAAAAAGAAAGTATTCGCCGAACTGGATAGAATTTGTCCCGAGCATACCATCCTGGCGACTAATACCTCTTCCCTACCCATAACCCAGATCGCGGCCTGCACCAAGCGGCCGGAAAAGGTTATCGGCATGCACTTCATGAATCCGGTGCCGGTTATGAAATTGGTCGAAATCATCCGCGGCCTGGCCACCACTGACGAGGTGTACCAGGTAGTGGAAGAAGCTTCAATTAAGATGGGTAAGGTCCCGGTGTGGTGCAAGGATGTACCAGGCTTCGTATCCAACCGTGTTCTCCAGGTAATGATTAACGAAGCCTTGTGGGAGCTGTATGAGGGAGTCGCTCCTGCCGAGAACATTGACAACATTATGAAACTGGGTATGAATCATCCGATGGGACCGTGTGCCCTGGCCGACCTGATTGGTCTGGACACGGTGTTGGCTATCCTCAATGTAATGTACGAGGGATACGGAGATCCCAAGTACCGCCCATCCCCGCTGCTCAAGCAGTATGTCCAGGCTGGCTGGCTGGGTAGGAAAGTCGGCAAAGGAATCTACGACTACGGCAAGTAGCGAATGACGGGATGTGGTGAAGCCGCACGGGACTTCACCACATCTCCGGCTTAAGACCAGGCCAGAGGGGGGAAAAAGGTGGAGTTTAATAACGTCTTGCTGGAAAAAGAAGACCAGGTGGCCATATTGACGGTTAACCGTCCCAAGGCTTTAAATGCCCTGAACCGGGATACCCTGCTGGATATAAAGAAGGCCGTGGAAATTGTCCGCGACGATCCCGAGGTTAGTGTATTAATAGTGACTGGAGCCGGGGACAAGGCTTTTGTGGCCGGAGCAGACATAACCTTCATGCAGGAGATGACCGCAGTCGAAGGGCGTGAATTCGGTTTGCTGGGCCAGGCAGTATTCAGCCTGATTGAGTCCATGGAAAAGCCGGTTATCGCCGCCATTAAGGGGTTTGCTCTGGGCGGGGGCTGTGAACTGGCGATGTCCTGTGACTTCCGTATCGCGGCTGACAATGCCAAGTTCGGGCAGCCCGAGGTTGGCCTGGGTGTAACCCCGGGCTTTGGAGGTACCCAACGCCTGCCCCGCCTGGTAGGTACCGGAATGGCCAAACAGCTGCTCTACACGGGGGACCAGATTGATGCTAATGAAGCATTGAGGATCGGGCTGGTCAACTATGTAGTGCCGGCTGGCGAACTGATGGACTATGTCAAGAAAATCGCGAAGAAGATCGCATCCCGTGGTCAACTGGCCGTACGGTTCTGCAAAGTGGCGGTAAACGAAGGCATGCAAACCGATATCAACCGGTCCATGACCATAGAGGCCGATCTGTTTGGGCTGTGCTTTGCCACCGAGGACCAGAAGGAAGGCATGAAGGCCTTTGTAGAGAAACGCAAAGCTGACTTCAAAGGCAAATAAGATTTGGAGGGGAGTTGGATATAGATGGATTTTAAATTGAGCGAGGAGTCCTTAATGCTCAGGGATATGGTGAGAAAGTTCGCCCAGAACGAGATTGAGCCGATTGCGGCCCGAACCGATGCCACCCACGAATTTCCCATGGAAACCTTCAAGAAACTAGCTGCTCTGGGACTTACCGGGATTCCCATTCCTGAGGAGTGGGGTGGCGCCGGGGCCACTTACCTTGACTTTGCCATGTTCATTGAGGAAATTGCCAAGGTTTGTGCCTCCACCGCGGTTATCATGAGCGTGCATACCGGTCTGGGCTGCATGAGCACCTGGCTTTACGGCAGTGACCGCATCAAGCAAAAATACTTGCGAGCCCTGGCAACCGGGGAAATCATTGGAGCATATGCCTTGACCGAGCCCAATGCCGGTTCCGATGCAGCTTCTCTCAAATGCAGGGCGGAAGATAAAGGCGATTACTTCGTCGTCAACGGCAGCAAGATCTTCATAACCAACGGTCCCTATGCTACCACTTATTGTACCTTCGTCAAGACCGACCCCACCCAGGGACCGGGCAAAGGGATTACCTGCCTGATAATTGAAAAGGGCACCCCGGGATTCACCTTCAGCAAACCGGTGGAAAAGATGGGGATGAACGGCTCGTCCACCGTCGAGCTCTACTTCGAGGACTGTAAGGTTCCCAAGGAGAACGTCCTCGGTGAAATAAATGACGGCTTCAAAGTAGCCATGGGACTGCTGGCCGGTGGCCGTATCACCATTGCTGCCCAAGGCCTGGGGATTGGTGAAGGTGCACTCGAGTTTACCACCAAGTATATCAAGGAGCGGTACCAGTTTGGTAGGCCCCTGGCCGCCAACCAGGGTGTTCAGTTCATGGTAGCGGATATGGCTACGGCGCTGGAAGCAGCCCAGCTCCTGGTATACCGGGCCGCGTGGTTGAAGGACAACGGCCTGCCGCATAACAAAGAGGCTTCCATGGCCAAGAAGTTCGCCACCGACACCAGTATGGAAGTCTGCACCAACTGCGTACAGCTGATGGGCGGGTATGGCTACTGCAAGGAATTCCCGGTGGAGCGAATGATGCGGGACGTTAAGATCACCCAGATCTATGAGGGCTCCAACCAGATTCAGCGCATGATCATCGGCCGGGAAGTTATTGGCAAGT
>JAAYAC010000050.1 GCA_012719535.1 Syntrophomonadaceae bacterium | reverse complement strand
TATACTGGTCGGGACGTGACACCAGCAAGCCGGCTACCAGTCCCAGCAGGAGAAGTAAAGCCGGTAATAGACCTGTACCCCGCCACCTCCTCGCCATGTCCTCACCTCTTGTTGGTTTTTACTTTAGTCTTCAACTTTTTTAGCCGGGGTATACAGGCGCAAACGCCCGTTCAACAAAATCATCCATTTTTCGATAGAGGAAATCCTGGTAAGTCGAGGAAATATATAGATACATGTTGCAGCGTGCGCGGTATTCGGGAATTAAGGGAGGTATTGTATGCAGGATATTACAAAAAATTCCAATTGCCGCTCTGCCCCCACCGGACGTAGAAAACCGGAAGTTGACATGGATCACCTGCCCTGTGCGGTGGTCGGTATCGACCGTAGCCGTATGGTTAGCATTATCAACCGTCGTGCGGAAAAGATAACCGGGCGCCGCACTCGTTTTCTGGGCAAACCTTTGGAAAACCTGGGAAAGGTGCTCCCGTTCCTGCCTGAGCTATTGCATCGTACGCTGGAAGGAGGTTCAGAACTGCGTTACGTGGCCGACAGTTCTTCCAAGTACTGGCTGGTAAGCACCTGCCCCCACCGGGAAGCAGAGGGAAGAGTGACCGGAGTACTGGCATCCATCGAAGACCTCTCCATTTACCATGCCCGGTGTGAAGAGCGTAATCGGAAGGAAAAGATTTGCCTGTTACGTAGGATTACGGAGCAAGCGGCCCACGAACTCAGGAATCCCCTGACGGCCATCAAAGGCTTTCTACAACTTCACCAGTCGAACCCCGGCTCCATTTCGTGGGAAGTCATCTGGGATGAGCTGGTGGCCATGGAGACGGCGCTCGACCGCCTGCTGGCCATGTCAACCAGTTATGCGGGGCAAGTAGACAAGCTGGATCTAAACCAGGTGGTGTGTGATGTTTGCCCTTCGATTCACGAACGGGCCCAAGCCCAAAGGGTTTGGTTGCAACTCACCCTCCCCCCCAATCTCGGGCATATCACCGTGGAAAGGGAAAAAATCAGAGCTCTGGTCTTACACCTGTGCGACAATGCTCTGAACTCCATGCCCGGTGGGGGAATCCTGGCCATTGAAACCCTCAAAAAACGGCGGAAGATCCTGCTGAGAGTAACCGATACCGGTACCGGCATCAAGCACGAGCTGCTAGACAGGGTATTTGAGCCTTTCTTCTCCACTGATCCCAGGAAGGTAGGCATGGGGCTTACGATTTGTCAGCAGGTAGCACAAGCCTGCGGCGGCCGGATCAAAATAGAAAGCCGGGAAGGTCGCGGTACCGTGGCAACCGTTTCCCTGCCTCAAGCCTGACCCGGACCTACGCATCCCCTTCCCTGGTAGTCGCTTACGTTTCCCGGTAAACTACCCCTCTCTCTGCAAGGTCGGGGAGGAACTTCGGAATTCATCACCCTGCTATCGCGGCGGTTCCACCTGGGCTCGTTCCAGGCCCCATACCCCCGCTTCTCATCCCCTCCTTCGCTCTCGCTCCCGCGAGTAAGGAAGGCTTAAGAAAGGGGTCTTCTCGGCGGCTAAGCTAAATCTTTGGGAGCACCAGGAAGAGATGAAGCTAGAAAACCGGTTTCAGAGTCAAGATATAACTCCAACCCGCAATCACCGGCGTATATCCCCGGTTTTTATGCGAGGATCGGCCGTTTATATAACCCTGGCTCCCAGATTACGCAGCTTACTCTTGAAGTTTTCATATCCCCGGTAGATGTAGTAAGGGTTTTCAATTTCAGTAACCCCTTCTGCCATAAGGGCGGCTATCGCCAGAGCTGCTCCAGCACGAAGGTCGGTAGCTTTTACCCTGGCACCGTACAAGCGGGGAACTCCTTCCACTACGGCCGTATGACCTTCCACTTTGATCCTGGCCCCCATCCGCTTGATCTCATCCACCATCCTGAACCGGTTCTCAAACACATTCTCCACAATAACACTGGTCCCCCTGGCCACCGACAACAGGGCCATCATCTGGGACTGCAGGTCGGTGGGGAACCCGGGGTAGGGTAAAGTCTTGATATCAACCGGCAGTATTTCTGCTCCGGCTTGCACCCGCAAACCGCCGTTCTCCTCTCTGATAACCGCACCCGTCTCCTGGAGCTTGGCCATGATGGGGTACAGATGGGTAGGGATAACGTTTTCAACTAGCACGTCCCCACCGGTGGCCACTGCGGCGGTCATGTACGTCCCTGCCTCAATGCGGTCCGGGATAACCGCATAGCGGGTGGCCTTCAGCTCCGCGACCCCCTCAATCCTGATTAAATCAGTTCCCGCTCCCCGAATCTTACCGCCTACCGCATTGAGAAAGTTGGCCAGGTCCACTATCTCCGGTTCCTTAGCCGCATTCTCAATAACCGTGTACCCCGGAGTCAACGCGGCCAGCATCATGATGTTTTCCGTCGCTCCGACACTGGGAAAGTCCAGGTATACGCGGTTGCCCACCAGTTTACCGGCTCGCGCTTCCACAAAACCATGTTCCAGTCTTACCTCCGCTCCCAGGGCGGCCAGCCCCTTGAGATGCAAATCCATCGGGCGGGAACCTATGTCACATCCTCCTGGCAAACAAATGCGGGCTTCCCGTTTTTTCCCTAGCAAAGACCCCAGCAATAGGTTGGAGGCCCTCAACTTTTTGGCCAGTTCATACGGGGTTTCAACCTTGATGTCGTCAGGGACGTAAATCGACAAGTTACCATCTTCCAGCCTGGTCACCCTTGCTCCCAGGCATTCCAGGATATCTGCCAGAACTTCCACATCACGAATGCACGGAACGTTCTCCAGTATGGTTTCGCCCGGGACCATGACGGTGGCTGCCATTATCACCAGACTGGCATTCTTAGCACCGCTTATCCTTACCCTGCCCTGAAGAGGATGACCACCTTCGATAGTCAACGGTTCCTCCAAGAAAAGTACCTCCTCGCCTCAATTATCAAGCACTTGCACGTAGAAGTTATCGGTAAAGGCAGCGAAGCTCACGCCCAACCCCTTTTCAACAGCTCGTGGCATACTGTTCCCTTCCCGTAACGCCTCGATAACCTTCAATAGTCCAGGTTCGCCACCCAGTTTCACCATATACTCCACTGCCTGCAGGGACTCCCAATAGGCTATCCCCTGATCAAGCTGGTCAAACTCCCTTTCCAGAGTGGTAAAATCATAGATTCTCTTCCTCCGGTCGCCGGCGCCCGTGCCCGCAAACGGGTCGCCGAACGAAAACCCAGTAGTTTTTTTCTCCACGTACTGGGCCACCCCCTCGGTAAACCAGCGGCTGTAGTTGCCTCTCGTCATGTAGTCCACCAGTAAGTGGGTAAATTCGTGAGCAATCGGCCCGTCGCGGGTAAAGGTTGATTCGACATATGCATCGCTGGTCCAGGCACGGGGAGACAAGATGCGGATGGTACCTCCCCAGTAAACACCCATGGCTCTTTCGTCCTTATCCCAGCCAAAACTCCTGGCCAGGCTCTCCCCGTCCGGATACATGACGATGACTATCTTGTCCGCGGGACGGAAATTAAAAAACCCGGTAATCGGATCATAGACGTCCTCAGCGGTTTTCGCTACCAAACTTGTGAACCTTTCATCCTCATCTAAAAATTTTATCACAAAGTGATTCGTTTCCAAGGATTTAAAATTGTGGGTTTTAATTCGGTTTTCTTCCCAGGCCAGGTACCGGAACAGTTCATAAAACCCCTGCCGGGGAAGCGCCGAGTTTCTTAACAGCTGGATGAATAGCAGCGCTAAACAAGCTACTATGACTCCCAAGACCAGTCGCGCAAAATACACGCTTTTCCCCAACAACCGGAACAACCTCCCTCCCCGCTCATTATACTACTGAAGGAGAGCAGGGAGGATTGACAATTTATGTCACATCCCCTGAAGCATATCCTCACAAAGCCTGACAGCTTGAATCCCGGCCGTGGCTCCGTCCCCAACCGCGGTGGCCACCTGGCGGGTCAGCTTGTAGCGGATGTCGCCGGCTGCCAGCACTCCGGGCACGGAAGTGTTCATATCAGCATCAGTTATTATGTAACCGTCACGGGTCTCCAATAGCCCCCCCAGAAAGTCGGAGGCGGCTTTCATACCGATGCTGACAAATACTCCTTCCACAGCCAGCCTTTCCACTTCCCCGCTCTGCGTATTAAGTAATACGAGGTTTCTCAGGCTATCCTTGCCCTCAAACCTTTCTACCACACGGTTAAACCTGAACTCTATCCTGGGGTTGGCCAGAGCCTTCTCCTGCGCAGCCCGGTTGGCACGCAGCTTGTCGCGCCGATGTATCAGGTACACCTTGCGGGCAAAAGAGGTCAGGTAGATGGCCTCCTCCACCGCCGAGTCCCCTCCCCCGATTACCGCTACCACGCGGTTTTCAAAAAAGGGGCCGTCGCAGGTGGCACAGTACGATACCCCCCTACCGGTAAACTCGGCCTCTCCCGGTACTCCTAGCTCCTGCCGCCGGGCGCCACTGGCAATAATCACCACCCGGGCACTGTAGTCCCCTGCAGTAGTAATCACTCTTGCGGTACCCCCGTCCACTTCCAGGCGAGTCACCTCGGCAACCCGTATCTCCAGCCCAAAACGCTCTGCCTGTTCCCGGAACCGGTTCATCAGGTCCGGTCCGGATATACCGAAAGGAAAACCGGGATAATTATCAATTCGGTCGGTAATGGCAGCATTGCCGCCGGGAAAAGCTCCCTCAAGCAGTACTACCTTCAAGCGGGCCCGGGCCACGTATATCCCGGCCGTCAGGCCAGCTGGGCCTCCCCCAATGATCACTACATCATAACTTTCCATGAGTATACCCCCTTTGCCGCCCAAGATAAGAAACCCCAACCCGGTACAACAACCAGGTCGGGGAATAATGTCTAGCGCAAGTATTTTAATGGGTTACGCTGGGCACCTTGACTGATAACCTCGAAATGCAGGTGGGGACCGGTACTGCGGCCGGTAGATCCAACTCGGGCGATCACTTCTCCCTTGCTTACGCGCTCCCCTACCCCCACCAGGAGTTTGGAACAATGAGCATACCGTGTGATAACTCCGTTGCCGTGGTTAATCTCAACCATCAACCCATACCCGCCGCTACGGCCAGCAAAAACAACCCGCCCGCTATCGGCGGCACGAATCGGATCACCGGTTTTACCGTCGATGTCTACACCCTTATGACTTCCACCCCGAGAACCGAAGTATGAATTGATATGCCCGAAAAGCGGCCAGCTTAGAATTCCAGAGCCACCACCACCCCGTGAGGAGGCTATTCTAACTCTCTGGCCTTTGACGATAACGCGATCTACCGCTTGCTCAACGATTTTTTCGGCAATGGTCTCAACTTCTACTGTAGAACCATTCTTCCGGGTTGCTCTGTATGTAACCCGTTTTTCGCCTTCTTTCCCTTCCTGCTTGACTATAACGCTGCTCTTGGACCGGTCGGTTATAACCCTTGTATGATATGGTATCTTCTCTGTCCGGTTGCCCTGTACAGTGGTAAGCACATTGATAAAAGGCTCTGTTGCATACAGGGTCAGCTTCTGTCCCGGCTCCAACCTTTCCCCTTCCAACCGGTTGGCCGCCTTGATATCCACCACGTGCATATTATGTCGGCGGGCTATCAACCACAGGGAATCCCCTTCCTTGACCTCGTAGATGAGCGGGGTATCAGTTCCTGTTTCCAGGATTGACAGCGCCTTGTCCCGGCTGACTACCTGACTGAGCGGAACCTCCGTTTCCTTAACCCTTACCTTTTCCGCAAAGGCTATCGAAACCAGTTTTTCCTCCGGTTTACAGCTGCTATACTTGGCCTTTAAATCATCCAACACCTGCCGGGCAATGTCCCGGCTGCCAACCGTAACCACCGTTTTTCCGTTTACCACTATGGCAAACCCGGTGGTTTTCAAATTCATGCGCCGGGCCAAGAACTCCGGTATCTGGGAATCCTTCACCACAGACTCCCTTGGGACAAGCACCGTCTTGTATTCTACCTGGCTTTGGATAGAAACCTGATGCCCGAGCTCTCGCTTCCCGGCTTCACAGATTTTGTTAATCTCCCGCTTGACCGGGGCTTCATCGCGGGCCACACAGACAAGCTTTCCATTAACGTATACCGCACAGGCAATAGTCCTGGTGGCTCCCAGCCACCCCCCCACAACTGTCAACAAAACAAGCAGCGCAAGCAGTGGGAAGAAGAGACCTTTACCGGACAAATATTCGCGCATAGGTCCTCTCCCACCTGATTATTCTGGTATGTTTATGAATTCTACAAGAGTCTACAATAGTCCTCCTTTATGAGACTATTTTATGAAGAAAACCCCTAACACCGCAGCCACACCCATTGAAATGGCGGGATTCAAGCGGAAAATGTAAAATAATGTAAAAGAGACCGCCCCGGTTACAAAGGCTCCCGGACCGGTAAACATGTTACCGGCCAGCTGGAGTGCCACTACCAGGACCACGGCTACCACAGCAATACCTATTCCCTGTAAAGAAGCCATAAGCCACGGGTTGCCTTCATATGGTCTTATATACCGGTTAATGAAGCAGGAAAAACCCAGGGCCGGGGTAACCAGCCCGGCCACCGCCACCACACCGAACAACGGGCCATTGACGGACAGGCCTAGCAACAGGGCCGTATTCACCGCAAATGGTCCGGGTGTCATCTGGCCCAGGGTAAGTATGCTCAGGAGTTGCTGCTCATTCATCCAGGCACCGGTTTTGACTACCTCGTAAGTCAAGAGTGGGATCAACACATATCCCCCGCCAAACATCAATAGCCCCAGTTTAACAAAGGTGATATAGAAGGCTAGAAGAGTCAACCGGCCTCGCCTCCCCTGAGCAGGAGCACGCCCAGTATTCCTCCCAAGACCAGGGTAATTGCCGGATTAGCTCCCACCCACAAAGAAAAAGCCAGGCATCCAAGAAATACCGCTGTCTTGCTGGCGCTGTCTATGGTTTTTCGGCCAAGGGAAACGACCGTTCCCAGGATGATACCCACCATGGACGTCTTCAGGGCCAACAGGGCCTTCCGGGCCAGGGGTTCATCCAGCACGGAGCCCGTTAGGAAAAACACCAGCCCTGCGATGGTCAGTCCCGGCAGGCAAACCCCGGCTATCGCCAGGGCAGCTCCCAAGAGCCCCCGCATGCGGTAACCGAGGATGGCCGCCATATTTACCGCCAGAGGTCCTGGAAACACTTGTGCCAGGCCCATGACCTCTACAAAGCCTTTCTCGTCCAGGCCGGCTTTCCTCCGGGCTATATCCTCCAGGTAGGGTAACATGCTCAGGCCATCAAACGCCAGCAGGCCGGCACGGATAAATGGCAGGAAATTACGCTTCAGCAGGGTAATTATCATGTTGAGCCAATCTCTTCCTTGTTTCCAGGTATATAGCGCACTCCACGCGCTTACGGTGCATGGTACAACTGACGGCAGCTGGCTTCCTCAGGTCATGGTTTACGTAGTAGGCACCGGCATGGCACCCTCCCCCACAGAAGAATCTGGCCCAACAGGAGCGGCATTCGTTTTTGTTGGCCAGCTGGCTACAGGCAAACCGCTGCTTGATGGACCTGTTGACTATTCCCTGCTTAACGTTGCCCATCAAGAAGTCTGCGACGCCAACAAATTGGTGGCATGGATAAATGTCTCCCCCTGGGGTCACCGCCAGATATTCAATCCCCGCCCCGCAACCGGTCAAGCGCTTGGCCAGGCAGGGCCCCCGGTTCAGGTCCAGGTTGAAATGGAAAAAGTTCACCTTGCGCCCTTGGCAATATTGGGACCAGAGAACTTCAGTGAGCCTGTCATATTCAAGCAGGACCCTGGGAAGTTCCTCCTCTCCGATAGCCAGATCCCGGCAGTCGCCAACCGCCGGCTCCAGCGATATGTTGGTAAACCCGCACGAAATCAGGTGCTCCAGGTCCCGCGTAAAATCCAGGTTCTCCCGACAGAAGGTCCCTCGAATATAGTAACTGACCGGCTGTTTGGCTACCATCGCCTGGATACGGGCCACTATTATGTCATAACTCCCCCGCCCGTCTCTCAGGAGACGATACCGGTCATTCACCTCCGGGCGCCCGTCCAGGCTGAGGATTACCGAAATACCTTCACGTACAATGAAATCCATTATCTCCGGGGTAAGGGCCACAGCGTTGGTGGTTAAAGTAAACCTTATGTTCTTGCCGGTTTCTTCAGCACGCCGGCGCCCGTACGCAACCAGTCTCTGCACCACGGGATAGTTGAGCAGAGGTTCCCCCCCAAAAAAGTCCACCTCCAGGTTTCGGACCTCCCTACTCTCTTGAAGCAGGAAATCCAGCGCCCGGCGCCCCACTTCCTCGCTCATCAATCCCTTCTCGGCTCCGAAATCCCCCTGCCCGGCAAAGCAGTAACGGCATTTCATGTTACAGGCGTGGGCAACGTTGAGGCACAGTGCCTTTACCGGGGCCTGTTCCAGGTCGAGCAAGGGCAATTCCTCGCGGGTGAAGAGGCTTTGCTCCTCCACCGCCGCGCGGATCTCCCTTTCTGCCTCGGCCACCTGTTCCTGTCCATATATCCTGTAGCAGTGTTCTTTGGCCAAACCTATATCGCCGTCACTAGCCAGCAAAACGTCGACAAACTCCCTGGCAACCGTGTCGAG
>JAAYAC010000198.1 GCA_012719535.1 Syntrophomonadaceae bacterium | reverse complement strand
GCCAGGTTCAATTGGTGGTTAAGGTAGGCTTTAGTTTCCTCTCGGGTAAGAGGCTGCATTTTGTAGCGCATAATCAGCCTCTGATTCAGAGGCAGGTGGTGGTTAATGGACAGCTTCGTAGCCAGGTGAGGCAAGCCGCACAGGATAAGCACAAAGGGGTTAACGGAATCCATCGAGAAGTTAAAAAGGATGTGCAGATCGTTTAAGAAATGAGTGCCGGCAAGCTGCAGCTCATCCAGGATAATAACCGGGACCACCTTTCTATCGAAGAACAGGCTTTGGACAGCATCCTGTATCTGCTTGAAAAGATCTACTTTGCGGAAAGCCGGTTCCAGGCCCAGGTTGAAAGCAAGTCCGCGGTAGAAATCGTTAACGGTGACGGTAGACAAAGGGAAATAGGCCGCCTTGTACAAAGAAGGATTCAAAGAAGCCACGAAACATCTCAAGGAGGATGTCTTGCCCGAACCGGGCTCACCGGTAACCATGCCGATGCCCCGGTGGTCTTTAAGATAACTTAAACGCGCCAGCAATTCCTGATGGGAGGAAGAAGCGAACATCTGCTCGGGTTTAATTTCTTTAGCAAAAGGTCGGAGTGCCAGGGAATAGAAAGCAGTAAACAACGTCAGCGGACCTCCCTTCGTTTAAAGGCCTCATGGAAAGAAAGGCTAGGAGCATCGGGTTTGGCCCGTTCCCTTTTCACCCGGGCATTATCGGCCAGGTTAACCGGCAAAGCCTTTCCCTGCAACTCCTCATCAACAAAAACCAGGACCTCATTAAGGTTATCGGGATCAAAGCGAACCTCTATTCTCTGACCGATGAGGGCGGGCGAGACCTCAAAAAGCCTTCCGGCTAAAGAGAACGTAGCATCGTTATTGACGCGGCATTCTTCCCGTCGCATAAAAAGCTGGTTGAGCTCATCAGGGTCTTTTACCAGCCTCAGCTGGTAAACCTGAGAAAGGTACTTGTCAAGAGGAGACATACCCAGGGAAGAATGGACACGACGGTGGTAATCCTCCTCCAGCCAGCGCCAGAAAGACTGATTAAGCTCCTCAAGTGAGGTAATGGGGTAAGACAAAAGAGGTAAAAACCGTTCCCGGACCGTACGGAAGAAACACTCCATAAGGCACGGTGTGAGCAACGGTAGTACCCAGCCGGGCACAGGCCGCATGAAAGAGCTGGGAACGGTAGACTCTTCCGTTGTCGAGGTAAACGATTTTAGGGATACCCCGGGGGACAAGAGCCTCCACATAAACCCTTTTCATGGCCTCGAAATTTTGTTCGAGGCAGAACCGGGCAAAAGTGACCAAACGTGAGCAGTCGTCCATAAAGGCGAAGAGGTAAGACTGTTTTTTCTTTCCGCTGGCCATGACATAAGGGCCGGCCATCATATCCCCCTGCCACATGCGGTTGACCTCATCGTAGGCGAACCGTTTTCGTTCCCTGGGGTAGGAAACATCCTCTACCAGAGGGCGGGCCAGTTTTTTGGCCTTCAAGAAGCGGTAGACCGAATGGTAGGAAACCTCGGACGAAAGCACAAGCCCTTGTTTGGTCATCAACTCGTAAAGGAGAGTGACGCTTAGCCCCGGGTTATCATACCTGAACTGAACTATTCTCTCTGCAAGCTCAGAAGAGATGACACGAAAAGAACCCTTGTCCTTACGGCTGGAAGGCTTAAGGCCTTCAAGGTTGTGCTTACGGTAATCAGAAAGCCAGCGACGGATGGTTTTTTCGCTGTACTCCCTTCTGCCGTAGAAAGGAACGTCGTGGACCTTGGAAGAAACCGTTTCCAGGTAAGCCTTGGGATCCTCGACCTGGTTGTTAAGAAGCGGGGCGATTAGACCGAAGCGAAAGAGAGCCACTTCCATCTTTTGTTCTTCGGTTAAAGACAAAGCAAGCACCTCCATAAGATGGGATGGAGGATAACCGGTTAACCTCGCAAGAAAGATTGTAGCTCAAAATACCTTAAAACCGCCGTGCAAAAGGTCTGTGGGCGAATAAAACTTGTCAAAGGGAGGTGGTTGGGTGGTAAAATGATTTTGCCATAAAGTTAGTCAGGATCCGGTTTGCGTATTGGCCGCTGGAGGTCGAATCACAGGGGGTAGTGATTAGCAGCCGGTCGACTATCTTTATGGCCCTTTGTTTTTCATCCCCGGGGAGTGGTGTCCACTCCATTTCTCTAAGGGCAGTGATGATGGCCGGGATATTCTTAAAGAAGCGGTGGTGGTAAAAGGAAACCAGTTGCCGGCAAAGCAAGATAGGCTTATTGGTCAAGAAATTCCGAAGACTTCCAAGCACCGAGTCGCGGGTATTCTGGAATCGGGGCAGCAGCATCCAGGGAAGAAGGGAAAGGGTCTTTTTGCAGGAACGGCAGAGATACCGGCATATGTCCAGAAGGTAGCAGTGGTCCTTGAAAAGGGCATAACGGGAGTAGAAACCGTGGCGTATGAGTCTGGTCCCTGCCCCACACATAGGGCATTGTTCCAACACGGGAAACACCACTGAGTTCCGGTCTTTAGCGTATGTCGAAAGCTTAACACGTAGGTT
>JAAYAC010000049.1 GCA_012719535.1 Syntrophomonadaceae bacterium | reverse complement strand
GGGTAACAATGCCATTAACCGGATGATCGAAGCCGGACTCAAGGGAGTAGAGTTTATTGCCGTCAATACAGATGCCCAGGCGCTCTATCTTTCCAGGGCGGAAAAAAAAATACAGGTGGGCGAAAAGCTTACTAAGGGGCTGGGGGCCGGGGCTAATCCCGATATAGGGAAAAAGGCGGCTGAAGAGAGTGTGGATGAGATTAAAAAGGTCTTGCAAGGTGCTGACATGGTTTTTGTTACGGCTGGAATGGGTGGAGGTACCGGGACGGGAGGAGCTCCGGTGATCGCTCAGATTGCCAAAGAATCGGGAGCGCTTACGGTTGGCGTGGTGACCAAACCGTTTTCGTTTGAAGGACGCAAGCGCAGTGCCCAGGCCGAAAAGGGAATTGCCGAGTTGAGGAGCAGGGTCGACAGCTTGATAACCATTCCTAATGACAGGCTCTTGCAGGTTATTGACAAACATACCTCTATCAACGAGGCGTTTCGCATTGCCGATGACATCCTGCGGCAGGGGGTGCAGGGAATATCCGACCTGATTGCGGTGCCGGGATTAATTAACTGTGATTTTGCCGACGTCAAGACCATAATGATGGAAACCGGTTCCGCTCTGATGGGCATAGGTGTTTCCAAGGGAGAAAACCGGGCGGCCGAAGCGGCCCGGGCAGCAATTTCCAGCCCGCTGCTGGAAACCTCCATTGAAGGTGCGAAAGGGGTGCTGTTCAACATCACCGGTGACGCCAACCTTACTCTGTTCGAGGTTAACGAGGCGGCCGAAATTATCGCCCAGGCGGCGGATCCCGAAGCCAATATCATTTTTGGTGCGGTGGTGGATGACAGCTTCGAGGAAGAAGTCAGAGTCACCGTGATTGCTACGGGTTTCGACACAGACAGGTACGCCTCCCGGCTCAGTGCTGCCGGACTGGAGCAGCCCCGGCCTTTCACCAATAGCCAGGACCTTGATATTCCTACTTTCCTGCGCCGCAAGGGATAGTGCTCGGGGATAGTTTGGAAGGTACATAGAAAAGTGAAGAGGCTTTGCCAGCCTCTTTTCTTTTGCTTCGGCCTTTCCTTCCGGCGCTATCACCTCATCTGCTCCGAAAATGAAACTGCAGGCCGTCATGACCCCGAGGGGGTGCACCGCTGGAGCACGGGCAAAGGTGGTAGCGAGATATACAGGCATGCCAGCAGAAAATTCGGTCAACCCCCGGGTTGAAAGGTTACCCGGGGGTTGTTGTTTCTTAGCTTAAGCATTTTCTTGTTCTGGTTGGCATAGTAATTAACAAACCATATTTACACCTGAGCCTGCTCTGGTGGGCTACAAGCAAATTCATAATAAGGAGGGGTTCAAAGATGTCAGGACATGGTGGTGGATGGGCGAACCCGGGACCAGCGGGGCTTACAGCACTGGCGATCGCTTGTTTTACATTTTATGCCGTACTTACCGGCAAGGTGGACCATTCTTGTATTCCTCTGCTGGGTTGCTGGCTGGTTGGTGGATTCATCGTACAGTTGATTGTGGGAATTGTCGAAATCCTGGAAGGCAATCTACTCGGCGGCAACGTATTTACGTTCTTTGCAGCGTTTTTCATGTTGACCGGAGGGTTGGAATTTTTTGTTAAGTATGCAGGAGCGGTGAATGGATGGTCGATGGATGCCAGGATCGATGGTTGGGCATGGTTGGTACTGGCAATCACCCTCTTGGTATGGACTTTTGCCTATCTGAAGACCTCCACGCTGGGGTTGAACCTGGTTTTGATCGCCCTGGACGTGGCGGTGCCGATTGTTGCTTTGAGAGACCTGGGGATACTGGACGCCACCTGGAGCCCGATCGCCGGTAACTTCTTGCTTCTGGCGGGCATCTTTGGTATGTATGTGGCGGCCGGCATAATCCTGAATACGAGCTTCGGGAAAACGCTCTTGCCGCTGGGTGGGCCGGTTATCAAATAGCGGCTGACAACAGTAGACAGAACGGATACTTACCATAATGGTCAGAATGGCGAGCAGGTTGTTCAACCTGCTTTTACTTTGGCGGAGACAGGTCGTTCATTTTGCCCCGGACATGTGCTAACTTTAAGATGAGGTGATGCGTATGAAGCTCAGGGACGTTATGACACCTGATCCCGTAACGTTGAGGCCAGAGCAGACGTGCCGTGAAGCGGCTGCGGTTTTCATCAACAGCCAGGTGGACGGGGCCCCGGTTGTAGATGAGAACAACCGGGTGATAGGTCTTTTCACCAAGACCCATCTTTTCCGCATGATAAGCCGGGAAATGGATATGTCACTTCCGGTAAGTGAAGTAATGACGCGAGAGGTTAAGACCTGGCATCCCGATGAAGACCTGGAGGAAGTCCTAAACCTGGAGCTGGGGCGGCTGCCGGTAGTGGACGAAAATGGCGTGGTGGGAATAATCACCAGGGGAAACCTGTTACAGGCGTTTTTTGAGTTGTACCGTAACGTATCTGTGGAGCTTGATACCATTATCAACTCAACTTATAACCTCATTGTTTCTGTTGACAAACAAGGTCGGATCAGGGTTTTTAACAAATCGGCCGAGAAGTTTCTCGGGCGTACAGCTGAAGAAGTACAGGGCAAGAACGTGGTGGAGATGTTCCCCACCAGCGGCCTTATAGATGTGGTTCAAACCGGTAAGATAGAGCCTGTGCAGAAGATAGAGCTCAACAACCGCTATTACATTTCCAACCGTTCACCGATCATGAAGGACGGGGAGATAATCGGTGCGGTGGCTGTTCTCCAGGATATCTCCGAACTGGAGAACATTTCCCGGGAACTGCAGTACGTCAAGGAGTTGAACGAGGAGCTTGATGCTATCATCGAGTCTTCTTTTGATGGGCTCTACATCGCCGATGGCAATGGTACTACCCTCAGGCTCAACAAAGCCTTTGAAAGAATAACCGGCATAGACGGCAAAGAGTTTCTGGGGCGGAATGTCGACGACATCGCCAGGGATGGAATTGTATCCGAATCCGTTTCCTCGCTGGTTCTGAAAAGAAAAGAGCCGGTGACCATAATTCAGGAAACCAAGACTGGCAAAACTACTTTAGCCACCGGCAACCCGGTATTTGACAAGAACGGTAACATTTTCAGGGTGGTCTGCAACGTCAGGGATATAACGGAACTCAATATGTTAAAGCAAGAGCTGGAACAGGTACGGGGTCTGAGTGAACATTATGAAACCCAGTTGCATACCCTGCGCCTGCAGTATGCGGGTTCGGACAAACTGGTTATCAATTCCGCCAAGATGAGGGATTTAATGGGTACGGTCATAAGACTGGCCCAGGTTGATTCTACTATTTTGATTACCGGGGAATCCGGGACCGGCAAAGAGCTCATCGCCGAGACCATTCACAAATACAGCGCCCGCAAGGAAGAACCGTTCATAAAGGTCAACTGTGGTGCCATCCCTGAAAACTTGCTAGAATCCGAACTTTTCGGTTATGAATTCGGGGCCTTTACCGGTGCCCGTAGGGAAGGCAAGGCCGGTTACTTCGAGCTGGCTAAAAAAGGAACCCTTTTCCTGGATGAGATCGGGGATTTGCCTTTCAACCTGCAGGTTAAGCTCCTGCGGGTACTGCAAAACAAGGAGATTGTCAGGGTGGGAGGAAGCAAGCCCCTGGAGGTTGATGTTCGTATTGTGGCCGGGACCAACCGCAACTTGCTGGAGATGGTCCGCAACAAAGAATTCAGGGAAGATTTGTATTACCGCCTCAATGTGGTGCCCATTCACGTGCCGCCTCTACGGGACAGAAAAGAGGAAATTCCGGCTCTGGTTGCTCACTTCTTGCACCTGTTCAACCGAAAATACCGGCTGAGGAAGAGCATATCGCCGGAGGTAATAGATATCTTCATGGGATATGACTGGCCCGGCAATGTCAGGGAGCTGGAAAATCTTATTGAGAGGCTGGTAGTTATTACCCCCAGGGATATCCTGACCCGGGAAGATCTGCCTTCCCATCTGGTGAACGCTAATCGGGGTAATGCCGCCGAGGTCACGGTTACCGGTATAATTCCCCTGCGGGAAGCGGTGGAAAGTGTGGAAAGACAGATACTGGAGAAGGCCTATGCCAAGTACCGGACAACTCGCCAGATGGCCAGGGAGCTAAAAATAGACGCATCCACCATTGTGAGAAAGGCAGCCCGGTACGGCATCAGCCGGTAGAGCCGCTGGGTGGCACGAAGAGCGAAGCGTTGCGGATGCGCAACAGAGTGTTGCAGTCGCACAACACAACTTTGGTGCGGGGTGAGTTGCGCGAATGCAACAAAACAGCTCGATAACCGGGGGGAATTCCCGACAGGGGTATGCTTGCTTTTAGGGCGAAGGCCGCGGGCCCAAGCAGAACGCAAGAACCGAGCGATTCAGACACGGAAAATATGGTGTGGATATGCAACAAAGCCTGCAATATGGCAACAGAAAAGCGGGCGATGTTGTTGCGTTGATGCAACGATTGCTAGGGGAATGACAAAGGCCATTCCCTTGTTATGGGGGAGAGAATGGCCATAGACTGGCCTTTGAGTATGGTTGCGGAAACCGTTGGCACACTGGTTGCAATAGACGGGGATAAGCGGCTGGGCAAGTCCACCCGGCAGACTTGGCTCAATGCCAAGTGTTCCCAAATTACCTCCTTATTTGCATTCTGCTCTGTGGTGGCGCACCGTGCGGTCCAGAAGTCCTGGAGGGTGCTGTTTTTTGGCCATTCCGGGGCTATAGTCGGCACCAGGTGCTGGTTCAGGCGTCATCATAGAGCAGAACAGGTTCTTTTCAGCTGGCAGCTTACATATTCATGTTAATAGTTTCGCCTGGAGAAGGGATGTGAAGGAGTGAAGGAGTTCAGGTGCGAGAAGTGCAATAAACTTCTGGGCAAGTACCGCGGATGCCGTGAATTGGAAATCAAATGCCCCCGCTGCGGTCGGGTGAACTACCTTCGCGAAGATGCTTCCGCTGCAACCCCGGGAAACAACTACCCGGGCGGTACACCGGTTGTGGTCAGTTCCTAACGATACCGGTACGCCAATTGAATAATTCTTTACAATAAATTCTGTGACGAGAGCCATGAGCCCCAGCAGATTGCTATCTGCCGGGGCGATTTTTTTGGGGGGAAGGAGGTGAAAAAAAGCGCTATCTTGTGTTTTTGTGAATTCTACAAGTGAAAGGAAAAGGGGGATTAACGCATGAGAGAAGTAGTAATCGTAGGTGCGGCGAGAACACCTTTTGGCAGGTTTGCCGGAGTGCTCAAGCCTCTGAAGGCTGTTGAACTGGGCGCTATCGCCATTAAGGAAGCAGTAAACCGTGCCGGAATTCAGCCGGAACAGGTAGAGTACCTGTACTATGGGCAGGTAGTTCAGGCAGGCTG
>JAAYAC010000048.1 GCA_012719535.1 Syntrophomonadaceae bacterium | reverse complement strand
GGCTTTTTTTTAGCTCGTCCTCGTGCAGTTCAAAAACTTTACGCAGGTGGTGTAGCCGGAAAGCATATTCGGGGCCGGAGTATTCTTGTATTAACTCCAGGTAAGTGTTAATCAACTTAACTGATCGCCCGGTCACCCGCCGGATTAAGGGGACGGTCAGGCCGCGTTCGGCCAGCACCAGCACTGCGGCGAATTCCTTGATATAGTTTTCAATGGCCTCGTAAGAGTGCCCCGTGCGGGCCACGATATCGGTCTCGGTGTGCATCTCCAGGTAGAGCTGGATGATCTTTTTACGGTGGGTGACACCGCGTCCGATATCGCACTCCGCCCCCCTTAAGGGCACCGCCACGGTGGGGTGGGACCGCACCAGGCGGGAGATCACCTCGGGGTGGATGCCCAGCAGGTAGCCCAGGTCGGCATAGGTCAGGTAGCCCCCGGCGTACTTGGCCTGAGTGGCATAGCGCAGAACTTTCCGGAACTTGATGCCGCTGAGTCGGTTGAGGTCCCGGTCCACATCCGGGGGCGGCACGTCCTCCCGGTCATAGAGGGTTAGGCTCACCGGCACCAAGCGGCAGGCATCCAGGGGTTTCCCGGCTGGCTCGGTGCTGCCCACCGCCCAGTACACCACATCCTCATCGGGCCGGCTGTCGGAGAGGGCGCCCAGCATCTCCTCCGCTATTTCCCGCAAGGCTCTGGCCTTGACCGGGGACAGTGCGAAGTCTACCATGAGTTCATTCATGAAAGATGCCCAATCCCCGAAGGAAGGGGGTATGCCCGGCTCTTCCAGCAGGGGGAGCAGGGTCTTCTTCGGGACGGTATGCACGATGGCTGCCCAGGCCTCCTCCTCGGGATCGCCCTGCTTAAACCTACCCTTTAGGAGCGAGCGGGCAACGTGGGAAAAGCGGGACCAGAGGTGGCGGAACGCTTCCCGGGAGAGGGCGGCCCTCTGCCTGACTTCCGCCAGGGGCTGCCCATCCAGGTATCGGGACAGCGCCCAGGCGGAGCGCAGCTCACCGCGCCGCTCCCGGTCGACCCTGGAGAGACCGGCTACCGGTACCCACATTCCTTCCCGGCGCAGTCCCGCCAGGCGGCTCCTGAGGGAGGTGGGCGTGATGTTACAGAGCATGGTCAGTTGCTTGGCGCTCAAGAGGGCGTCCTGGCGGTAGGCTTCCTCGATCAAACGGAGGATGCGACCAGCCTGCATGGTGGACAGCCCGAACTCCAGCTCCAGGTCGAGGTCCTCTATGTCGTAAGGGGTGAGCCTGATCTTTTTTAGGGTTTTATGCCTTCGCGAAAAGGAATCCTTTCCGGATACGGCATCAAAGAGTATCTGGTTCGGCCCCCGCACCCCTGGCTGATTTAAAATCCACCTGGCGGTCCGGTACCCCAGCAACCGGGCCTCGGTCTCGCTCATGCCCAACTCTTCGACAAAACGAAAGGCGAGCATGCTCTCAAGGGTCTTCTTGCGGGCTGATGCCACCTGGTATTTCAGGCGCTGACGGTATTCCTTGGCTCGTCCCACCAGTGCACCTCCTTAACCCTTTCTGGACCTTGGCCGCAGACTAAACATGCGGCAGGATCCTATGCCTGGGAATATTGGAGGGTTCTCTATCTCGTTGACTACTTCCTGCATTCGTTTCAATTGCTGCATGTCCCGGAGGATTTCCTGGATCTGTCGGTAACGGTCTTCATCATAGCGTCCCAGCGATGAAATTACTTGTTGTCTGGGGTACTCTCAGCTAACATAATAGTTGTGTACCACCTGCATGTATCGGAAATCCCTGACTTTAACAATGCGTATGTACATGGATCTCTTAATCCATCATATATCGGTTGAAGAAGTACTCATCTCATGCAGCTTGCCGTGGCAGCAGGGGCAGACCTGTTCGTGCTCGGAAAGCCGGTATTCGATGATTTCCACCGGCAGGTCTTTTAGGGAATCTGCCTTTTGACCGGGCTCTCTTTTTTTCCGCTGGTATGTAATCGTCTCCAGGGTCGGCTCAGGGTTAGCGGGGTTAGCAGTATCCTCAGCTTCGTTAAAGAGATTTAGCTGTTCGGGATCAGTTTTTTCGCTGGAAGCACCAAACCTCCTCTGCTGGCTTAAGCGAAACTGCTCCTCGTACCATTTGAGCTTGGCCTTAAGTTCAG
>JAAYAC010000047.1 GCA_012719535.1 Syntrophomonadaceae bacterium | reverse complement strand
CCCCCCAGCATACCCAGATGGCTCATCCTGGCCCCGGCAATGGCCAGCATCAGAAAGGCCGTGGCGGCAATAGTAAAGGTGGTACCTAGGTCGGGCTGTAGCATCACCAGCCCGCAAACCAACCCCAACAGGCCCAGAAAGGGCAGAACACCCCGGACAAAAGAAGTTATCCGTTCCGTTTGCCTGCTCAGGCCGGCCGCCAGAAATAACACCATACATAGCTTGGTCATTTCCGAGGGAGTAAAACGAAACGGTCCCACGCCCAAAAACCGGCTCGACCCCTTGACCTCAGGCATAAACAGAACCACTACCAGGCAAACCAGGGCAAGTATGAGAGCGGGAACCGCAAAATCTTTGAGCCGCAGGTAGTTTATCTTCATAACCACCCACATTGCGCCAAAAGCAATTATGGCCCACACCAGCTGCCTTTTAAAAAAGTAATACGGGTCATTGTAACGCAGGTTGGCGGTAACCGAGCTGGAACTGAAAACCATTATCAACCCTATGCAAACCAGAATAACAGTGGTCATGAAAAGAACAAAGTCTGGTGGACCCTTCTTGAGCCTCAACTCCGCTCCCCCTCTAGTAAATTGACTAGCTGGCAGAACAGGTCGCCCCGTTCCTCATAACTGTTAAACATATCCCAACTAGCGCAGGCCGGCGACAGCAATACAACGTCACCGGGCCGGGCCAGTTCCCGGGCTCTAAACACCGCAGCAGGAAAATCCCGCACCATTTCTATGTTGCTGAACCCCTGTTCCCTAACCTTCTCCTTAATTATACTCCTGGCTTCGCCCACTAATACCAGGTGTTTGACCTGCTGGCGGATAACCCGGGCCAGTTCCGTAAAGTCTGAACCCTTGTTTCGGCCTCCAGCAATGAGTATAACCGGTTCGCTGAACGCCTGCAGGGCCTTGATGGTGGAATCGGGATTCGTTCCCTTGGAGTCGTTCACATACAGCACCCCATCAACCCTGCCGACCTCTTCCATCCGGTGCCGTACGCCCTTGAACTGCTGCAAAGTACTCGTGATTACCTCCGGGTTGATGCCGAGAGCCAGGGCAACGCCAACCGCGCACAGTACGTTTTCCATGTTATGCTGTCCCCGGAGCAACACCTCTTGTCGGGGACACAACACAGACTCTCGGTCCAGCTTAACCACTATCCGGTCATTGTCCAAAAACACACCCCGGGAAAGCCTGCGCTGGGTAGAAAAAAACAGCACCTGGCAGTTTGCCCTTGAAGCCAGTTGTCTGACCACCTCGTCCTCATAGTTCAGGACGGTGTAATCATTCGGACCCTGATTGGAGAAAACCCTGGCCTTGGCCTCGATGTAGGCCTCCATGCTGCCGTGCCGGTCAAGGTGGTCGGGGGTTATGTTTAATATCGCTGACACATGCGGGCGGAAATCGCGGTTGGTGTCAAGCTGAAAACTGGAGACTTCCACCACCACAATGCCCTTCGTCATCCCCTCCACCACAGATACCAGGGGAACGCCAATGTTCCCGGCGGCGGCCGTGTTAATACCTGCCCGGGTAAGTATTTCGGCTATCAGGGCAGTCGTGGTTGTCTTACCATTCGTACCGGTTATCGCTACCAGTTCCACCTGTTCACTCTTGAGCTGGTAGGCAAGCTCCACTTCACCAATAATCGTTACCCCAGCCCGGAGTACTCCCTGTACCACTCCGGATTGTAGCGGGACCCCGGGGCTGACCACGGCCAGATCATACTCACCCGGACTGACTACCAGCTCTGTACCGAGGAGCATGTCAACATCAAAATTGGCCAGCTCGCCCAGCGCCGCCCGCAGAGCCCTGGCATCCTTCATATCATATACAGTCACCCTTGCGCCTCTTTGAGCCAGGGCCCTGGTGGCTGCTATCCCGCTTCTAGCCAAGCCTATGACTAAAACCTTCTTGCCGGCAACTTGCAAAATACCACTCCTATCCCAGGTTTCTGTAACCCAGCAGTCCCACCACGACAAACAGCAGGGAGGCCAGCCAGAACACCATCACCACTTTGATCTCCGTCCACCCCTTCAATTCAAAATGGTGATGCAGGGGACTCATCAAGAATACGCGCCGGCCGGTAAGTTGGTAGGAGACAACCTGGATTATTACACTTAATGTTTCGATAACATAAAGTCCCCCCAATACGAGCAGGGCCATCTCCGACTTAGTGACAGCGGCCATGGAAGCGATGGCGCCACCTAGAGCCATTGAGCCGGTATCCCCCATAAACACCCGGGCCGGGTACCGGTTGAACACCAGGAAACCGAGGCAGGCTCCGGCTACGGCCCCGGCAAAGACTGCGAGTCGGAAATGGGAGGTCATGGTACAGATCACCACAAAACCCAGGGCCACAAACAGAGTGGCCCCGGACGCCAACCCGTCCAGACCGTCGGTGAGGTTAACCGCATTGGTGGTGGCCACCAGCACTAGAATAAGAAAAATAATGTAAAATGGCCCGCTGTCCAGTACCCAACCGGTGAAAGGAACCACAATCTCGCTTCCCCTTCCCAGCATCAAGACGAGGATAAGCCCGAAAACAAGTCCAATAATAAGCTGTAGCCCCAGCTTCTCACGCGCCCTCAAGCCTAGCGAGCGCTTCAGGACCACCTTAATATAATCATCCCAAAAACCAACTGCACCGAAAGCCACAGTGACCAGGACGCAAGCCACCACTTCCAGGCTATCACCAGCCACCAGCAAGGATGAAAACAGTATGGCCGTGATAATCATTATTCCCCCCATGGTCGGGGTACCCGCCTTGGCGAGGTGGCGGCGGGGACCGTCTTCCCTGATGCTCTGCCTGGCTTTCAGCCTGGCAAGGAACGGTATAACCACAGGTCCCATTACCAGGCAGATAACCAGGGCTAACCCAGCGGCTTTCATGGTAGCGGCCAGAAAATTATCCACCAATCCTACCCCCGTTTATTTCATCAATACAACCGCAACCCCATCGCCCGGCGGTTTCATTAACAGCAGGGTCGTTCTTCCAGGGCCTGTACGATTTCCTCCATCTTCATGCCGCGGGAAGCCTTGACCAGAATCACTGCGTCCTTGTTAAGGACCGAACCAAGGTATTCGAGGGCTGACCGTTTATCGGGAAAGTGCCGGGCCCGTTCTTCGTCCATCCCCGCCTCTACGGCCGCCTCCACCATGTAGCGGGCATTAGTCCCTACGGCCACCAAGTGTTCGATACCCAACTCGGCGGCCAGACGCCCTACCTGTTGGTGACCCTGCATCTCGAAACTGCCTAATTCGTACATGTCCCCCAGTACCGCCACCCGCGTAGCACTGCCCCCGGCAATATCCGTGAGGGCCTGTAGAGCAGCCTGCATGGATACGGGGTTGGCGTTGTAGCAATCATCAATAATGGTCATACCGCCTGCCCCGGTCTTAATATTCATCCTGCGCGAAGAAGGTGAAAAACCTTGCAGGCCTTTCCGGATACTTTCCAGACCGACCCCTAGTTGCAGGGCTGTACCAACCGCCGCCAACACATTGTAAGCCAGGTGAGTACCGGGCACCGGCAGGTAGAAACTGTGGTTTTCCCCCAGGATACTCGCGTTGATCTCACAGCCGTTACTGGTGCTGCGGACCTCGCGGAGGCGGAAGTCACAACCGGGGGCCTTACCAAAAGTAAGTTTCCTCACCGGGTACCTGGCGGCAGTCTCCACCAGAAGCCGGTTGTCGCCATTAATGACTGCAAACCCGTCATTGCCAATATATTTGAGCACCTCACATTTGGCCTCGGCGACATTATCCATGGTACCCAGGGTTTCCAGGTGAACCGGCTCCACGTTGATGATAACTGCGCAGGTGGGGTGGGCAATATCCGCCAACTGCGCTATCTCCCCCCGGTTACGCATAGCCATCTCCACCACACAAGCCCGGTAGCTGTCCTCCAATCCCAACAGGGTGAGCGGCACCCCAATCTCGTTGTTGTAGTTCCCCTCGGTCTTCAGCGTCTTGAACCGGGATTCCAGGCAAGCAGCTACAAGGTCTTTGGTGGTTGTTTTACCCACGCTCCCCGTCACCGCCACCACATGGATACGGAACTTGTCCCGGTGCCAGCGAGCCAAGTCTTGCAGGGCACTCCTGACATCTTTAACCCTGAGCAAGCCGCACGTCCCGACTTCTTTCGGCAAGTCCACAGGGCGGCTCACCACCGCAGCCGCTGCTCCCCGGAGCAACGCTTCGGCTACGAAATCGTGAGCATCATGGTTCTCCCCCTGCAAAGCAAAAAAAAGGTTCCCGTCCCGCACCTTTCTCGAATCAAGGCTTACACCCCGTATGGCCAGAGCAGGTGTTCCGGACAGTATCACCCCGTTTACCGCCCTGGCAATGTCCCCCAAAACGCTATTCATTCCGCCATCGTCCCCTCAGAAACTCCCGAGCTACTTCCCGATCGTCGAAGGGAAAAACTTCTCCCTTGACTAGCTGGTAGGTTTCATGTCCCTTACCGGCTATTATAACTATATCATCCTTAGCGGCCATCGACACCGCCTGGCGTATAGCCTCCCGACGGTCGACCACTACTGCATAGCTGCAGTCTTTCACCCGGTTCACTCCAGGCAAAATATCCTCAATAATGGCCATAGGTTCTTCGGTGCGCGGGTTGTCGGAAGTGACAATAGTAAAATCACTGTAACGTGCAGCAATTTCCCCCATCAGGGGACGCTTGCCGCGGTCCCTGTCCCCCCCGCAACCAAAAACGGTGATGATCCTGCCCCTGGCCATCCGTTGGGCGGTCTGCAAGATGTTCTTCAACCCGTCCGGGGTATGAGCATAATCAACAATCACTGTAAAATCCTGGCCACAAGCAACTGATTCAAAGCGCCCGGGAACCCCGGCAACCCTCTCCAGGCCTTGTTTGATTATGGCCGGTTCAATTCCTTCCCCAAGGGCAAAGGCGATCGCTGCCAGGGCATTGTAAACATTAAAATTGCCGGCCAGCTTGAGAGCGATGGGCAGGCTCCCCCCTGGCCAGACTGCGGTAAAGGCTGAACCGCTGCTCTCCACGTTCACATCCACCGCCCTGACCTCCGCACCCCGCCCCAACCCGTAGGTTATGG
>JAAYAC010000007.1 GCA_012719535.1 Syntrophomonadaceae bacterium | reverse complement strand
TCAGACAGTTCCCCTGGGGGGGCCGCCGGTGTAACGGGGAGTTCCGGGGCCGGAGGGACCAGTCTCTCCACCGGTACGGTGGCCTGCCCGCGAAGGCCAACCCTGGCTGCTGTCTGGCGGGCTATTCGCTGAACCACAGGGTTGCGCAGGGTAATTTCCTGCCAATCCAGAGAGAGTCCCTGCTCACGGGCTTTTTGCCAGAGGAGATAGCGCAATGGGGAAACCCTTTGCTTAGCGGCCTGTTCTCTGGTTTTTTTATCCACCGTAAAATAATAGACCCGGGCTCTGATCTGGTTCCTGGCCAATTCCCGGTTTAGACTGCGGTCCACACGGCCCAGTAAATGCCGGTTATTCTCCGGTTCCGAGTAGATGCTGACCCCTATGAGATTCCCGGTGTTATGCAGGTAACCGTAGCCTTTCGACTGGCGGACTATCTTGGACAGAGCAGTCTCCAGGTTACTGCCCACGGGCTGGCCGGAATTGATAAGTTGCCTGCCGTCCTGGTTGAAGGACCTCGCCTTAACCACCCGGAAATCCCGGTTTATACTTATCTCCAGGCTGGGGTTTATATCCAGTCCGATACAGGCATAAACCCTACCGGATACCAGGTGCTGCCAGGTGGAATAGGTCAAAAGGCAGCAGATGATGAAAGACGCTACCAGGGCTACTGCCCTGACCGACCGTGGTTTGGCGTGGATTTCTCCAGGCGGGTATTCAATTTCCTCACCTGGCTGCAAAGGCCGGCTAGTTCTTATTTCCTTGAATTCGCACTCTTCTGTCATGATGATCGCCCGGCCCCGGTAGACCTCAACTACTGTAGCTTTAGGCATCATCATCACCGCCTTCCCCCATGCCCCTTACGTACTGCTTCATTGTTTCCATGTCACTTAGCAGAACCAGACAAAGGGCAATTATGTACTTGCGGTGCCGTCCCACCGTTTTAGGGTTAACCCCGATCTTTTCGCATACCTGCCGCAACGGGATGGTGCCGTATTTAACAAAATGGCTGCACATTTCAGATTCCCCGGTTATTGCCCGTGCGATGCGTACGCATAACAACCGCGAGTCCGCGTGCCGGGGAGTTTCCTTAACCAGGTCCCGCAAGCTTATACCATACTGAGCGAGTCTTGCAACAAAAGCCTCAAATTCCAATCTAAGCTCAACCTTCTCCTCAGCCCCAGACGAGCCGGACTTGGCCGGCAGTCGAGGTAGGTCCTCAATGTAAACCACCCGCTTCTGGTGTTGCTCCAGCGAACGCCGGTAGTCAATGAGCCTTCGCTTTATAACGTCAGCCGCAAAGGAGCGAAACGACCGCAGGCCAGGTTTGTAGCTGCTAATTGCTTCGTTGAAGGCCATCAGACCCACGCTGTATTCATCCCGGTTGCTGATATCTTCGTAGCCGGTCACATTTTTCAATACCAGCTTCTTAATGAAACCCTGATGCTGGGAAATCAAGGTTTCCCGCGCTTCCACGCTACCGGCCTGAGCTTTTCTCACCAGGTCCCCGGTGTCGTCCTGTCCCATCGTTACCCAGAGCACCTTCACCACCCCCATTCCGGAGCTATGACTTCTTTCGACTATTTATCCGAACATTCCTTCCTGTGACCATCCGCCCGGCCTGCCGTGTCTGGGGTCCATGGTAACCAGCCAATGCTTATGAGTTCCCCGTTTACCCCGCCAGGATAAACCAACTTGCTTCCGGGGCCTATTATCGCTTCAGCGCAAGGAGCAGGGAAAAGAGGTAATTTTGTAGTATTCATTTAATAGTGTGGTTTTTCGGACGAAAACGGCCGGCGTGGGGTTATCGGCACCCGGGTGCGGGTAAGCTGGTGACCTGTACCTTAAGAGCGAGGAGCAGGAGTGTGAAGAGTCGGCCACGGTTTTAATCGAGATGGGGGGGGCGAGCCGGAAGTCCCGGTGCACCAGATTAAATTGGGAAAGACGGGGCGAGACTGTCTCGGTGGGAGATGAAGGTCTTCCCCGGGTGGAACTGGTGTACGGGGAAATTCTTGTACGAAGGTTGGCTGATATGAGAAGGCAAAGAAGGAGCGAGCCATGCCCACAGTAATAAGTGTCATCAACCTGAAGGGGGGAGTGGGAAAAACGACGGTAACGGTAGCCCTGGCTGAATTTCTGGCCTTGGAGTTCGGCTACCGGGTACTGGTGGTGGATACCGATCCCCAGACCAACGCCACTGTCTCCCTTATCAGTGAAAAGGAATGGGAACGGCGGAACCGGCAGGGGAGAACCATTGCCCAGCTATTTCGTGACAAACTGGAGAACCGTCACGTGTTCGTGGCCGAGGAGGCCATAGTCAAGGGGGTGTCGAACGTAGGTGGAGGTATTCCCAACCTGGACTTGCTCCCCTCCAGCCTGGACCTTGTCGACCTGCAGGACCGCATGATCAACATGCCCACCAAGGATGTCTTTTCCGCGAATCCCGTGGAGGTGATGGGAGAAGCTCTGGCCGAGGTGCTGGTGGCTTATGATTTCGTTCTCATCGATTGCCCGCCCAACCTGGGCTTAATTACCCAGAACGGGTTGATCTTTAGCAACTACTATCTCATCCCGGTGATACCGGACGTGCTTTCCACCTATGGCATTCCCCAGATAGTAACCCGAATCAACCGGTTTGGAGAGGAAAATCGCGTGGTTATTCCTCCTCTGGGGATAATTATTACCCGGTACCGGGCGCAGAGCAGCATCCACCGGGGGATGGTCAAGAACCTGCAGGCCAAGTCGGGTCGTGAATACCCCCGGGTGTTTGCAACGATACTAGCTGAATCGAACCAGGCAGCTGCCGCTATGGATGTCACCAACCGGTACAGCACCTTAAAAAGGAAATACGGCTATGCTGCGGACGGTGTGTATGAACAGTATAAGAAACTTGCCAAGGAGCTGTTGAGATATGTCGGCTAAAGAGTATGCCGGGCAGATGGCGGCCTTCTTGAGGCTGCTGGCGGCCGAAATTGAAGCTGATGAAAAGCTGGCGGAGAAGCTTTACCAGCCCTTTTTTGCCGCCCTCCCGGCCCCCAAGAAACGGCGGGCGGAAAAGAAATCACCTACCCGAGCGACCCGGGTTCCGGAAGGATTCGATCCCTTTGCAGTATATGCCAGTAGCGGCGAGCTCGGTTTGCGGGTCGCTCTCGACCGGTTCGAGGAACCGGCCGTGTTCAAGGCCATCTTGGATCACTTTGCCCTGGACACCACCAGAAGTTATGCGCGCTGGCAAAAGAAATCGAGGTTTACCGACCTCATCGTGGAAAGGGTGAAGGCCATCGCCGAAAAAGGCAAAGAATTTACCAGATAAGGACCTCGGGGCCTGCGTAGCCGAAAGAATAGCCGGTATATTCGCGAGCGGGGGAGGGAAAATCAGCCTCAGGGATGATTCCCCTTATGTGGCACGCCCGGCAGGTAGCAGGTCAAGTCTGTTGCTGTGCAGTCCGAGTTGCTGTATATTGTTCCTAGAAAAATATCAGGCAGGGCAAGCGGCGTGATTGGCCGCAGACACCTGTAAGCCAGCAGTGGAAGCGTCCTTCGCGGCGGAAGGGGAGGGTAAGCACCCGTGACGAACTTTTTTTCCTTCGATAATTTGACCTATTATTTTGAACCGGGGGGACGCTCCATCCAGGTCTCGGGAGCGGTGGAACCGGGGAACGTCCTGGCTTTACAGGGACCTTCCGGTTCAGGCAAATCGACCATCCTGCGCATCCTGGCCCGCCTGCTGGAGCCGGCCGGGGGTGAGGTGGTGTTTCGAGGCCAGGGCTGGCTATCCTTTCCTCCCCTGACCTGGCGGCGGAGAATCCATTACCTGCCGCAAAAACCAGTGATGTTTGCCGGTACGGTACTTGATAATCTTTGGCTGCCGTTTGGCCTCGCAGCCCTGAGTGATATGCCGAAGCCCGGCAGGGACTACCTGGAGGGTCTGGTGGCCGCTGCTGGTTTACCTCCTTCCATTTTAACTCAGGACGCCCTTACCCTTTCCGGGGGGGAAATGGCCAGGGTGGCCCTGGTACGGGCCTTACTGGTAGAACCTGATGTGTTGCTGCTGGATGAACCGACCGCTTTTTTGGATGAGGGTACGGAAAGACTGGTTCAGACCCTGCTCTGCAACTGGTTACAGGAAAAGAAAGAGCGGGCGGCGATACTGGTCTCCCATAAAGACGAGGATTTGCAGGCTTTCCCCGGCCTCCGGGTGGTGAATATCACGCCGTCGGAAAGGGAGGGATAACGGTGAACCACGGAATTGTGTCCATTTCCAACGGGCAGCTGGCCCTGAGCCTGGTACTCGTTCTCATCACCGGCCTGGTTTCAGCGTTTCTGCGGCTGGGGCTGTTGAAGTCCCTGGTCTGGGGCACGGTGAGGGCTTTTGTCCAGCTTACCCTGATAGGTTATGTACTGGCCTATATTTTCCAGTTGAATAGCCTGCCGGTAATCATCCCCATCATCCTGCTGATGAGTTTCATAGCGGCGCGTGAAGCTTCGCGACGGGTTAATGAACCCACCCAGAAGCCGCTGCTGGTATCATTTATAGCTCTTACGGCCAGCACTTTTCTGGTGGGGTTGATAGTGGTAGGATTGATCATCGGACCCGAACCATGGTACTCCGCGCGGGTGATGATCCCCATTTTCGGAATGATACTGGGCAACTCCATGAACGGCATTTCTTTAGCCCTGGACAGGATGTACGGCGAAGTCCGGGCGCACGTGGCCGAGGTCGAGGAGTTGTTGTGTTTCGGCGCCTCGCCCTGGGAGGCGGTAAGGGGGCTGGTCAGGAAGGCAGTTAGTTCCGGGATGACCCCTACCATTAATTCCCTGATGGTCGTAGGGCTGGTCAGCCTGCCCGGGATGATGACCGGCCAGATACTGGCCGGGGCCGACCCGCGGGAGGCGGTGCGCTACCAGATTGTAGTAATGGTGATGGTAGCCGCCGCCGTCGCCGTTGGATGCCTGTTGATAGTAGGGCTTTCTTACCGCAAGATGTTTACGAAGGACCTGGCCCTGACCGGTGACATGCGAAGGAGTATCGGTTGAATGGAACTGCAACCTATTAAGACCAGAAAGATCTACAAGGAGATCGTGGAACAGATTAAATCGTTGCTCGCCGAAGGCAATCTTAACCCGGGAGAAAAACTGCCGTCCGAACGCGAGATGGCCGATGCTCTGGGAGTAAGCCGGGCTTCAGTGCGGGAGGCCCTGACGGCGTTAGAGGCCATGGGGGTACTTGAGGTTCGGCCCGGTGAGGGAACCTTCGTAGCCCGGGTTTCCGATAAAGACACCATTGAGGCGCTGGCCCTCATCTGGTCGGTGGAACGCAATTCCCTGGCCGAGCTGATGCAGGTCAGGCGCATACTGGAAGGTGAGGCAGCCGCTCTGGCGGCACAACACGCGACTCCGCAAGACCTGCTCAATATGGAAAGGCTGCTGGAAAACATGAAAGCCACGGCCGAGAAGCGGGAACAGGGAGTCGATTTCGATCTGTATTTCCATTTGGCCATCGGTCGGGCCACCCATAACCGGGTCTTGTACCGGCTTATTAACACGCTGGACAAGATGATGCACCATACTTTCCTGCGCGACCGGCAGGAAATGTACGCCAGCCCGGGAGTGGCCCAGCGCATCATCAATGAACACGAGGCTGTCCTACAGGCTATCCGGAATCGCGACCCGGAGGCGGCCCGGCGGGGCATGTTGAATCACCTGGACCACGTCGAGGCCGGCCTGCAAAAATAACCCTTCCGAAATCCCCATGACAATCCGGGAAGTTTGTTGTATACTTATTATTGATTATGCATATTTATTCTTATTCTGGGTGCTGGAAGTTCTTTTCAGGGAACCGGGAATTTGCATTAGGTACCGGCGGTGCGTTCTGGTATAATATTGTGGGTAAAGATATCAGAAAGCGAGGAAAAGAAGATATGGCCTTGACCGGGAAAGAAGTGGAACATGTTGCCATGCTGGCCCGTCTTAAGCTCAGTGAAGAAGACCAGAAAAAGTTCGGCGAACAGTTGAGCGCAATCCTGGATTATATGAAGCGGCTCAATGACCTGGACACGGAGAAGGTTGAGCCGTTGGCCCATGTGCTTCCCCTGCATAATGTCTTCCGCAGTGATGAAGCCCGCCAGGAGTTTTCTCGTGAAGAGATGCTGGCTAATGCCCCTCTGGAGGAAAGCGGGCTGTTTAAAGTACCCAAAATAATGTAACGGGAGGGGAACGGCGTGGAACTTTGCCAACTAACTGCTCACGAGTTGAAGGATAAGCTGGTCCAAAAGGAGATAACTGCTACTGATATACTCGATTCTTGTTTGCAGCGTGTGGCCCAGGTCGAAACCCAGGTAAAGGCGTTTGTTACCCTTACCGAAGAGTCTGCCCGGGAGACGGCCCGGGCGGTTGACGAAAAAGGAGATTACCGGGGGCTGGCGGGGATAACCTGCGCCCTGAAAGATAACCTGTGTACCAAGGGTATAAGGACCACCTGTTCCTCCAGGATGCTGGAGAATTTTGTGCCTCCCTATGATGCTACCGTGGTCCGCAAGATGAAAGATGAACAGGCGGTGATACTTGGCAAGCTGAACATGGATGAGTTTGCTATGGGCTCGTCGACGGAGAACTCCGCCTTTTTCCCCACCAGTAATCCCTGGGACCTGGAGCGGGTTCCGGGAGGTTCTTCAGGAGGCTCGGCAGCAGCGGTTGCGGCTGACGAAGTCATCTATGCGCTGGGTTCGGACACGGGCGGTTCTATCAGGCAGCCAGCCGCGTTTTGCGGGGTAGTGGGTATGAAGCCCACTTATGGACGGGTTTCACGCTATGGGCTGGTAGCTTTCGCTTCCTCACTCGACCAGATTGGCTCCCTAACCAAGGATGTTACCGACTGTGCGCTGGTGCTAAACCTGATCTCCGGTTATGACAAGATGGACTCCACCAGTGTCAACGCAGAGGTGCCTGACTATACCCGGTTTCTAGTCCCTGATATTAAAGGGTTCAAGATCGGCGTCCCGCGCGAGTATTTCCAGGCAGGAGTCGACGAGCGGGTAAAAGAGGTCATCAAGCAAGCCCTGCTCAAGATGGAAGACCTGGGAGCGATGGTGGAGGAAACCTCCCTGCCCCATACGGAATACGCTTTGCCCGCCTACTACATAATTGCCCCGGCCGAGGCCAGTTCCAACCTGGCCCGCTTTGATGGGGTAAGGTATGGGCTGAGGGATACCGAAGCGGAAAACATAATTGAAATGTTTGCCAGTACGCGTGCGCGGGGATTTGGCCCGGAGGTGAAGCGGCGCATCATGCTGGGAACTTATGCTCTTAGCTCCGGTTACTATGATGCTTACTACCTCAAGGCCTTGAAGGTGCGGCGCCTGGTGAAAGAGGATTTTGACCGGGCTTTTGCCCGGTATGACGTACTGGCTGTTCCCACTACTCCGACGGTAGCTTTCAAGATACATGAAAAATCCGACAACGTTCTCTCCATGTACATGTCAGATATAGCCACCATCCCCATCAACCTGGCGGGGGTGCCGGCACTGTCAATTCCGGGCGGTTTTGTGGATGGGCTGCCGGTTGGACTGCAGCTAATAGGTAAACCTTTTGCGGAAGGAACCATTTTGCGGGTGGCCTATACCTTTGAACAGAATACCGATTACGTAGGCCGAAAACCGAAGCTGGGGGTGAACTAAGGTGCCAAACACGGAGTATGAAGCGGTCATTGGCCTGGAAGTGCACGCTGAACTTAAAACCGAGTCCAAGATATTCTGCTCCTGTTCTACCGAATTCGGAGCTGAACCGAATACACAGATCTGCCCTATCTGTACGGGTATGCCTGGGGTTCTTCCGGTATTAAACCGGAAAGTACTGGAGTATGCCATCAAGACCGGGCTGGCCCTCAACTGCGAGATAGCGGAGTTCAGCAAGTACGACCGCAAGAACTATTTCTATCCCGACCTACCCAAGGCCTACCAGATCTCTCAGTATGACCTACCCATTTGCCGGAACGGTTACCTGGAAATAGAGGTGGATGGACAGCAGAAGCGGGTGGGTATCACCAGGGTACACATGGAGGAGGATGCCGGCAAGCTGGTACACCAGGGGACCATAACCGCCACCCCCTATTCTCTGGTTGACCTCAACCGCTCCGGGGTGCCGCTGCTGGAGATCGTTTCTGAGCCGGATATGCGTACCCCGCAGGAAGCACGTCTCTATATGGAAAAGCTGAGAGCGATACTGTTGTTCCTGGGTGTGTCCGACTGCAAGATGCAGGAGGGCTCCCTGCGATGTGATGCCAATGTCTCAGTGCGGCCGCGAGGTGAAACCCGTTTCGGCACCAAGACGGAGATTAAGAACATGAATTCATTCCGGGCTTTGGAAAGGGCGCTGGAGTTTGAGATTGACCGGCAGATCGAGCTGCTGGAGGACGGGGAGAAAATAGTGCAGGAAACCAGGACCTGGGACGAAAGCAAGCAAGCGACTTTCTCCATGCGTTCCAAGGAAGAGGCTCACGACTACCGCTATTTTCCTGATCCCGACCTGGTTCCCGTGGTGGTTGACCGGGATTGGGTGGAAGCAGTCCGGGAAACCCTGCCCGAACTTCCCGATGCCGCCAGAAAACGGCTGGTCCAGAATTACGGGCTCCCCGAGTATGATGCCACCGTGTTGACCTTGACCAAGGATACGTTGGACTTTTTTGACCGGTGCATGGAAGAATACCATGACGCCAAGGTAGTTTCCAACTGGATAATGGGGGAACTGAATCGTTTATTGAACCAGCAAAACCTGGAGATTACCGAATGCAAGGTTACTCCATTCGGGCTGGTCAGCATGCTCAGGTTAATAGATGAAGGAACCATCAGCGGGAAGATGGCCAAGTCGGTGTTTGAGGAAATGTTCGCCACCGGGAAACAACCGGAGGTGATAATCAAGGAAAAAGGTATGGTCCAGATTTCCGATGAGTCAGCCCTGGAGCCCATCATTGCCCGCATCGTGGCCGATAACCCCAAAGTGGTGGAAGACTACCGCAACGGTAAAGACAAGGCGTTTGGCTTCTTCGTCGGACAAGTGATGAAGGCCACCAGGGGGCAGGCCAATCCCAAGATGGTAAATGATATACTGAAGCGAATATTGTCCGGCGCGTGACAAGGAGACGGTTCTCTGTCACGCTCGATTGAGGAGAGGAGTGAAAGATATGACTAAGAGCTCGCTGAGCAAGGACTGGTTCCTGATGGGTGGAGCCAAGATTTATGTGGTCGATACCACCTTGCGGGACGGGGAACAGACGGCGGGGGTAGTTTTTGCCAATCAGGAGAAGGTACAGATCGCCAGGTACCTGGATGAACTGGGAGTTGATCAGATTGAGGCTGGTATTCCGGTCATGGGGGGGCACGAAAAGGAGTGTGTCAAGTACATTGCTTCGCTGGGGCTTAAGGCCAGCATCATGGCCTGGAACCGGGCGGTTATTTCCGATATCCAGCACTCCCTGGATTGCGGGGTGGATGCAGTTGCCATCTCCATATCTACTTCCGATATCCACATAGAACACAAGCTGCAGACCACCCGGGAAGACGTCCTGCGCAGGATGTCGGACGCGGTCAGTTTCGCCAAGGACCACGGGCTCTATGTTTCGGTGAATGCCGAAGATGCCTCCCGGACCAACATGGAATTCCTTATCGAGTTCGCCCTGTCCGCTAAACACTGCGGGGCCGACCGCCTGCGTTTTTGCGACACAGTTGGGATTCTCGACCCGTTGACCACCTTCCGCAAGATCAAGACCCTCAGGGATGCGGTGGAAATGGATATTGAAATGCATACCCACAACGACTTCGGGATGGCCACCGCCAATGCCTTAGCGGGTATATATGCCGGAGCCAACCATGTGGGGGTAACGGTGAACGGCTTGGGCGAAAGGGCCGGCAATGCCTGCCTGCAAGAAGTGGTAATGGCCTTGAAATACCTGATGAATATTAACCTGAATTTCAAGACTGAGAAATTCAGGGAAGTCGCTTTGTATGTAGCTGGAGCAGCGGGAAGAAAAATACCTCCCAGCAAGCCGATTGTGGGCTCTAACATCTTCGCGCACGAGTCGGGTATTCACGGTGACGGGGTTTTGAAAAACCCCCTGACCTACGAGGTGTTCAAGCCCGAAGAGGTAGGACTGGAGCGCCAGATCGTCATTGGCAAGCATTCCGGCTCTGCTGCGATTAAAGCCAAGTTCCGGGAATATGGTATCGAGCTGACCGAACAAGAAGCTGATGCCTTGTTGGAAAGGGTACGGGCCACCGCGGTTGACATGAAGCGTTCCCTTTTTGACAAGGAAGTAGTATGCATATACGAAGATTACTTGAAGGAGAGAGGGGAAAACGTTGGGTAAGACTATCGCGGAGAAGATCCTTTCTCGCAAGAGTGGGCAAGATGCCAGGGCAAATGATATCGTACTGGCTGATTTAGACTTTGTTATGGGGCAGGACGGCACTTCTCCCCTGGCCATCAAGGCGTTTGAAGAAATGGCGGGAAAGGAGACTTTTGATCCGTCACGAGTGGCCATGGTAATTGACCACAGCGCGCCCAGCCCGCTGGAAGGGGTTTCAAAGCTCCACGCGCAGATGAGAGAGTACGCCCGCCGCTATGGAATCATTCTTTACGACATCGGAGAAGGCGTCTGCCACCAGCTTATGCCGGAAAAAGGCCATGTGGTACCTGGTTCCCTGGTAATAGGCGCCGATTCGCATACTTGTACCTACGGGGCGATCAATGCTTTCTCCACCGGGGTGGGTTCTACCGATTTGGCGGCGGGTATGATGTCCGGCAAGCTGTGGTTCAAGGTGCCGGAAACCATCAAGTTTGTAATCCACGGGCAACTTCCCCCCGGGGTGTATTCCAAGTACCTCATACTTTATCTTATCGGGGATATCACTGCCGACGGCGCTACCTATATGGCCGCTGAATACACCGGAGAGGCTATCCGGGCCCTGTCAGTGGAGGCCCGGTTTACCATCAGCAACATGGCTATCGAGATGGGGGCCAAGGCTGGTTTGATGGAAGCGGACGAAAAGACGATGGAGTGGGTGAAGAGACACACCGGCCAGCCCTTTGAGCCGGTACAGGCCGATCCCGATGCAGAGTACTATATGGTAAAAGAATACGATGTGTCGGCTCTGGAACCCCAGGTGGCCAGGCCGCATACGGTCGACAATGTGGTGCCCGTTAGCCAGGTGGCGGGAACGACCATCCAGCAAGGAGTAATAGGAACGTGCACCAACGGCAGGTTGGAAGACCTGCGTATCGCGGCCCGCATTCTGAAAAGGAGAAAGGTCCACCCGGACACCAGGCTGATTGTAGCTCCCGCCTCTCGCCGGGTAATGCTGGATGCCATACAGGAAGGCGTTCTGCAAACTCTCATCGAAGCCGGGGCCGCGGTGGTTACACCGGGTTGCGGACCGTGTGTGGGGACGCACAACGGGGTACCTTCAGATGGCGAGAATGTAATTTCCACTGCCAACCGGAACTTCAAGGGCCGGATGGGTAACAACAAGGCGTTCATTTACCTGGGTTCGCCGGCGACCGTGGCTGCCTCGGTTATTACCGGACAAATCACCGATCCCAGAGAATTCCTCAAGTAGGGGGTCATAACATGGAGTTTAAAGGAATCGCCCACAAATTCGGTGACGATGTCAATACCGATTACATCATATCGGGACGCTACAAGTTTAAGACCCTGGACATGAAAGAACTTGCCAGGCATGTCATGGAGGACCTGGATCCGGACTTTTACTCCAAGGTGAATAAGGGGGACTTCATCGTTGCCGGCAAGAATTTCGGTTGCGGCTCGTCCCGCGAGCAAGCGCCCCTGGCTATTTTGAACGCGGATATCAGTGCCGTACTGGCCAAGTCATTTGCCCGCATCTTTTACCGCAACTGCATCAACACCGGTCTGGCTCTCATCGAATGTGATACCGACCAGATTAACGAAGGCGATGAGCTGGAGGTCGATGTGGAAAAGGGCGTTATCCGCAACCTGACCCAGCAGCGGGACATCCCCGTCAAGCCGCTGCCCCGGTTCATGCTGAAGATCCTATCCGATGGGGGACTGGTTGAACACTTTAAAAAACACGGCACTTTCAATTTCGACTAACAATTAGGAAGGTTGGGCCTGACAAAACCGTCCTGTATTCTTCATTTAGGATTCCTAATTCTAACAAGGGGGATTTGGATTTGGTTAAAGGTGAAAAGATTACCGTAACAGATGGCGTGTTGAATGTTCCCAACCACCCGGTTATTCCGTTCATCATAGGCGATGGGACCGGCCCGGATATCTGGGCGGCTGCTTCCCGGGTGCTTGATGCAGCGGTGGCCAAGGCTTACCGGGGCGAAAAGTCCATAGTCTGGAAAGAGATCCTGGCCGGAGAGAAGGCCTTCAACCTGACTGGAGAATGGCTTCCCCGGGAGACCATCACGACCATACGTGAGTACATAATCGCCATAAAGGGGCCCCTGACCACACCGGTCGGGGGTGGCATTCGGTCTCTCAATGTGGCCCTTCGCCAGGAGCTTGACCTGTACGCCTGCGTTCGCCCGGTCCGCTACTTCAAAGGCGTACCGTCCCCGGTCAAACGCCCGGAAGAAACGGATATGGTGATTTTCCGGGAGAATACCGAGGACATCTACGCAGGAATAGAGTATCCCCAGGGCTCTGCGGAAGTGAAGAAGCTGCTCAAGTTCCTGCAGGAGGAGATAGGGGTAAAAAATATTCGCTTCCCGGAAACGTCCGCCTTGGGCATCAAACCAATTTCCGCAGAAGGCTCCAAGCGGCTGGTGCGAGCTGCGCTCCAGTACGCTATTAACGAGGGAAGGGAAAGCGTGACTCTCGTGCACAAGGGAAATATCATGAAGTTCACCGAGGGCGCTTTCAAGCAGTGGGGTTACGAGGTAGCTGAGCAGGAGTTTGGGGACAAGGTTTTCACCTGGAACCAGTACGACGTGATTAAGGAACGTGAAGGTGAGGGTGCTGCCGACCAGGCGCAAGCCGAGGCGGTGGCGGCCGGGAAAATCATTGTCAAGGATGTTATTGCCGATATCTTTTTACAGCAGATACTTACCCGCCCGAAGGAATTTGATGTCATTGCCACCATGAACCTTAACGGGGACTATATCTCCGATGCACTGGCGGCCCAGGTCGGCGGGATCGGTATCGCCCCCGGGGCTAACATCAACTATGACACCGGCCATGCAGTCTTTGAGGCTACCCACGGTACGGCTCCCAAATATGCCGGGCTGGATAAGGTAAACCCGTCTTCAGTTCTCCTGTCGGGGGAAATGATGCTGCGGCATCTGGGCTGGCATGAAGCGGCCAACCTGATCATCAGTGCCATGGAAAAGACTATTGCCAGCAAGATAGTAACCTACGACTTTGCCCGGCTGATGGAAGGAGCTACCGAGGTCAAAACCTCACAGTTTGCAGATGAGTTGATTAGGAACTTGTAATGTAAATAGATGCTGACTACGCTGACGACTTAAGAATCACGCTGAAGATACACTATAATCTATGCCGGAAGTGGGTTAACCGAGGCGAGCGACTTATGACGAGACGTCGCAACATTGCCTTCTTCAGGCATGAGCAGGCGAGAGCTGAGTGCCGGGCATGGGTATCGGTAGTAATTGATTAACATATTTTACCTGTCAGAACAGAACCTGGTTGACCAGGTTTTCTTTTTTACCGAGTTAATGCCAATATTTGATGCTTATAAAAGGCGGCGGCAAACAGAAAATAAAAATGAATTTTGAGTAAAGGAGGCGAGGATTGTTGGCAAGCGAAATAAGGATGCAGGGTGGGGTAGTTGCCAGTCCATATCCGGTCAATACTGGTGAAAACCTCAGCATCATTTACAACGGGTTGTTGGCCCAGAGTGGGGCAGACAGAGTCTTCCTGCATGTAGGCTACGGTCCAACCACTGCCTGGACTAATCCCCATGATGTGGAAATGATGAAGACCGCACGGGGATTTGAGACTACCATAAAGGTTGACCGGCCGGACCGTATTAATTTCTGCTTCAAAGACTCGGCTGCCAATTGGGACAACAACAACGGCCTTAACTGGAGTATTTAACGTTGCGGGGGGAAGCTGATGACCTGGAGTGAAGTGGAAGGCGGCGTATTAACCAGCCCGGTACCAGTAACTTCCGGTGAACAGGTTACCATCAGGTATAATGGCCTGCTAGCGTCTTCCGGCGCTGATACCGTTTACCTGCATGTGGGATACGGGCCGAGTTACAGCTGGAAAAACACCAAAGACATCCCGATGAAACGCACTCCCGAAGGTTTCGAAGCCAGCTTCAAGGCCGAAGCCAATGACAGGTTGAACTTTTGTTTTAAAGACGGCGCCGACAACTGGGACAATAACAATGGCAAAGACTGGAGCTATACTATTCACAATGGTCGGCAGTTCTAACCTAACCTCCTATTTGACCGGGCGAATGCCCGGTTTTATTCTGCATTTTTTGCCGTGCTTGCGAGCATATTAAAGACTATAAGATTGAACAGGAGGCAAGGTTATGCGGGTAATGATGTTGTCTTGGGAATTTCCTCCCCGCGTAGTGGGGGGGCTTGCGATGCACGTATATGATCTGTCAACCTCGATGGCCGCACAGGGTATCGAGGTTACCGTAGTAACCTGTAACAACGGTTCGGATGCTTCCGAGAAAGAGACGGTTAACGGGGTGGAGGTGCTCAGAGTCAGGCCTTACGACTTGCCTACCGGTGACATTCTGGGTTGGGCACTGCAATTAAATGTGGCCATGTTGGAAAGAGCTGTCGGATACATAAACCAGCAAGGCCCCATGGACATTATTCACGCTCATGATTGGCTGGTGGCCTACGCAGCCCGGGCACTGAAGTACGGCTACCGGCTCCCTTTAATTGCCACCGTCCATGCCACCGAGTACGGCCGCAACAATGGCCTGCACAACCAGCTGCAGAGAAGTATCAGCGATATTGAATGGTGGTTGACTTACGAGGCCTGGAGAGTAATCTGTTGTTCGGGATACATGGTTGATGAAGTCAAGCGGGTCTTCAACATACCATCAGATAAGATACGCCTGATACCCAACGGGGTTTATCCCGGAAGGATAAGGGAGCGGGAAGTGCCTCCCGATTTCAAATCACGGTATGCCCTTCCCCATGAAAGAATCATTTATTTTGTCGGCAGGCTGGTGCCGGAAAAAGGGGTTCAGGTGCTGCTGGAAGCGGTACACAAAGTCTTGGCCCACTGTCCGGACGCCAAGTTTGTAATCGCTGGCACCGGGCCGTTTCAGGATTTTCTAAGACAAAAGGCTAATGACCTGGGCCTTGCCCCCAAGGTGCTCTTTGCCGGGTATATCAACGAAGCAGACCGGGACATGCTTTACAAGATAGCAGATGTGGCCGTGTTTCCCAGCCTTTATGAACCCTTCGGTATAGTTGCCCTGGAGGCCATGGCCGCTGGTACCCCGGTGGTGGTTTCGGACAGCGGCGGACTGGCGGAAATAGTAAAGAATGACGAAGACGGTTTGTGGGCGATAACTGGTTCCGCCAATTCACTGGCTGATCGCATCATCGAAATACTTCGCAACCCGTCATTGGCTGAAAAGTTGGCCCAGAACGCTTTCGCCAAGGTTACTGCGCAGTATGACTGGAAGATCATTGCGGAAAAGACCATCAACGTGTATCGGGAAGTAGCTGAAGAGAGCCACCGGACCGGTTTTAAATCCGCCAGGAAATATGATTGGCCTTTCCGCAGGCGGTTGTATTCATAGCCGTTAACTCCAACTTGAAAGGTGTGGGATTTGATGAAGGCGGTAGTGATGGCTGGAGGCGAAGGCACCCGGTTGCGCCCTTTGACCTGTAATCTCCCCAAACCCATGATGCCCATAATGGATAAACCGGTGATGGAGTACACCATCCAGTTGCTGAAAAAACACGGTATCAAAGACATAGCCGTGACGCTGCAATACCTACCGGAAAGCATCAAGGCTTACTTCGGTGATGGCAGCGAATGGGGAGTCAACATCAAGTACTATGTGGAGGAAACCCCTTTGGGCACGGCCGGGAGTGTCAAGAATGCCCGGGAGTTTCTCGATGAGACTTTCGTGGTTATCAGCGGGGACGCCCTTACTGATTTCAACCTGCGCCAGGCTATTGATTACCACCGGCAGCAGCAGGCCCTGGCCACCATCGTTCTTACCCGGGTGGAGTCCCCTCTGGAGTATGGTCTGGTGCTAACCGACAGCTCGGGAAGGATCAGCCGGTTCCTGGAGAAACCTTCCTGGGGAGAAGTGTTCAGTGACACGGTTAATACCGGAATTTATGTACTGGAACCGGAAGCCCTGGGCCATGTACCGGAAAATACCGTGTACGACTTTTCTCGCGACCTGTTTCCCGGTTTTCTACAAGAAAGGAAAGGCCTCTTCGGGTGTATTTTGCATGGCTACTGGTGCGACATCGGTAATTGCGAGCAATTCCACCAGGTTCACCTTGATATTCTGGACGGGAAGGTTGACATTGAGCTGAAGGCATGCCGGCACGGGCAAGTCTGGATGGGGGAGGGGGTCAGGCTTTCCCCGCGGGCCGAGGTAAAGGGCCCGGTTTATATTGGTCCATACTGCAGAATTGCAGACCATGCCAGGCTGGAACCGTACACCGTCCTGGGGGAAGGATGTCTGGTCGGGGAAAGAGCTTCGCTCAAAAGGACGGTTATCTGGAAAGGGAGTTGTATCGGACAAGATGCCGAGTTACGCGGTGCCACGATTGGTAAAGGGGTCGTAATCGACAAAAAAGTCAAGGTTTTCGAGGGGGCAGTCATCAGCGACGATACAACTGTGGAAGCGGAAGCGGTAATCAAGCCGCAGGTCAAGATATGGCCGCACAAACATATCGAAGAGGGCCGGGTTGTTTCCGACAGCGTTATATGGTCACCGCGAGTGCAGAAAAACTTGTTCAAGCGAGGGGGTATTAAAGGAGGGCTAAATCGTGAGCTCACGCCGGAGAAATGTGCCCGTATAGGAAGGGCTCTGGGGACATTCCTGCCGATTTCCGCGCAACTGGTCGTAGGACACGATGATTCTTCCGCCAGCCGCTTGCTCCAGAATGCCCTCACTTGCGGCTTGTTATCAACCGGAGTCCAGGTTCTGGACGCCGGTCGGCTGATACTGCCTGCCTTCCGCCATGCCGTAGCCAGCCTGCAAAAGTACGGGGTCTATATACGTTTGCTGCCCGGTGCAGGGATATTCAATGTAATAGTGGTTAATGGGACCGGGGCCGATGTACCGAAGCGTGATGAACGTAAGATTGAGAACCTGTACAGCCGGGAAGAGTTCAGGCAGGTAATGCCGGATGAAGTGCATGCCGCCCAGGTTCTGCCTGAGATAACTTCCTCATACCTGACCAGTCTTCTTGCCCGGGTGGAAATCGACCGAATTAAAAGACGCCGTTTTACCGTGGTAATGGCGGCGGAGGACGGATGGCTCTCCGCTCACCTGCTATTCTTGTTGAATGATCTTGGATGCCATATCACCCGGCTTGATTCATGGCAGCGGCGTAGGCCACACACCGGTACGGCTGCCGGCGAAGAAGGAGTTGAAATGGTTGCCGGGATGACTGCCAGCCGAGAATCGGACCTTGGTTTGTTTTAATATGACAGCGGTCAAAAGCTGGCGCTGGCAGACCGGAGGGGCCGGGTGGTCCGGGATGAGAAGTTCCTAGCCCTGTTATCGGGAGTGTTCGGCCACCGTTTTCAGACGGTATATATGCCGGTAAACATGCCGGTAGCTGCGGAAAACTTGGTGCGCACCTCAGGGAAAAGGGTTGTCCGCACCAAGACCGGGCTAAACGATTTCATGGAGGAACTGCTGAACGGAGGCGAACAGGAACAGTTTCAGCTGTATGCCGACGGGCTATATGCAGCTCTCAGGCTCCTGGAGTATCTTTCCCAGGAAGATGTTGACCTGACCACTGTAATTGATACCCTGCCCGACTTCAACTATCACAAGCGAGAAATAGCGGTACCTTGGGAGTATAAAGGCAGAGTTATCCGTAAACTGGCCGAGGGTGGGGCCAGGGAGGCGAGTCAGAATTACATGGAAGGGGTTCGCCTGGAAAGTCCTAACGGGTGGAGTTTGATCCTTCCCGATGAAGAAAGACCGGTATGCCGCATCTATACGGAGGGTTTTTCCCAGGAGGTGGCCGAATCGTTAACCGATTTTTGTGTGGAGAAGATCAAGCAGATCTGCCAGGAAGAGGATTAAAACACAAGCATATTATTATCTTCTTCTACTCAAAATAGGGTCAGGCCTGAAATTGTGGAATTCTGTGTTCTTACTCGGCCTCAAGGGAGGTCGTGACGGTTCCCGGTTAATAATTGCAGACGGAGGTAATAGTATGCCCGAACTCAGGCGGAATCCGGTAACCGACCAGTGGGTGATCATTGCAGCGGAAAGGGTCAAGAGACCACACGACTTTCGTGTTCCCCGGGAAGAGCGGCGCCACACCGCCTGCCCTTTTTGCGGAGGTCATGAAGAAGAGACTCCTCCGGAAATCTGGGCTTACCGGCTGCACGGGACGGCCAAAAACTCGCCGGGGTGGTGGGTGCGAACCGTACCCAACAAGTACCCGGCTCTAACCATCGACGACCTGTTAGCGGAAAAACACCAGGGTATCTACCAAACCATGAGCGGTGTGGGCGCTCACGAGGTAATTATCGAAACCCCCCGTCACCTGGTGGACTTTGAGGAGCACCCGGTGGAGCAAGTTGAAGAGATAATTCGTATGTGGCGAGACCGGTACTGCGATCTGCGCAAAGACCCCCGCATCAGGTATATCCAGATCTTCAAGAACCATGGCCTGGAAGGTGGAGCTTCCATCGAGCATACCCACTGTCAGTTAATTGCGACCCCCCGGGTGCCAAAGTCCATTGAGGATGAACTGGCCCACGGGATCCGGCCTTACCGGGAGGAAACCGGCCGGTGCATATTCTGTGACATGGTAAGCCAGGAAAAGTATGCTCGGGAGAGAATGGTCTTGGAGGCCGAGCATTTCGTAGCTTTTTGTCCACATGCATCCCGTTTTCCCTTTGAAACCTGGATTATTCCTAAACGCCATCGCGAGGACTTCGGAGCCATCAGCGAGTACGAAATCAAGAGTCTCGCCTGGCTACTACGGGAAGTCATAGAAAGGTTGGCTCGTGCCCTGGGTAACCCGCCCTATAACCTCATCGTGCATACTTCGCCGGTGAATACGGCCGCCGATTCCGGGTATCACTGGCATATCGAAATTTTGCCCCGTTTAACCCGTATGGCTGGATTTGAGTTCGGGACCGACTACTTTATCAACCCTACACCACCGGAAATGGCTGCCAGGTACCTGCGGGAAAGCAAGCCACCTGAACTGAGACCCCATTAGGTTTTTGCCGGTCTATCCACAGAAGGGAGATAAGTGATGAAAATACTGATTGCTGCTTCCGAGATGGTTCCCTTTGCCAAGACGGGCGGCCTGGCTGACGTGGTTGGCTCTCTTCCCAAGGCCCTGGCCAAACTGGGGCACGATGTAAGGGTGGTCATACCCCATTACAAGCAAATTACCGAGGGAAGATACCTGACGGACCTCCCCGTTCCCATGGATGGCCACCTGGAGACCGCCATTATCAGAAATGCCAGTATCAAAGCCGGTGAGCAGGAAATACCGGTTTACCTAGTCGACAATTACAAGTTCTTCTACCGGGACCATATGTACTGCTACGTAGATGAGGGGGAACGGTTCAACTTTTTCTGTAAAAGTGTACTGGCCATGCTGCCTTACCTGGGATTTCAACCGGACGTAATTCACTGTAACGACTGGCATACCGCCTTGATACCGCTGTTTTTAAAAGTAAGATTCATGGATGAGCCCTTTTACCGGGGAATAGCCACGGTTTTTACCATCCACAACCTGCAGTACCAGGGTCGTTTTAACAAATCCATACTCAAAAACCTGGGCCTGGAGGACAAGTACTTTACTCCGGAAGAACTGGAGTTTTATGGCGAGGTAAACTTCATGAAAGCCGGGCTCCTGTACGCCGACCTGATCAATACGGTGAGCGCGAAGTATGCTATGGAGATCCAGACCCGTGAACTGGGAGAAGGATTGGACGGTTTACTGAGAAAAAGAGCCCTGGACCTTTACGGCATCATCAATGGTATCGACTATGATGAATACAACCCGGCAACCGATCGGCGGCTCTATGAGAATTATGACCGGAATACCCTGGAAAGAAAAAGATACAACAAGTACGGCCTGCAAAAGGAGCTAAACCTGGTCGTGGGTGATGTGCCCGTGGTTGGCCTTATCAGCCGCCTGGTAGGGCAAAAAGGATTGGACTTGGTGGCCGAAGTTATAGAACACATTTTACAGATGGGGGCTCAGTTTGTGTTGCTGGGGACCGGCGACGACTATTTTGAAAAACTGTTTGCCGACGTTAAAGTAAAACATCCCGCCCGGGTCTCCATCAACCTGGGTTTTGACAGCACGCTGGCTCAGAAAATTTATGCCGGAGCGGATATTTTCCTAATGCCCTCCAGATTCGAGCCATGCGGGCTGGGACAGCTCATCAGCCTGGCTTACGGGACTATTCCGGTAGTAAGGGCTACCGGAGGCCTCAGCGACACCATAACCGACTTCACTGCTGAACCTGCCCGGGGAAATGGTTTCACCTTCACGGATTATACCCCGGAGGCCCTGCTGGATGCCATCACCCGAGCCATAAGGCTGTATTACGATGACCCGGCGGCGTGGGCGCAACTGATGCGCCGGGGAATGTCCATGGACTTTTCCTGGAACACCTCGGCAGTTAAATACCTTAACCTTTACGAAAAAGCAGTACAAAAACGAAAACAACGCATCAACCGGGCGGTATAAGGAAGCAAGGGGAGGAAGCAAGAAGAACGTCCCCTTGCTTCCCTCAATGTGATATACTTTTCTATCATAAATGAGGTTATGGGGAAGAGGAAACTGAGCTGATGGAAGGATCGATTTACCGGGATATACTTGTGAAATCTCCCTTTGGCTATGCTTTCCACGAGGTGGTGTACGGGGGACAAGGAGAACCGGAAGATTATGTCTTCTTGGACGTCAACTCCGCCTTTGAAGAAATAACTGGCTTGAACAGAGAAACTATCCTTGGGAAAAGGGTCTCGGAAGTGTTATCCGGTACGGGTAGCTTTGACTGGGCAACCTTTTACAGCATGGTGACCCCAACCGGCGAAAGGTATGAGTTCCGCCAGTATGTAGAGCCTTTGCAGCGCTGGTACAGAATAGCCGCCTATTATCCCGCCAGACATTACTTTGTGGCCCTATTTCAGGAAATCACCGAAGAAATGCGGCGCATAAAGACGCTGGAAGCCCAGAAGGAAAGGATTGAGGAGCTGTCCACAGAGCTGGAAATGGTGTTCAATGGTGCCCAGGACGCCATGTTCCTGGTCAGGAGGGAAGACGGCGAATTTCGCTACATAAGGAACAATGAGGCCCACCAGAGATTGACAGGATTCAGCCTGGAGGATATAAAAGGCAAAACCCCGGTTGAAGTAGCCGGAAGAGAAACCGGTGAAGCCATTACCGCCCATTACCAAAGGTGTGCCGACAGTAAAAGGCCCTGGACCTATGAGGAAACCCTGGATCTTCCTGCAGGACGGAGGACCTGGCTTACTACCCTGACGCCGGTGCTGGAAAATGGGGCGGTAAAATACCTGGTTGGCTTCTGCAAGGATATTACCCTGCAAAAAAAGGCCGACGCAGAGCTGAAGAAGAGACTGGCATATGAAAAAATGATCGGTGGCGTTTCTCAACTGGCTTTGCAGGAAGAAAGCCTTGAAGTGTTTTTGACGGAATCTCTGCGGCTCATGGGTGAGGGTACAGGGGCAAGCCGGGCCTACCTCTTTGAAGCGGACCGTGGAAAAGGGACGATGAGCAACACTTTTGAGTGGACGGCACCCGGTATAACGTTCCAGAAAGAAAACCTGCAGGAAATCCCTGAGGCTGAATTTACCTGGTGGATGGATAGACTGAAAAAAAGGGAAGTAATTAATTACCGGGATATTGAAGATATTAGCGACGAAGCGACCAAAGAAATCTTAAGGCCCCAGGAGATCAAATCCCTGTTGGTGCTGCCGGTATATGTGAAAGAAGAATACTACGGTTTTATCGGTTTTGATGACTGCCGGCAACACAGGGAATGGAGTAAAGCGGACGTTGATTTGCTGCAGATGGCCGCAGAGCTTATTTCCGGCTATATTCTGCGCAAGAAGTCTGAAGAAGAAATCCTCTATTTGAGCTACCACGATAACCTTACTGGGCTCTACAACTACAGGTTTATGGAAGAAGAAATCAGGCGGCTCAATACAACCCGCCAGCTGCCTATTTCTATTATTATGGGGGACCTCAACGGATTGAAGTTGATTAATGACGCCTTCGGCCATAGGGCAGGGGATCTTCTTTTGCAGAAAGCGGCGGAAATAATAAAAGCAAACTGCCGCCGGGAGGATATTATCGCCCGCTGGGGCGGGGACGAATTCGTTATCTTGCTGCCCCGGACCGATACGAAAGCGGTAGAAGAAATTGTAAGAAGAATAAAAGACAGGTGCACTTTGGACAGTGGTGGCCCCATTAAGGTGAGCATAGCTCTCGGTTATGCCACCAAGAACCAGGCTGAAGAAAACATCTGGCAGGTTCTGAAGGAAGCAGAGGAATGGATGTACCGCCACAAGCTTCTAGAGGGCAAGAGTTACCGAAATGCGGTCATCTCCACCCTGAAGGCCACCCTCTTTGAAAAAAGCACGGAGACAGAAGAGCATGCCACAAGATTAGCAGGCTTATGCCGGGAGATAGGAAAGGAGTTGGGGCTTACCGAAAAACAGCTGGATGAACTGGAGCTTTTGACAGTGCTCCACGATATCGGCAAGGTGGCCATCAGCGAGAGTGTTCTACTAAAACCCGGCCCGTTGACAGAGAAAGAATGGGAGGAGATGAGAAAACACCCGGAAATTGGCTACCGCATTGCCCAGAATACGCCGGAGTTGGCTTCTATTGCCGAGTACATCCTGTGCCACCATGAACGGTGGGACGGCAGCGGTTACCCCCGGGGGTTGAAGGGAGAGGAGATTCCCCTGCTGTCCCGGATCCTGGCAGTGGCGGACGCTTATGATGCCATGACTACCGACCGGGTTTACCGCCGAGCCATGAACAGGGAAGAAGCACTTGCGGAACTTCAGAGAAAAGCCGGAACCCATTTTGACTCGGAAGTAGTCAACGCCCTCGTCAGGAAGCAAGGGGACGTTTTTGCTTCCTGATCACGCCTTAAAGACGACGTTTTGACTCAATCCAGTTACCCGGGCAATTTGCCGCTGGGTGGCCCCTTCAATGGCCTTGATCCGTCTGAGTAGCTCATCACGCTTGGTTTTCTCCATGCTTTGTAGAGCTGACACAGGTGTGCCGTCCAATATCGTTTCAATCTCTTGCTTCACTTCGTCGTCGGTCTTTCTTGGCTTGACTTCATTATCCAGGCATGTTTCCTGGGTTTCTGTTTTCATGTAGTCCCTAAACCTGCGGATTGCTCTTGCCCGCTCTGGGGCGAAAAGCCCTAATATGAAGTCGACATCGGTTAGCCCTTTTGGGTATTCATACCTGCCTAGATACGCGTGGATGCTGCTCCAGCGATAGTCTTCCGCCTTACTTACTATACCTGCTTTAGCCGGGTTTTGATGAATGTATCTGATTACGGCCAATAAGTATCGGTCATCTTCAACGCATTCACTCCCATAACGGCCTTGGAACAGGTGGCCAGTTCTCTCATACCTTCGGTTATACCACCATGTATAACTGCTACCGATGCGTTTCATTATTTGAGAAATCTCCTCACTTTTCTCATGTATGAGCAGGTGGACATGGTTGCTCATCAGGCAATACCCGAACACTTCGAACCTGTCACTTTTCACCCGTTCAATAATCTCCAGAAAGTGTTGATAATCCTCTTCGTCATAGAAGATATCCTGCCGGTTGATTCCTCTCATCACAATGTGGTAGGTCCCGCTTTGACTGCGCTGCCTTGCCGGTCTTGCCATATGTCCTCACACTCTAAAGTTTTCTCTCATCATGTATTATGCCAGATACCAGCCAAGGAAGCAAAAAGAACGTCCCCTTGCTTCCGGTTCTAGGGGCCGTTACAATAGAAGTAACAGGCAAAGGGGAGGGGAGATTGGGTGAGAGTAAGAGACAGAATGACATCCCGGGTCGTTACGGTAAGCCCGCGTAACCGCTTGAGCGAAGCCCTGCAGATAATGAAGGAAAACGACTTCCGGCGACTACCCGTGGTGAATAACGGGGCTTTGGTGGGTATGCTGGTGCAACATGATATCGAGAAAGCTTTGCGGCAACCGGGCATTATTCCCGAAGCTCCGGTGGAATGGGTGATGAGCAAGAATCCTCTAACGGTGAGCCCTGACGACGACATAGTATTTGCCGCTTTATTACTCAAGGATAACAAAATCAGCGGGCTGCCGGTGATGGACGGAGACGAACTGGTAGGAATCATTACGGACACCGATATCTTGCAGGCTTTTATAGAAGTTATGCAAAACATGTAAAATACTCTCCGGCAGTTGTTCTCAACTGCTTTTTTATTGCCATAAACAGGCAGAAGTCATTTGATAAGACCGGGCGACTACGTTGTAATAATTTTATGGCAAAACCCTCTTCTCCAGTTCCGAAATTAATGTTAGGATATTTACAGAACATATGTTCTAGGATTGGAGGCGGGTGAAAGGAGAAGCAAGATGAAGCAGTTTATAAGTGATCTCAAAGAAGGGGACAAAGTGGGGAGCGTTTTCCTGGTTAGGGAAAGAAGATTAATGGATTTCCGCAACAAGCCGGGGCGCTACCTGCACCTGGTGGTGGCTGACCGTTCCGGGGAAATGGAAGGCAGGGTATGGGAGAACGCTGAGAACCTGCTGCAGGTTTGTCACCAGGGCAGGGTGGTTTACGTTACCGGAGAAGTATTTTCGTTTCGGGACAGCCTCCAACTAAGGGTGACCGCCTTGCGGGCGCCCAGGGAGGGAGAATTCGACCCGGCCGATTTTGTTGCCATGTCCAGCCGCCCGGTTGAAGAAATGAGGCGGGAACTGGTAGAGATGGTGCAGAATATGCGACCCGGCCCCCTGCAGAGGGTAGCCCTGGCTTTTCTTGATTCGGAATGGTATCCTCGCTTTTGCCGGGCCCCGGCTGCCCAGTACCACCACCACAACTATACCGGGGGCCTGCTCGAGCACACCTTGGGGGTTGCCCGGGTAGCGTTGCGGGTCGCCGAATTGTACGAGGGCATCGATCGCGAGCTTCTTTTGCTGGGGGCCCTGGTGCACGACATGGGCAAGGTCAGGGAAATGGATTTTACCCCCGGTATCGAGTACACCGACGAAGGAAAACTGCTGGGGCATATTATCATGGGTATTGAGATGGCGGGGGAACTTATGGACAGGGTGGGCGGAGTTGAACCATACCTGCGCACCCAGGTGCTACACATGATAGCTAGCCACCATGGTGAATATGAATGGCAGTCGCCCAAGCGTCCCCAATTCCTGGAGGCCAAGCTTCTGCATTTGGCCGACCTTACCGATGCGGAGGTCTACAAATTCAAGGACGCCGCTCCCCGGGGGGAAGGTGAAAAATGGTCATATTCTCACCGCCGGGTTTGAGCCGCCGGTGCACTGCTGGAAACCGCTTCACCCGGTAAGGAGGGAGGTTCCGTGAGTCTCAGGTTTATAGTAGGCCGTGCCGGGACGGGGAAAACCAGGTACTGCCTATCTGCAATACATAAAGAACTATTGGCCCGGCCTCGGGGTCCGGGTATCATACTGTTGGTTCCCGAACAGGCCACCTTTCAGATGGAAAGAACTCTGGCCAGCCTCCCCGGCCTGGCAGGGTCCATGCGCGCTCATGTCTTGAGTTTCCGCCGCCTGGCCTGGAGGGTGCTACAAGAGGCAGGGGGAGCAGCCCGCCCGCACCTGCGGGAAACTGGCAAAAGAATGGTCCTGCGCAAACTGCTAGAAGAGAAAATGACCCAGCTCAAAGTCTTTCACCGGGCGGCCAGGCAGCCCAATTTCGCCGACAGCCTGGCCCACGCCCTGGCGGAATTGAAAACATATTGTGTCACCCCACAGCAGTTGACAGCTCTGGCGGCCGCTTTGGGTCCGGAATATGCCCTCCTGCGCGGCAAGCTGGAGGACATGTCACTTATTTATGCCAGTTTCGACCAGTTCCTGGCCGGCCGCTTCATCGCTCCCGATGATTATCTCGACCTGCTAGCCAGCCGCCTGCCCGGGTCGAGCCTCTGCCGGGACGCAGAGGTGTGGGTGGACGGTTTTAGCAGTTTTACTCCTCAGGAATTCAGGGTTTTGCGGGGGTTGTTAACAGTGAGCACCAGGGTTAACGTGGTGCTATGCTGTGATAGTACAGTACTGGGCAAGCCGCTCGACGAACAGGAGCTTTTCTACTGTACCCATCAGACCCATGATACCCTGCTGGACCTGGCCCGCCAGGCGGGAGTGGAGGTTGAGGAGATGCTGGTACTCGAGCGAAGCGGGCCGCACCGTTTTGCCGCCAATCCCGTTCTCAGCCATATAGAAGAGTACTTATTCTGCTGGCCCCGCCGGGCCTGGGCTCAGAACACGGATGGACTCAGGCTGGTGGCAGCCCACAACCGCCACGCGGAGGTAGAGGGTGCCGCCCGGGAAATCATCGCCCTGTCGCGGGACAGGGGATACCGGTGGCGGGAGATATCAGTTTTGGTGAGGGATATCTCCCTCTATGCGGACCTGGTGACCAGGGTTTTTGACGACCACGGTATTCCCTGTTTCATCGACCACAAGCGGCCGGTTTTGCATCATCCCCTCATCGAGCTGCTCCGGTCGGCTCTAGAAACAGTGGCAAGTGGCTGGGCTTATGATCCCGTTTTCCGCTACTTGAAAACAGACCTGGTGCCTGTAGCGCGGGAGGAAGTAGATGAGCTGGAAAACTACGTCCTGGCCCACGGTATAAGGGGAAACCGTTGGACCGACGGAAGGCCCTGGGAATACCGGCGCCGCTATTCGCTGGGCGAAGATGAAGATGTTTCGCCCGAACAGGCGGAGGAGCTGGACCGGATTAACGGCATCAGGGCCAAGGTTGTCCCAGCCCTGGCAGCCTTCGACAGGTCGGTCCGGGAAAACACCACCGCCAGGGGCATCAGCGAGGCTATCTACCACTTGCTCACCGGCCTGGGGGTCAAGGAACAACTGGAGAAATGGAGTGGTGAAGCCAGGGAGAGCGGGCAACTGGACAAGGCCCGGGAACACGCCCAGATATACAATCAGGTCCTGTTGCTGCTGGACGAGATGGTAGAAGCTCTGGGGGAACAGCCGTTAACGCTGGAAGAGTACGGCCGGGTGTTGGAAGCTGGATTGGAAAACCTGCGGCTGGGACTTATTCCCCCGGGGCTGGACCAGGTATTTGTCGGTTCGCTGGACCGTTCCCGCAACCCCGATGTACGGGCCAACTTTCTTTTGGGTGTAAATGATGGGGTATTACCGGCCCGCCCGTCAGGAGAAGGGTTGCTGACAGACAGTGAACGGGAGCTCCTGCAAGCGGGTGGCCTGCAGCTTGCTCCCGGTGGCAAGCGCAGCCTTTTTGACGAGCAGTACCTGGCCTACCAGGGCTTTACCCGGGCCAGCGAGTATCTCTGGATCAGTTATGCTCTGGCCGACCAGGAGGGAAACGGGCTCAACCCATCAACGCTGGTGGAAGACCTGAAGACGCTTTTCCCGCACCTGCCAGCAACCATCTGTCCGCTGGAACCGGAGGGAGGGGATAAGGATCTCGAATTCATTGCCCACCCCTCCCGGGCACTTTCCTATTTGACCGGCCGGTTGCGGGAAGCCAAAACCGGTTCCAGCTTCAGCCCCCTGTGGGGGGGAGCATATAACTGGTTGGTGAGGAACGCCCCCGCCCTGACCCGGCAAGTGGTGGCCGGTATATTCCGGGAAAACCGCGAGAACCGCCTGCAACCGGCAACCCGGCGCAACCTGTACGGCACCTCCCTGCGTGCCGGGATTACCCAACTGGAACAGTTCATAGCCTGCCCCTTCGGGCATTTCGTGAGATACGGTTTGCGGGCCCGGGAACGGCCAACCTCCCGGGTGCGGCCCGTGGACCTGGGTCGGTTTTTTCATGCAGCCCTGAAGATGTTCGTGGAACGGTTGGAGCAAGAAGGACTGGCCTGGGAAGAGGTAACGGTACAGAAGTGCCGGGAACTGGTAGAAGAAATCATGGCACACCTGGTACCCCACTTGCAGAACGAGATATTGATGAGTTCACAGCGGCAGCGCTACTTTACCCGCAAGCTGCAAAGGGTGGTTGAAACCACGGCCCTGGCCCTGGTTGACCACACTTGTTGCGGCAGTTTCCGCCCGTTAAAACTGGAGGTGGGGTTCGGGTACCCCGGTGAACTCGAGCCGCTCCGGTTGGCGGTCAGGGATGAAGCGAGCCTGCAGCTGATAGGAAGGATCGACCGCATTGACCAGGCCCGGTGGGGGGATGAGGTTTACCTGCGGGTAATCGATTACAAGTCGGGGACAGTGGGGATCAGCCTGGACGACATCTACCACGGGCTCAGACTACAGTTGCTGGTATACCTGGACGTGGTCCTGTCCAATGCCCGGAGGTTGTTGGACGGAGAGGCTGTGCCGGCGGGGATGTTGTACTTCAGCATTCAGAACCCGGTCATCCGGGCCCGGGCGCCAATGAGCCGCGAGGCAATTGAACGAGAAAAACGCAAAGCCTTTAAGCTAAATGGGATGGTGCTGGGCGAGAGGGAACTGGTCAACCTGATGGACCGGAGTATCGACGGGGATTCGCAAGTTATTCCGGTGGGCATAAAAAAGGACGGGGAGTTCAAGGCCGGTTCCAAGGTGGTAACCCGGGAACAGTTTGCCCGGTTGCGCTGCCACCTGCATCATATCCTGGCCGGAGCCGGCGGGGAAATCCTGGCCGGGGAGGTGGGCATAGCACCCTACCGGAAAAAGGGGCGCCGGGCCTGTGATTATTGCCGGTTCAAATC
>JAAYAC010000046.1 GCA_012719535.1 Syntrophomonadaceae bacterium | reverse complement strand
GGTCCGTACAGTTCGTCAAGCCAATCCAAGTAGGTATTGACCCACTCATCGTTCCTGGCCGGGCTTTCAAGATAGGCGATTCTCCAATGCTCGTTTTCTTCTTCAAGAGAAAGCGGGGCTGGAGACCCGTCCTCTTGGCCAAGGAAATACTGCCACCATTCGTCAACGATTGCATCCTTTACTATACCGGTTCGCATCTAAAAACCCTCCCCTCAAATTGTGCAGCGTACATGTGAAAGTGTTCACAACGACCCGTAAAAAAATTTGCTTGTTTGTGTCTCCACTTCCTTTGGGATTGTGAACACATTCACCTTTCTTGAGTTCAATTATACCCCTTTTGAAGTCCACTTTTAAAGGGGGAAAGGGGTTCTATTTCCTATAATGTTAACTTTTCCTCCCACCCTGACATCAAGACCGTTTATTTCGCAATTTTTTATGCATATTATCAACTCCCATCACGTCAAGCAACCAGCCTTTGATTTTATTCCCCGGGAAGCGAAATGGCACAGCAAGTTGGTTGTCAGAGGTTAGGCTGCAAATGGGGTCCAACTAGAATTATGCTATAATACTAGTCGGAAAGCGAGTTAAAGGGGGGCAGTAAGACGATGAAAAACAAGTCCTTAAGAACCCGGGACCAAAAGAGGAAGCCGCTGTTAGCCGACGAGAAGACCAAGAAAATTGCCATCGGGACTATTATGGCGTTGTTTGTTCTTATTGCCGTGGCCATATCCTTCGGGGCCAACGGGCAGCCTGATGTCAATACCTCTCGTCAGGTTACCATTGAGACGAGTAGAGGCAACATCGTGTTAGAGATTTATCCAAAACTTATGCCGGTAACTACCGACAATTTTGCCAAGCTTGTCAAATCAGGATTTTACAACGGCCTGACCTTTCACCGGGTTGAGGATTGGGTTATACAGGGAGGCGACCCTCAGGGCAACGGAAGAGGTGGTCCGGGGTGGACGATTCCCTTGGAAACTAACCCCGAGTTGAAAAACGTGCGCGGTGCGGTAGCGATGGCCAGGGGCGAGGACCCCAATTCGGCCGGGTCGCAGTTCTATATACTTAAGAAGGATGCCCCCTGGCTGGACGGGCAGTATGCAGTGTTCGGCAAAGTAGTCCAGGGGATGGAAGTGGTGGACAAAATCAAGGTCGGCGACAAGATGCTGTCCGTTAAAGAGCGGTGACCGGATTAAGATGAGGTATAATGCCTATTCACAGCACCTGATCGAGAAGTTCGGGACAAGGGTTTATAAACTGCCGGTTAACCTGGGTGGTACCTGTCCCAACCGGGATGGAAACCTGGGATGGGGAGGCTGTATATACTGCGGCGCGGAAGGAGCCGGTTATGAAGCCCTGCCGGCCAGCCTGCCGGTACGGAAACAACTGGAGCGTAACATGGCATACATCGGAAAGCACTACCGGGCCCACAAGTACATTGCCTATTTTCAGTCCTTTACCAATACTTACCTGCCATTGGAACTGTTCGAGGAAAACATGCGGGTGGCCATCGAGACTCCGGGTGTGGTGGGTCTGTCTATTTCGACCCGGCCAGACTGCATAAACGATGACTACCTGGATTGCTTGGCGAAGCTGGCTTCGGGGCACGAGCTGGAGATCGATATTGAACTGGGCCTGCAAACGGTCAACTACCATACGCTGGCGAGTGTTAACCGTGGGCATACCCTGGCCGAGTTTGTTGATGCGGTGCTTCGTACCCACCGACGCGGCTTTGCGGTTTGTGCCCACCTCATCTTGAACCTTCCCGGTGACGACGAGCTTGATGTCATAGAAAACGCCAAGCTGCTATCCGCTCTCGGGATTCAGTATGTTAAGCTTCACGCCCTGTACGTTCCGGCCAACACCCGGTTGGGTGAGCTGTATCTCCGGGGCGAGGTACGAATGATACCCCTGGAGGAGTATGTCCAGCGCGTAGTGACTTTTCTGGAGTATCTTCATCCGGGGGTGGTGATCCAGCGCCTTATCGGCCGGGCACCCGAGGAGAACACCCTGTTTTGCAACTGGGGGACCAGCTGGTGGAAGATCAGGGATATGATTGTGGAGTGCATGACCGAGCGCAATAGCCGCCAGGGATGCCGTTGCGACTACCTGAATGGCAAGGCCCTGAAAAGGTTTAGTCCAGGGCGGGCTTAATATCCAGCAAGGGAGTGTGATCGATGGCGTCAAGACCCACTACGGTAAGGAAACGTCCTTCTATGGCGATGAGTTTGACCACCGACAGCCCGATGGGGTTGGGACGGTCGGGTGAGCGGGTAGCGAATACTCCCTTTAAGTCACCTTTGCCCCGGGGGTAAACCTGTAGGGTTTCACGGGTGCCCTGGTGCAACCAGTATAGAATAACCAGGTGTTCATAATTTTCTATCTTGTACAGGGCGGGAGCGAAATCCTCGTAGACCTCTATGACACACTTCTCCACCGACAGGTGCCCCTGCCGCGGAGCATCCTTGCGGGTGAGATAGGGTGAGTGAATGATTCCAACCTCCTGCAACCGCAATGAATTTCCCTCCTTGATTTAGTAGCATCTCCGCGTTGATTTCCCTGGTAAAAGGTAACCCGACAAGGTTCATAAAGGTCTCCGGTACTAATATCATATTACCATTTGTGTGCTCTTATTAGCTGGTATGGAACACCCGATAAGGGGAAAAATACTCCTAGATGAAACAAAGTGGGTTACGTGCGCGCCGAAGAAGTACTGGACTTGAGACGCGAGAACAGCGCACCTCGCCTGCAACGTCGGCGCCGCACGGTGGTGCCGGAGGTTAACGAAGAAAAGCAGTTAACCACGGTATCGGGCCTGCAGAAGTCGCCCAAAGAAAGGAGGTTCAAGTTAACATGTCCAAGGTATTGAAATGTATGTGCGAGGAGTGCCATTATAACCAGGACTTTGAATGTCATGCAGACGGTATCGAGGTTGAGTCAAGCGGTGATCTCCGGGTTAAGTCATCGGAGGGAACCTGTTGCCGTACTTTCAGGCACAAATAGTTGCGAAAAGGTGTTAGATCTATTTCTATCCTTGACCCCACTCCAGTTGGAGTGGGGTTTTCTTGGTATGCCCGGCGAGGCTCAGCACTCACTTGTCCGGACAATTGATCTGCAAGGAGACTCCAGAATTTATGACCATGGATCATGAAAGATAACACCCAACAACGCTAGCGGGTAAACCCTGGTTGGCGGCGGTGTGCACCTCCTGGCCGGAAAAATCAATCTCTCAGGACCGGAGCGCTCTACCGCCCTACCCGTCCATTCACACTAAATGACCCTCAACTGATTCTCGCCTCTCTTCTCGGTTTTTGGTAAATACCGTCACCCATCTCAGATTTCTGATTACTATGTAATGTAAAGATATGCAGGTTAATTGCATGGTTAGGAGTGACAAACTTATGAGAATTGCGCTATTTGCCGATCGCCTGGAATTGGGAGGGGTGGAGACTCACATACTCTCGTTTGCCAGTGAACTGCTGAGGAGAGGGCATCACATCCTTCTATATTCCGGAGCTGCATACCAGGAGCTGCTAGACTACTTCGTACATGGGCATGAGTCTTTTCAGCATGTGAACTGGTCACAGGATAATCCGACCGATGATGTTAGGCAGTTTTGCCCCGACATAATCCATGCTCATCCCTTTACCTCTATAGTCAAAGGTTATATGGTGGCTCGAGAACTTGGAAAACCACTAATTGTTTCCATGCACGGCCTGTATGATTTCGGCCTGGACCGTTCCCCATTGGGCTGGGAGGTAAGCCGGGATGTGTGCAGAATTATTGCTGCTGACATGGGGGTCGCCAGCCTGCTCCTAAACTGTGTTGCTCATCCGGAAAAGGTATCGATCATACGCAACTGTATCGACCTGACCACCTTTCACCCTCTCCCTTTGGATCAGGCTGCCCGGCTTGAACTGGATCTGGAGGAAAAATGGTTCACCATTGTGGTGGTAAGCCGTTTGGGAGATAACAAAGAAACTTCCATACTCCAACTCTTACGTTGTGCACCGGAATTATCTTCACGGTTGGGGGGACTAAATATCGTTATCGTCGGCGACGGACCCTGGATCACGCATATTAGAGATAAAGCCACCGAGACCATGAAAATGGCCCGAAACCTGCGGGTCAATCTGACAGGCAGACAGCTCGACGTCAGAAAATTCCTGGGCATGGCCGATCTAGTGATGGCCTGTGGAAGAGCGGCCCTGGAGGCAATGGCCTGTCAGCGTCCGGTGTTTACGGCCAATGCCTTCGGCTACGCGGGAGTGATAGATAGTAACAACCATCATGACATCTTTCTTCACCGGCGCGGGTATGCATGGATTTCGGACGAGGAATTAACTAGCCAGCTCATAGACCTGGCAAATAACGAAGTCTACCGAAAGAATGTGGCAGAACAGGGATTGGAAGTAATCAGATGCTATCATGATTTGGACGAAGCCACTACTCAATTGGAGCGCATTTACCAGCAATACGTATAACTACCGCTAATATGCCAGATATCTGCAGGCAACACCACTTTATGAACTTTCTCTTCCCATACTGTAACACTCGAAGAGAATAGCCAGTAGAATGTAATAACAGTGACACTACCCGAAACGGAGGTTATTCTATTGGCTATAATAAAGCTTTGTGCAGATGAATTGACGCAAATATCGGCATCATTTTCAACCATGGTCCACTGTACCCCGAGGCATACGCCGGTTGGACCCGGAAGCCAGTGCCTGGCTCTGGTTTATTCGCCATTGGTGGATACCCAGGCCAATCCACCCACCCTGTCGTTCCTGTACACCGTGATTGTCACATACCTGTACATTAACAACGGAGCCATCCTGGAAGACATCTGTGTTATAAGCGATCAACCGGGGTCGGTTGTCTTATCGCAGGGACTGAAAACATGCTGCAATCAGAACCCTTCAATTAGTAATACTGCTACCTGCAGCAACATTTCGACCACTCCCACTGAGGTCATGGCCACCCTGAACATTGATTTTGTCATCGGCAATTTGTGTTCTCCGGCCATTATTTGCATCGACCAGTACGTTCATTGCTAGTTCTTTCATAACATCTGTTTCCAATAAAGGGGTATCTTCATGAGAGTTCTTTTTTCCAATGAGTCACCTTTAATCAGGTTCGGGCTGGCCGCCGGGTTCATTCAGTCAGGCCATGAAGTCAAAGTTATTCAAGGTGAGTCGGAACGCATGTGGGGCCAACCGGTGGAAGAACAGTTGAAGAGATTCAACCGGGCAATTGAGAAATTTCGCCCCGATTTTATCTTTACCGAAGGCCACCCGGGGTTTGATATCAAGACCATCTGTGAAGCGGCCATCCGCCATGGTATCCCCCACCTCTATTGGGCCATTGAAGACCCCGTGTCTACCGAATATCTGTCCATGCACTATGCACGATACGTTGACTACATTTTTACTACCACCGTGGAATGCATCCCCCGGTACCAGGCCATCGGTAAGAAAGCTGAATTGCTTCTCTTTGGCTGTAATCCGGAGTTTCACCATCGTACCGACCCCAAGCAGGAGTACCAGCATGATATAGTGCTGGTAGCTACCAACTACTCATCCAGATACGACAAAACGGAGTGGTTTTTGTTGCCCCTGATTGAACGCGGGTATGACATCAAGGTTTGGGGACTGTGGTGGGATGACCCGACCAGACCCATCAACCTGTTAGATTATCCCGGCGTACATGCAGGGCTTCTACCTTATGAAGAACTGCCCTCTTTATACAGTTCGGCCAAAATCATACTCGGCATGAACTGCGACGACACGTCCGAAACCCAAACTTCCATGAGGCCTTATGAAGCCCTGGCTTGCGGCGGCGGGTTATATGTAGCCCATCACACCAAAGCCCAGCAGCGCCTGTTCGGAGACCTGATATTTCAGGTTAAGGATACGGAAGAGACCCTCAGGACTGTGAACATGATCCTGGGAATGGACCAGAAGACACGCAACGATTTGGCCTGGCAGGCCATGTACGAAGTTCACTCCAAGCATAACTATCGACTGCGGGCCGAGCAGGTGATAGCCGCCTTCCAACGTCTCTAAACGGAGGTGATCTGATTGTCCACCCCTGACAACCATTTTATTTCGGAGCCGGCCAGGCAGATCGTGTGTATCTCATCCACCCGATGGGGTTTTCTATGGCAACGCCCCCAGCAAATCATGTCTCGTTTGAGTAAACAATACGAAGTCCTGTACGTGAATCCCCCTTTTCCGGTTTCTGCCAGGGAAATCGGATGGAATGATTTCTCCGAATCGTGCACTTACGAGGTGTGCCTGGGCAACCGACTGGAAACTGTCAGTGACTCCCTAAGAGTTTTCACTCCATTGGAGATATCTGCAGCTAGCTACCCGGAATTGGACCGCTGTGAGCTCAGGAGCCTGAACGTACCGTTGCTCAAAGCTCAGTTGGATAAACTGCTTTCATTTTTCCGGCCCGAGCTGAGGCTGATTTGGGTTTATGACCCGCTAGCAGCATCCCTGCTGGAGCAATACGAAAAGCAAAATCTCTTGTATGACTGCATCGATAGCTTCCGCGCTTTTAGCTGGTCTTACCCCCATATCGATGAGGCGGAGCAGAAGTTGGTGACCATGGCCGACGTAGTTCTAGTTTCAGCTCAAGCCCTGTACGACCAAAAATCCCGGTTTAACCCGGCGGTTTACCTGGTCCCTAACGCCGCTGATTTCGATCACTTTGCCCGGTGTGGGAGTTTTGCCGGCGAGACAGATGAGTACAAAAACATCACCCACCCGCGCCTGGGTTTTGTGGGAGCCATATACGAATGGATTGATTTTGGTCTCATTGACTATTTGGCGGCCCGCAACCCCGAATGGAATATCGTCCTGATTGGCCCCAAGCAGCACGGACTGGCCGTACCCGAACGCCCCAACATTCACTGGCTGGGCATAAAGGACTATGCATTGCTGCCGTTCTACCTTCAGGGCCTGGACGTAATGCTAATTCCCTTCTTAAAGAATGAGATTACCGAAAGCGCCAACCCCATAAAGATGTGGGAGTACCTGGCGGCGGGAAAACCGGTTGTCTCCACCGACATACCCGAAGTGCAAGCATTCCCTAACTCCGTATGGATCGGTCGCGACCACGAGGAGTTCAGTCGTCATTGCGCTACCGTTATACGATTGCTCCAGGACGCTAATGGAGCGAGGAGAATATCCGAACAAGCCCGCGCGATTGCAAGGTCCAATACATGGGACAACAGATGCGAAGCCATTAGAGAAATCCTTAAGAAACATTTCCAAACATAACTGATCGAACTCAGCGGGGCGTGATACTATGGGGATTGAATTGTTGGCAGCAGATTATGCAAGCCTTCCATCCAAAATTGATTTGTTATGCATTTAATAGTATTTACATGCCTATGGATAAACCTTTCGTAGACTTAATTTGCAGCTATCCCCCTTTACCGGTAGGCCGCCCGGCAGAACGTTTTGCCGCCCTTCTTCAGGCAAAATTAGGCGTCACGGTGCCAGGCGCGGTACCCATCAACAGCTCGGAAGAGTTGGATTCATGTATTGAGGCCATGCTTCGCATTCCCCATGCCTGGTCTTTGGTCTCCGCAGGGGGTAATGCGGTCATCATGTTCTCGGTTATGGCATCAGAGTGCGGGAAGGTATCATTGGATTTTGGCCACGCCCCTGATAATGTGATGGGCCCTGATTATCCCGACTACTGGCTGAATACGGATTAGCCGCTTCCATTTACCAAGAAAGGGAAGGAAAACCATCGTGAATATCGCTTTCTTCGCGGACCGCTTCGAACTGGGTGGCGTTGAAACCCATATAATCTCTTTTGCCAACCAACTTATCCGCAGGGGACACCGGGTGTTGCTGACAACCAATGCCGCCTACCCGGAACTGCTGGCACAAATCGATGCCACGAACGGATGCTTTCGTTACGTTCAGTGGTCCAATGACCCTGTTAACGATGTCAAGGATTTTGCTCCAGATATCGTACACGCTCACCCGTTTAGCGCCATCATGAGAGGGTACCAGGTCGCCCATCAACTTCAGAAACCGTTTATTATTACGGTCCACGGCTCTTACGATTATGCGCTCGACCGGTCCCCGCTGGGGTACCAAGTTAGTGCCCTGGTCAGCCGGGTTATCGCGGTTGACCTGGATGTTGCCGCCCTCCTTTTAGATGCGGCGGCTCACCCGGAAAAAGTATGTGTCATCCGCAACGGAATCGATGTCAACGCCTTTTCTCCCCTCCCCCCCGACTCAGAGCGGAAAGTCGGCCTGGGCCTGCATCCCGAGTGGTTCACCATATGTACTACCAGCCGCCTGGGGGATGGCAAAGAACTAACCCTGCTTCAACTCCTTCGCTGCACTCCGGCGGTTGTCAAGCAGTTAGGAGGATTAAACATATTAATCGTCGGCGACGGTCCGTGGACCACCCGGATACAGGAGGAGAGCCGGGCAGCGGTTAACAGTATCCCCAATCTCAATATTCAGGTGGTAGGGCGCAAACTTGATGTAAGGCCGTATCTGGCGGCCTCCTATTTGCTGCTGGCCTGCGGCAGAAGTGCCCTGGAAGCCATGGCCTGCCAACGCCCCGTACTTGCAGCTTATTGCGCCCAATATGGAGGCCCAATCGGGAAAAGCAACTACCGCGACCTGCTCTTCAGCCTGAAAGGGTGTAAACCATTATCGGATGAAGATTTGGTGTCGACCCTGGTTAATCT